>PFJC01000035.1 GCA_002782865.1 Candidatus Uhrbacteria bacterium CG_4_10_14_3_um_filter_41_21
TTATGATACGCTCATCTATGTGTGGCATAGGCATTTAGTCATGAGTTAGCAGTAACTACATGATAGCCTATGTCGCATTTTTAATTAGAATATAACGCTGCCGGGTCAATCTCTTCAATGACCTCTGCCTCATCAATCACTTCTGTTTCTTCATCTTTTCCGAAAACTTTTCTAGTCTTAATATGCCACTCGTTTATGCGGCTAAATCTGTCTGCCGGGGAAACCATTTGTTCAATTGTAACGCCTTTGATTTTGCTAGCTGTTACATAAACATAATAAGGCTGATACAAGAAAATAGCTGGGATTTCTTCAGCAACAATGTTTTGTAATTCTTGGTAAGCTTTTGTTCTTTTTTCAATGTCTTGTGTTGTTCTTCCGGCTTCAATATAGTCGTCGGCTTCACTGTTTGCAAACTGTGATAAATTAAGGCCAGGATAATCGCTTTGTGAAGAATGCCAGAAAGCGTATGGATCAGTGTCTATTCCGTAAAGTTCACCTGAGAGCAAAATATCGTAATTTCTGTTTTTCAAAATATCACTCTGTAGAGTTGTAACACTAACAATATTTATATTTGCAAGTACGCCTAATTCTAGCCACTGTGCTTTTATTTCTTCCGCCGTCTGAACTAGTTCAGCTGAATCAACAGTGACAATTTCAAGCTCCAATGTTTTGCCATCTTTTGTTCTAATCAATGACATTTCTGCCTCCTCAGCCGTATCTGTTGAGTCTTCGATATTATCAGTTGTTTCAGTTTCTGATGTGTTTGTTGTTTCTTCTTCAACTACCTTTACTTTTTCATCGGTGGTATTGCTTATTGTCCAGCCTGCGTCATTAAGCAATGCTTTAGCTGCTTCAAGGTCATAACCATATTTTGTTACATCTGGATTTTCACCCAGCATTCCTGGAAGAATAAAAGTATCAATAGCTAGTCCGTGACCAAGCAGAATATTGTCAATAATCTGATTTTTATTTGTACCAGTCGCAAGCGCTCGGCGAACATCGTTATCGGCCAATATTGAATTATTGTCCTCATTTATAAATAAAGCAGTATATTGATGCATTTGTGGAAAATACATCTTAAAACTACTGTCTTTTTTAAACAACTCAAGGTTGTTTATTGGTACATAACTAAGACCTTCAATATTATGATTATTAAGCGCGTCAACACCAGAAGCAAGATCAGAATAAAATTTGAAAGTTAGTTTTTCAATATATGCGGCCCCACCGTAGAAGTTTGGATTTCTTACTAATTCGTAGTTTCTTAAGTTTCCATTGGAATCTCGAACTAATTTTTCGAAAATATACGGCCCGGAACCAATCGGTTTTTTATCGAGTTCAGCTAAAGAAGCGTTAAATGGAGCAATTTCTTGCCAAAGATGAGATGGTAAGATTCCAACAGTCAGGAACGAAAGAAAAGGCGTAAATTCTTCCTGAAGTGTAAAGCTGACTGTTCGGTCGTTGACCTGTTCGACAGTAACATTAGTAAAACTAACTGCAAGCGGACTGCGGTAGTCTGGATTTTGAATGGCGTTTATCGTGAATATGATGTCATCTGCTAAAACTTTTTCGCCGTCGTGCCATATCGCGTTATCCCGGATAACAAAAGTGTAAGTTTTTCCATCTTCGGAAATTGTATATGACTCGGCTAAGTCGGGCACAAGACCGTTGGCGGTATCGTATTTCATCAAGCCACTGTAAATAAGTCTGGTCAAATCAGTATCAACATCGCTTGTTAAAGAATAGAGAGGATTTATAAGTTGAGGCGCACCAACCAGCCCTTCTGTATATTCACCTCCAACAGCTGGAACAACTAATCTTTGTGAATTTAAAAATTCGCGTCCAAGTAAAATTCCTGTGATTACAATTATTACAAAAGCAATTGAAGCAATCTGTTTTTCTTTTTTAGAAAGTAACTGGGGAAAATATTTAATTTGTGACTTTGTAGGTAGGCCCTGTCTTTTACGAGCTGAGACTACTTGCTGCAGGGCAAGATTTGGGTCAGCCTTTTTTGCTCCGTCTGATTTGCGAAAAATATTGCGCACAGATGTGTACCAGCGCTTTGATTTGTTGAGCAAGTTTTTGGGAAAGTTAGTCATTTATGACAAAACATTTGCCAAGGCAACTCCAAGAAAGAGAATGGCAAGAACAATTGTAGCTGTGTAAAGCTTTTTTTCTGCTCCGCGCTTGGTTCTGTAAACCCCACCTTCTCCTCCAAAAACACCACCAAGACCGGCGCCTTGCGCCTGAATTAGAACGGCGCCTGTTAATAGTAGTGCGAGAACAAGTTGAATAATGTTTAAAATCATATCGTCGAAATCCTAGCAGAATTACAGTTTTACGTCAATCACAGTATAACATAGTTTGTAGGAGGTAGGGAGGTAGGAAGTAGGGTTAATTTTTGCTATTATGGAACCAATATGAAATCAAAATTTTTAATAATCTTCTTTACTCTTTTAATTTCATTTGGATCATTTGGTTTTGTCCAAGCCGAGACCTGTGAATGTTTTTGCAAATCAACTGCTGGCGCAGTTTTGCAGGGAAGTAGTTTTAGCGATTCCAATACTTGTCGGGAAACTTGTGGTGTTGGCAATTATTTGGGTTGTTACACAGAGGCTCAGAAATCGAGTAAGCCTGATAGCAACTCATTATGTTATTCGCAGTATGAATGCGAAAATGACACAACTGAAATTGACGGTGTGGAGGTGGCGTCAGAGTGGGGCGGGCAGGAGAGTGTTTGTCTAAGTGGTGAGGGCTATTGTTACAGCGCAGGTCAATCTGTTGCTTTGGCGGTTTCGATTTTAAATCCGAGTGACTCTACAGCTCCAATTACTGAAATTGATAGTTTGCCTGAATATATTAATGTTGCTTATAATTTTTTGATTCCGGCTGGGTCGCTTTTGGCAATTGTGATGATTATGATTGGCGGTCTGCAATATATGTTAGCCAGGGGGGACTCGGGAAAGCTTAGCAATGCTAAAACAAGAATTCAAAATGCTGCGGTTGGAATGGTTCTTCTGCTTTGTGCGGTTACTATTGCCCAATTTATTGATCCAAGTTTTACAGAACTAGGCAGATTGCAACCGCCCAAGGTTAGAACAGTTACTTTTATCGATCCTAACTCTTCTTGTGAGACACTTGAGATTATTGGCATGACAGTTGTAGTTGAGTCGGGCGGAACTAAAGAATGCGGTTTTAAAGGAACTGTAACAGATCTTGGTGATCAAACTGATACAACTTTCTCAGTCGGTGATACTTGTGAATATCACGGCTGTGAAGATACAAAAGAGCAGTGCGTTCGTTCAGCTTCTGAAGAAAGCGGTTACGCCTGTGCTAGTTGTTCTCAGTGGGATGCGGCTGGATTGGATGCCAGTGCTTCTAATTGTCATAATTTGGAGCATGTTCCCGAAGGAGACGAGGACAAGAATAATATTTATTATTGTGAATATTGGGAAACGGGTTACTTAGATCTTTCATTTGATCAATGTGTAGAGTTGGTTTATCCAGGTGGAAATTTTTCAGTAGAAGATTATTTAGATTGTGATGTGCTTGGATCTGATTATGATTATTCTTGTCGAGGTTATGATGAGGTTTGGTCATTTGCTTTGTCGCTTGATGACGAGCTTCTAAATGAACTTGATGACATCGACGGCACAAATGATGATTTTCCACTTTTGCAAACTGTTTGCAAAGAAGATCCGTGTGGTTTTGCGCCACCAGGCGAAAAGTGTGAAGTTTGGATACCGAGTCAAATGGAAGGTGCGGTTGACGCCTGTGATGTTGGGCTTGGTCCGCTTATTCCATATTGCGAAGACGTGATGACTGAGATTGAGCGAACTGACTGTATAAACTCAGGCTACATTAGAAATCTTGAAGAAAAAATTAAAGAAGGTCAAAGCGGCGGTGATCCTTCTAGTGTTCCGGATCCGGTTTGTAGAGATAAGGCTGGCGATGAAATTGATTGCATGATCACAATTTAAACCTATTACTATTGTCAGAATTAAGATTACATGTTATGCTCGCAGACGCTTAATTTTGATAAACAAAAACTGTGAATCAAGAAAAACTTTCAATCCGCGGAGCGCGGGTTCATAACCTAAAAAACATTAACCTGGATATCCCAAAGAACAAGCTTGTTGTGTTTACCGGGCTATCTGGATCAGGGAAATCATCTCTGGCATTTGATACTATTTATGCCGAGGGTCAGAGAAGATACATGGAATCACTTTCAAGTTACGCAAAACAATTTTTGGAATTACAAGATAAGCCTGATGTTGATGAAATCGTCGGCTTGTCTCCAACGATTGCGATTGATCAAAAATCATCCTCGCACAATCCACGGTCAACCGTTGGAACTGTTACGGAAATTTATGATTACCTGCGCGTTTTATATGCTCGCGTTGGTCAACCACACGATCCAAAGACAGGTAAGTTAATTGAAGAAAAAACCACCGATGATATTTCAGCGGAAATTACAGGAGCTATCCGAAAAGGCGAGGTCCTGCTTTTTATTCCAATGGTCAAGAATCAAAAAGGGGAACATCAGCAGGTTTTAGTAGCAGCTGGTAACGCCGGTTTTAAGGAAGTTCGCTTTGATGGTTTGATAATGGATTTAGAAGAAGCCATTGACATGAAGAAACAAAAAACAAAAGAACACGATATTGAAATTTTGGCAGAAAGATTTGAGGCTGGAAAAGATGTTCCAAAAGAAAGAATGCAAGTTATTTTAGACAGAGCGCTCGACTTGGGAAACGGTGAACTTTTAATGTATCGAGATGACACGGGTGACGAAGAAAATTTAATTGTCGGATATGATTTACCGGGAGGGCTCAGGATTCCAAAACCAGAGCCGCGTTTGTTTTCTTTTAATTCACCTTATGGCGCTTGTCCTGAATGTACCGGTCTTGGTATTAAGTTAGTGCTTGAACCTGACCTTGTTATTCCAAACACTAGACTGACAATCGATCAAGGGGCAGTTAAACCTTGGAGCAGAATTGCTGGAAATCAAAATGGCTATATGGCGATTTTGGACGCAGTTTCAAAAAAGAAAAAAATTAGTCTTTCAACACCGATTGAAAAATTATCAAAGCCGATTTATGAGATGCTCATGAATGGTACTGGTGAAGAAAAATATGAAGTAAACGGCCAGGAAGTCGATTTTCCAGGAATACTCGGAATGCTTGAAAGAAAATATAGGGAAACTTCCAGTGAATATGTGCGCAAAGAGCTTGAGACTTATATGCGCTCAATGGTTTGCTCAGACTGTGGCGGAATGCGATTGAGAAAAGAGGTTCTGCTTTTCACTATTGGTGGCAAAACAATCGCCGATGTTGTTTCAAGACCGATAGAAGATATTTCAAACTTTTTTGATGAGGTGCTTGTTGGATTAAATGGAAAGAATAATAAATTCGTACGGGCGTATGGCAATACGCCCGTACACAGCGCAGAGCGTCAAGTTATAGAGCGAGTGGCAAAAGAAGTTAAAATCCGCGTCAATCATTTGCTCGAAGTTGGCCTTGGATATTTAACACTAGACCGTAGTGCCATGACACTTTCGGGCGGAGAGTCTCAACGCGTCAGACTTGCGACTCAGCTTGGGGCGGCGCTTTCCGGAGTTATCTATGTTTTAGACGAGCCATCAATTGGACTTCATCCACGCGACAACGCTCATTTAATAAAAACAATGAAGAATTTACGCGACTTGGGCAACTCGGTGATTGTGGTTGAGCATGACGAAGAAATGATCCGCGCCGCTGACTATGTTTTTGATGTTGGGCCTGGAGCAGGAGAATACGGCGGACGAATTGTGGCCGAGGGCACACCAAAGCAATTAGAAAAAGATAAAAATTCTTTAACTGGTGAATATCTAAGCGGTAAGAAAAAAATCAAAAATCCAAAAAGCTACAGAAAAGGCAATGGTAAAAAGATTTCCATTATTGGTGCCTCAGAAAACAATTTGCAGAATGTTAATTTGGATATTCCACTTGGCCAGTTGGTTTGTGTAACTGGAGTTTCCGGTTCTGGAAAATCAACTCTTATTTTAGAGATTTTAGGCAAGGCTCTTGCTAAACATTTTTACCGCGCCAAAGCTTACCCCGGTGCTCATAAGCAGATTAAGGGTTTAAAGAGTATTGATAAAGTTGTAACGGTTGACCAATCCCCGATTGGTCGAACACCTCGTTCTAATCCGGCTACTTACACTGGCGTTTTTACAGCTATTCGTGATTTGTTTACTGAAGTCCAGGAAGCAAAGCTACGCGGATATGATGCTGGAAAATTCAGCTTCAATGTAAAAGGAGGTGGGCGTTGTGAGAATTGTTCCGGTGATGGTCAGATTAGAATCGAGATGCAATTTATGCCCGATGTTTATGTCGATTGTCCGGAGTGTGCTGGTAGGCGTTATGTGCCAGAGGTGCTTGAAATTCATTACCGACACAAAAATATTGCTGATGTTTTGGATATGACAGTAGATGAAGCTAGACGATTTTTTGCTGACAGATCGAACATTTATGAAAAATTAAATGTACTTCACGAAGTCGGGCTTGGTTATGTTAAACTTGGTCAGTCAGCAACAACGCTCTCTGGTGGAGAAGCTCAACGCGTCAAACTTTCCACCGAGCTTTCACGCCGAGCAACTGGAAAAACTTTGTATATTTTAGACGAGCCAACAACCGGACTTCATTTTGAAGATACCGGAAAGCTACTTGAAGTTTTGCACGCGTTGGTTGATAAGGGAAATTCGATTTTAGTAATCGAACACAACCCGGATGTTATGAGGCTGTCAGATTGGATTATTGATATGGGACCGGAAGGCGGAATAAAGGGTGGTTTGGTGATTGGCGAAGGAACGCCAAAAGATATTGCAAAAAAGAATAGTCACACTGGGAGAGCGATTAAAGAGGCGATGAAATAGTAAAAAACCTGCGTATACAAAATATATCCTTGCTGGGCATTTTGGGCAATCGAAAAGCATAATAAGGTGTTTTCGATTGTCAAAATGCTAATCCAGCTTCGAAATATTTTGTATACACAGGTTTTTAGGGAGGAGAGAGGGGCGTATCAAAAGAGACCCTTGCAGGTCTCTTTTGATTCTAGATTCTAAATTCCAGATTTTTTATTTTGTTTCTTTTACTTCTTTGATCTCTTTTAACTTTCGTTTAAAGTCTCCTTTGAGATATCCGAGTTTGGCTCGGCGGACTCGGAATTGTTTTACAACTTCTATTTTTTCAATCTTTGGAGATGATAGTGGAAAAATCTTTTCAACCATCCAACCTTTTGAATCTTTTCTAATTCTCATTGTTCGTGAAATACCAGCTCCTTGAATTCCCATTATGATTCCTTGGAAAACCTGGACTCGTTCACGCTCGCCCTTGGCTGTTTGGTCGATAATCTTTTCATGAACACGAACCACCATTCCTGGGCGAAGCTGCGTATAAGGCATTACTTCAATTTGAGATTCATCGATTTCTTCTTCAGGAGTTTCGGTCGCTACTTTACCTGCTACTTTTTCTTCGGGAACATCGATGATTTCTGCAGGGACTTCTTCTGTTGATTGATCTCCGGCCTCTGGACTCTGGCCACTAGTCTCTTTTGTTTCTTCGTCTATCATATAAATTTAGTTATTTGCGCCAGAGGAGGGGTTGAAGGGCCCTTCATTCACGAGTTTTTAATTCGGCGAAAGTGTAGCGTTCTACTGGTTTTTTGTCAAGAAATCAGCTATCTCTCGCACTGTTTTTTCAAAAACCTGTTTGATACTAAGTCCGGAAGTGTCGATTATGATATTAAAATTTTCTGGGCTATAGGCGCTAATTCCATAATAGTTGCTATAGCGTTTTTCTTCTGACTCACGGCGAGTAATATTAGCCTGCGCTAACTCGTCGATTGAAGAGTATTTATCGCGCTGGTCATTTTTGTCGTTCCAAATTCGAGTAGCTGCTGCTTGTGGATCAACGCCTAAAAAGATTTTTATTTTAGGATCAATCGCGAAATGCCAAGCAACTCGGCCTTCAAAAATGCCTCTCTCAAGTTCTTTTGATTTTTCATGTTGTAAAGAGTCCATGTATTTATCAATTGTGTCGTCAGACTCTTGAAGTTTACTAAACTCATCTAGTGTAAGACCACGCTTTGCTGCCTCTTCACGCATGAATTGACCAATGTAGATTCGAGGTAAATCCAATTCTTGTGCCAACTGTTTGGCAAAAGTAGATTTTCCAGAACCAATATCACCACTAATGGTAATTCTAAGTGGGGAAGTTGATTTGAGTTTTTTGAGGGCGTCTTGGAAAGTCATAGACTATTATAGGTCGTATTGGTCTTATATGATCTATAGCTTTGGAATTTCCTCCAAAACTTGTTTTAATTCATTAGGGAGCGGTGCTTCAAAAGTTTTTGTTTCTCCATTTGGTAACTCAATTGTTAGCGCGCGAGCGTGTAAAAAGATTCTACCAATGTCGCGTGGCTTTACGCCTTTTTGACGGTAAAGCGTATCACCAACAACAGGATGTTCTAGCGCAAACATATGAGCGCGGATCTGGTGAGTTCGTCCGGTTTCAATTTTTATATCAAGTAGTGTGTGATGTGGAAATTTCTCAACGACATCGTAATGTGTAATTGCTGGCTTTCCACCTTGCGAGGTCGGCTTAGCCGCCATTCGGCCAGTTGTTTTTGAGCGCTCAATTGTAAAATCGATTGTACCGTGTGCGTCTGGCATATGACCTTGAACTAAAACTGTGTAGTGCTTTTCAACTGTGCGTGATTGAAATTTATCTTTTAAAAATTCAAATGCTTTTTGATTTTTAGCAATAATCATTATTCCCGAGGCTGCTTTGTCGAGTCGATGCACAAGCCCAGCTCGTTCTGCCCGGTCGCCTACTTTGGCGATTTTTTTTTCATGTTTAATTAGGGCATCAACCAAGGTTGGTTCAGTATTTGTTTCAGTATCATGCACGATCACTCCAGCCGGTTTGTTTATCACTATCACATTTTTATCTTCGTATATGATATCAAGCGGCGCTGGTTTGCTTTTTGATTTTTTAACCACTTCAGTTATTTTTGGATCGTAAAAAACTTTGTTTTTATCTGAAACGAGTTGATGGGCAATGGCTTTGGAGTCATCAACGAAGATTTGTTCATTTTTAATGGCTCGTTGAATTTTAGTCCGGCTTAACTCTAAATCGCGAGAAACGGCAACATCCAGTCGTTCCGGGTTTGTATTTGTCAGTTTTATTTGTTTCATAGATTGGTCATTACAAAAATAGCGATCTTTCGTTTCTCGGGTCCTAGCTATTTCTTCACCGTACAATATTAGTACGCCTCAGAAATGTTTATCCCGTTTAACGAAATCTCATCAATTTTTGTTAATGACCCCAGTATTACACGATTGACAACAAGCGGTCAAAAGGGTATTCTAGTGGTCGCTTGAGGTATACTGGCAATATGGGTGTGTAGCTTCCTCCTTCGCCCCTCGATAAGCTCGGGGCTACGGCGGACAGGCAGTTGGTCAAATAACCAACTTTGCTACACATCAAGGTATTATGGGTGTGTAGCTCAGTTGGTTAGAGCGCAGAGCTTATACCTCTGTGGTCCCTGGTTCGAGTCCAGGCACACCCACCACCGAGCTTAGCTCGGGGTTGTATCATGATGACGCCAAAGCTCAGCTTTGGCTAAGACAACATTGTCAGAAGCTAAGCGAGGTGAACAGTCGAGCTCAGCTCGACCATCAGTGAAAATCAATTATGTTTTTTGTAACAGCATTTTTATTGGGAGTTGGCATCTTGTTTCTTGTAAAAGGAATTAAGGGTTCAGATACGCCAACAATTGGTTTAGGAGCATCTTTTTTAATAGCCGCAGTTGCTACTGGCTTTATAACTTGGCTTGCCATGTCAGCACTCAGCGTTTAGTATGGTTAACCCAATGAATTTTATTGGCCCTCTGGCAGTATTCTGGTTTTTGATATTTTGGGTAGTGGGAGGAGTGTTATTTTCGATCATTGCGCTCTTTCGATCATCAAAAATAAAGAAAACTCAATTTAGTTGTTTGTTTACTTTGCTCTGCGCAGGATGCGCGTATGGGGCAGCCCATACTGGCATGATGATGGGAGCAGAGGAAATAAATGTTTGTTTGGAGAAAGCTGTGGGTTGGACAGAATCTTTTTCTGCCATAATCGCTTGCGGAGTTTTTGCAATGATGATTTCCGGACTTGCTTGGTTTATTCTTTTGTTTGTCGGCGGTTCATTGCTTCTTCTTTTATCTCGGTCCAAGAATCAATCCTGGATTGATGGAAAAGTAGAGGAAGATGAAATGAAAGACAAAACTCAGAAATTGATAATTGAATAGGCGCGTATAGCTCAGTTGGTTAGAGCGTTACATTGACATTGTAAAGGTCTCTGGTTCGAGTCCAGATACGCGCACCAAAGACACCTCGGATTCCCGGGGTGTTTTTGACGATTTTAATATTACTTGCTAATCTATTTTTGATTCAAACATGGAGGCGTTCGTGAACAGAGCTATGGAAATCTCCTTTGGTGAGCTCATCTCGATTTTTTACGAGCAGTTCTTGGAGATGTACGGTGACGAGGAGCTGGCGGCAGTAGCTGCCGCCACGGCGATCAACGAACTTTTTCAGGCTGATACGATTGAGGTCGAAGAGGAGCTAAATGAACAGCAAGACGAGAGCTGTTCCTAGACGACTCCGATAGCGAACGGTCGGTGTGTGCGCACACCGACCGTCTTCTTATATATTTTCAATTTTATCGCGGAGCAAGTCCAGTGCCTCCTGGCGAGATGCTACTTTGCGGACTAACTGAGCATCGCGCACATGGTCGAGTAGATCACGATAGGCTGGGCCCGGCCTTATACCAAACTTTTGAATATCAGCCCCTGTTACCAAACGCGGAGCGCTTACTCTGTTATCACAAAAATCTCGAGCAATTCTTTTGGCGATGTGGACTCGCTCTCGACCAACGCTATGAGCGCCACCGGCATAATAAACAGCGTGTGAAAGAAGTAGTAGTTGACGACCACGATCTGAACAATACATTTTTTCAAACTGGGACGGTCGCATTCCGGCTGGGTCATGGGTTTCTAATATTTTTAGATTTTCAAGCATCCAAGAAACATCGCTTATTTCGACCCGAGTTTTTGAGCCTTTTGGAAATTGATGAAAATGCAAAGTTTTGCAAAGTTTTATTGCACCGGCAACATTTTCTTCAGAAAATCCAAAAAGACCGGCTACTAGTGCTGAGGCTGATGCACTCTCAAGTCCGTGTCCGGCTAAAAACTCATGGTTTTTCATTAAGTGCAAAACCTGAGTTGTTTTATCAAGCGCAGTTGTGCCATCTGTTTCAATTATTGAATACAATTTTTTGATGTCTGGCAGAAAAATTTGAAGTGCTCCACAGGCCTCCCAAAGTTTTAAAGTGTGAATCGGGTGGGCGGTAAATCCGAGTAAAAATTCTTTACCAATTGCCGAGTGGGGAGTTACATAAACATATGATCCATCTTCGGACAGTACTTTGTTGTTGAGCAGATCCAGATTATTAATTACTCCGGCCCAGGTATTTGCTTCAATTGCAAAACCAAGTTGGCTGGCAAGTCGCAGGGCGCGCAAAACACGAGTTGAGTCTTCGTAAAACCTATCTTCCGGATTCATTACTGTGCGAATTGTTCCGGTATCAAGATCAGCTAGGCCACAAAATGGGTCTAAAAATTCACCAGTGTCAATATTGTAAGCCATGGCATTGACTGTAAAATCGCGACGAGAAAGATCTTCGCCAATGGAAGTTTTAAAGTTGGAGGCAATTCTTAAATCTCGGCGACCCGAGCGATGACTGTCGGTAATATGCTCAACTCGAGGCAGAGCAATATCAATTGGACTTGATTTTCTTTGTCCATGAGGCACAAATTTAAAAGTTCCAAAATCGCGTTCAATAGTTCCGACAGCGCCATGGCGAGCCAGCCAGCGCTCTAGCTTATTTGGTTCAATGTTACGAATAACAATGTCGATGTCATTTGGAATAAGCCCTAACAAAACATCGCGCAAAGTACCACCCACAAGAAAGATTTCAGCATCAGGAAGTTCTGAAAGCAAAAGTGAAGTCCAGGTTAATCGCCCTTCGCCATCAATAAAAACAGCGACCCTTTCACTTGGTTTTATATGACGGTTGGTATAAGTTGTAAAAAATCCTCCGTGCATGGAGGGATTATAACATAGGGTGTTCAGGTATGCAGGTATTCAGGTCGCCAGTATGGGCATGGCGCTACCATGCCCATACGTTTCGTGGTAGCTCGCGTATGGGCGGGGTTTCCCCGCCCACTGATCGAATGAATTTTGCATGATACAACTTTTGTTCGATCGAACATTTGCTGCATGCGGTATTTTTAAATAACTCCCAGTTTTGGCCTTTTTGAATATATAGATGATACAACTTTTTGTCGATCGCAAAAAAGTTGCTCATTTTACTTTTAGATTCTGGTTTTAATTCGGTGCATCTCTTCTCCTGCTTCGTAGAATCCAGCTCTATGTCAATCTTATCATTAAGATGGACGCGGAGCAGATCCCGCCAGCGATTTAGCGACTGAACAACTCCGCTACTTGACTCTTGATATGCGTTATCACTGCTTTTTCGGCAGCAACAATGTCTTCGTCCCGCATTTTAAGTAATGCTTCCTCGCGAGTTCCGGCAGCGCGGAAGGGAGCGCCAAGGTGCAGGGCGTCAAACGGTCGTTTGGCGTTTAGCATAACAGCTATTGTTTTGTCAGTTCGTTCAAAAAAGACGGCAGCGATTTTGGCGTCCGGTGCGCTCATAATCAGCTCGTCGATAATATTTTCAAGGGCTTCTTCTTGCGCTCCGGCATTGGCAAAATCCTGGCGGGTTAAAAGTGTCCAAACAATTTTGTATTCAACATCAGATTTTAGTCGAGCCAAGGCTCGGCCCCACAGGCGCAAAGTTTCCACTGATCTAGTTTTATAAAGTTTTTGAATAATCTCATCTCGGCGTGCTCCTTTGGCAATCAAATCACCAGCCACTTTCAAGGTTTTTGGCGTTACATTTTCTGATCGAAAACTTTTAGTTTTAAAAATCATTCCAGTTAAAAAATAAGTGGCTACTTCTTCATCAATCAAACTTTCATCAATTCGACGGAAAAGATCGTAACAAACCTCAGAACATGAAACCGCACTCATATCAACAAGATTAGTTTGTCCATAATGCTCGTTGGCATTGTTGTGGTCGATGTTGATAATTGGAGTTTGAAAAAAGAATTCTTTGTAACCGGTAAACACAGGTCCGAAACTTTCCATGTCAGCGCCACCGATTGTAATTAAAAGATCGTACTTATAGCTGTCGCTGATTATTTGAACATCGTCAGCGTTCCAACTACCACTTTTTGGCAGAATATGAATGTGAAGTTCGTCACCTTCCATATTATAAGAAAGCTCATCTACTTTTGCTTGCTTGGCATTTAGCTTTAGAGTCATTTTGCGGATATTCTTGATATCTTCGCGGACTGGAATGGTTGAATTTAAAAAGTGAACTGATTTTGGAATTCGACCGCCAGCGCTTACAATCTCAACTGGTTTTTGAAGTTTGGCGAGTAGTGCAGAAACACCAAATGCCGACGAAAAATCGTCCGCATTTGCATTTTCAGTCAGCACAATGAGCGGTCTAGCTGACCGTTCTAGCATTGTTAAAAATTGTTCGTGAGCATTTAAAGCCATGCTGGGTATCAAATTATCTCTCCCTCTAACCTCTAAATGACAAGGGCGTAGCTTATACTGGGTTGAAAAAAAGGTCAAGAATCAGTAGACTGGGGATACTATGAAAGACGAAATGCCAAACCGATATTCACCCCAAGAGGTAGAATATGATATTTACGCCAAATGGATGGAAAGTGGCTATTTTACTCCGGAAAATCTTCCTGACCTGGAAGATCGCAAAGAGTCCTTTACGATTTCTTTACCGCCACCCAATGTTACGGGAACTTTGCACATGGGTCATGCGGTGATGCTTGCAATTGAAGACGCCATGGTTCGTTACGCTAGAATGAGCGGAAAGCGGGCGCTTTGGCTTCCGGGAACTGATCACGCTGCGATTGCCACTGAATCTAAGGTCGAGAAGATCCTTATTAAGGAAGAAGGAAAAAATAGACACGACTTGGGACGAGAAAAGTTTTTAGAAAAAGCTAAAGCATTTGCCCAAGATAGCCACGACACAATTGTAAATCAGATGAAAAAGATGGGAACTAGTGTTGATTGGACTCGCGAGGCCTATACTTTTGATGATGCCAGGAACTTGGCAGTGCGAACGGCTTTTAAAAAGATGTACGACGATGGTTTGATTTATCGTGGAGAGAGAATTATAAACTGGGATCCAAAAGGACAGACGACTATTTCAGACGATGAAGTTGAATACATCGATGGCAAAACTCCATTTTATTATTTTCAGTATGGCCCGTTTGTAATTGGAACTGCCAGGCCGGAAACTAAGTTTGGAGACAAATATGTGGTAATGCATCCGGACGATAAAAGATATGCTCAGTATGAGCATGGTCAGAAGTTAGATTTAGAGTGGATCAACGGACCGATTACAGCAACTGTTATCAAAGACGAGGCGATTGATATGGAGTTTGGAACCGGTGTGATGACAATCACTCCGTGGCACAGCGTAGTGGATTTTGAAATTGCTGAGCGTCATAATTTGGACAAAGAACAAATCATTGATCTTAATGGCAAACTTCTTGCTGTTGCTGGAGAGTTTGCGGGGATGCATATTATGAAGGCGCGTCCGGAGATTGTTGAAAAGTTAAAAAGCAAGGGCTTGCTCGTTAATGTTGACGAAGCCTATGGGAATAGAATTGCAACAGCGCAACGAAGTGGTGGCATAGTCGAACCGCAAATTTTGAAGCAGTGGTTTATCGATGTCAACAAGGAATTTGAGTATCGACAATCAAAGCGAGCTCCGATTAAAGGTTTGGATGACGGTCAAAAAGCAACGCTTAAACAATTAATGCAACACGCTGTTCGTCAGGGTGGGATTGAAATTTTGCCTGATAGATTTAATAAAACTTATTTTAACTGGGTTGATAATTTGCGCGATTGGAACATCAGTCGTCAGATTTGGTTTGGACATCAAATACCGGTTTGGTACAAGGGCGAAGAAATTTATTGCGGTATTGACGCGCCAGCAGGCGAGGGTTGGGTGCAAGACGAAGACACACTCGACACCTGGTTTAGTGCCGGGCTTTGGACATTCTCAACTTTAGGTTGGCCTAATGAAAACTCAGAAGACTTAAAAATTTATCACCCAACATCGGTTCTTGAAACTGGCTATGACATTATATTTTTCTGGGTTGCTCGAATGATTTTAATGTCTACTTATATTTTAGGTGAAGTTCCATTTAAGACTGTTTACTTACACGGAATGGTTAGAAACGAAGATGGAAGCAAGATGAGCAAGTCATCTGGAAAAGTTATTGATCCTCTTGAGATGATTGAAAAGTTCGGAGCAGATGCTACTCGATTGTCTTTGCTGGTTGGCGCTACTCCCGGGAACGACATGAAGTTATCAGAAGATAAAATCTCAAGTTTCAGAAATTTTACCAACAAACTTTGGAATATTTCCAGGTTTGTGTTCATGAGTGTGAAAGAGGTGAAAAATGTGAAAGAGGTGAGGTCGGAAACACTTGATGATAAGTGGATTTTGGCTGAGTTCTCAACCTTGGTTTCAGAAGTGACAGACCATTTTGAGAAATATCAATACTCAATGTTGGGCGAAAAATTACGCGAGTTTACTTGGAATAAGTTTGCTGATGTTTATTTGGAAAACGCTAAAGTTCAGAGTGGCCAGACAACAAACGAAATTTTATTATTCATTCTTGAACGACTTTTGATTCTATGGCATCCGTTTGCGCCGTTTGTTACAGAAGAGATTTACAAAAAGTTTGATAGTGGAATGTTAATGATTCAAAACTGGCCCAAATCACCAGAGTGTAAAATGACAGAAGCGGAAACTCGGCAGTTTGCCTTAAAACAGAGTATAATTGAGCGAGTGCGTTTAGTCCGTGCCGAGAAAAATCTTCCGTGGCGCGAGCAGATTAATATTAATCTGTACGGCGCAGGTGATATCCAAGATCAAGACGCAGTTTTAAAACAAAGATTAAAGCTTGATGAAATTAGTTGGGTAGCTGGTGAAAAACCACAAATTGAAATTGCTGAAGAAAAATACGATTTATAGACAGCTAGAAATTAGACCAATAGATCAATAGATATGACAACAAATACAGACGAAGAAAAAATAAATGAAATTCTTACTCGTGGAGTAGAACAGATTTATCCGCGCCCCGAAATGCTAGAAGAGCGTTTAAGGTCTGGCAAAAAGATTAGACTTTATGTGGGCGTTGACCCGACCGGTGCGCATTTGCATATTGGCCACGCCATGCAGTTTCGGAAGATGCGTCAGTTTCAAGATTTAGGGCACGAAGTAATTTTACTAATCGGATCTTTTACCGGAATGATTGGTGACCCAACTGATAAGGACGCTGCTCGAAATCAATTAACTCGCAAACAGGTTTTAGAAAACGCCGCCACTTATAAAAAACAGGCAGGAAAGATTTTGAATTTTTCTGGACGAAACGCGGTTAAGATAATGTTCAACGATAAGTGGCTTGGAAAATTATCTTTTGCCGATGTGGTTGATGTTGCCAGTAACTTTACAGTTCAGCAAATGAGCGAGCGCGATATGTTTGCTAACAGAATTAAAGAAGGTAAGCCGGTTTATTTGCATGAATTTTTGTATCCACTGATGCAGGGCTATGACTCTGTGGCTATGGATGTTGATTTAGAAATCGGCGGAAGCGACCAAACATTTAATATGCTTGCTGGGCGCACTTTGATGAAAGCAATGAAGCAAAAAGAAAAGATGGTACTTACACTTGAACTTCTTACAAACGATGAAGGCAAAAAGATGAGTAAATCAGAAGGAGGATTTATAGCGCTCGACGATGCACCGGAAGATATGTACGGAAAAATTATGGCCATGGCTGACTCGATTATTTTGCCATACTTTGAATTGGCAACCGATGTCGCTCGCGAGGAAATCGAAGGAATGAAAATCCAGCTTAGTCAGGGAATGAACCCACGAGATTTAAAAGCTCGTTTAGCTCGCCAGATTGTTACAATGCATCACTCACAAAAAGACGCAGATGCAGCTGAAATGCACTTTAAAACAGTTTTTCAAGATCACGAAGTACCAACGGATATAAGAGAATTTACAGTTTCGTCTGAGCAAAATATTGTTGACGTCTTGGTTGCAAGTGGACTAACATCATCAAAGACAGAGGCAAGGCGTTTAATTGAGCAAAAAGCTATTAAGATTGATGGCACTCCAGTCATAAGTTCTGAAATGATGATTGTAGGGTCAGAAGACGGATTGGTTTTGCAAAGAGGAAAAAGGCAATTCGTTCGTCTGACAAAATAATATGTATACACGCGAGCAAGCAAAACAAGAGATTTTAAAGTCACTGAAAAAAGCAGTGGGTAAAGGTTTTGAATGCACGGTTGAAGATTTGGTTGACGCTGACCTGCGATTTGGTGACATTGCATTTCCGGTTTTTGAGCTAGCAAAGAAGCAAAAGAAAAATCCAGTTGAACTTGCCAAAGAGATAGCGGCAAACATCAAGGCAACAGATTTGATTGAATCAGTAGAGGCGACCGGTCCGTATCTTAATTTTAGGTTTAATAATACAGCCTTTATTAAAAATGTTTTATCTGAAATTAAAAAATTAGGAACAAAGTTTGGAGAAGGTGATCTTGGAAAAGGGACATCATTAATGATCGAGTATGCTCAACCAAATACATTGAAGGAATTTCATGTTGGACATATAAGAAGTTCAGTTTATGGGCAGTCAGTTGTAAATGTCGCTCGTATAAATGGTTACAAAGTAACAGCAACTTCTTATATTAATGATCTTGGGGCAAATGTTGCTAAGATTCTATGGTGGATGAAGAAGAATTATTCAGAGCAGAAAGTTGAAAAAGAAAACCACAACTCGTTTATGCAAAAGGTGTATGTTGAGGCGACTGAGAATGCTGAAAATGACGAGGCTAGAACAGAAATTTCTGAAACTTTTGAAAAATTAGAAAATCAAGAAAAGGGTTGGTTTGAATTATGGAAAGAAACACGTCAGTGGAGTCTGGATTCCTTTAAGGAATATTTTGAGGAGCTTAATGTTAGGCCTGATGTCACCTATTATGAAAGCGAGGTTCTTCAAGATGGGAAGAAAATTGTTAAAAAGCTCTTAACGGATGGAATTGCAAAAAAGAGCCAAGGAGCAGTTATTGTTGATTTAGAAGACGAAGGTCTTGGAGTCATGTTGCTTCTAAAGTCCGATGGAACTTCGCTGTATTCAACTCGAGATTTACCTTTAGCATTTAAGAAAGATAAAGATTACGACGCCGATAGACAGCTTTTTGTGGTTGATGTTCGTCAGTCACTTTATTTTAAACAGCTTTTCGCCACACTTAAAAAAATGGGTTTTACCAAACAGCTGACTCATTTAGCTTTTGATTTTGTAAATCTACCCGACGGCGCAATGTCATCAAGGAAAGGAAATATTGTAACTTACGAAGATCTGCGTGACGATATGGTTGAGTTTTTAGAGCACGAAACCAAAACTCGTCATGAAGATTGGTCTGAAAAGAAAATCAAATCAACAGCGAAGACTTTGGCGATTGCATCCATGAATTTTATGATGCTTCGCCAAGACCCGGAATCAATTATCACTTTTGATATCAAAGAGGCCATGTCATTTGATGGTTTTACAGGTCCCTACATTCTTTACACAATTGCCAGAATCGAAAGCATTAAAAAGAAAGCGAAAACCAAAGCTAAGATTGACGAAACAAAGTTAGATAAAGAGCTTGAGCTAGAATTGGCGCGCCAGGTAGCAATTTATCCAGAGTTAGTGCAAAGAGTTGGTAAAAGTTTTAAAGTTTCAAGTATTGCGACATGGGCATTCGATACTGCCAAACTTTTTAATGAGTACTATCATGAAGTTAAGATTTTGGACGATGAAGACAAAGAAAGACTGGCTTCAAGATTGGCTTTGATCGAAGCTGTGCGCCAAAGTCTGGAAAATGCAATGAGCATTTTGTGTATTGATGTATTAAAAGAAATGTAACAAGAGTTATTAGCTTATAACTATTAGCTGTTAGGGCAACCTAATAGCTAAAGGCTAACAGCTAAAAGCTAAAAATATGTCTAAAAACAAAACAGGTGAAACGATCATTGCGCACGGCGTGCGTGTAGAAGGTGACTTTAAGAGTCAGGGGGATGTTGTTATAGAAGGTGAGGTAGCTGGAAATGTCTGGACAGCTGGCGACCTTCGAATTGGTAATGAAGCGAAAATTCATGCCGATGTAATTGCAAAAAATGCTGTCGTGGCTGGTGAAATAAAAGGTAGCCTTCAAGTTGAAGGCAGACTTGAACTTTTAGAATCATCAAAAATTATTGGCGACATTACTGTTGATGTTTTATCGATCAGCGCTGGCGCCCAGGTAAATGGAAAGATTACTATGGATGGACGCAAAGTAGAAATGCCGAAACAAAAAGAAGAAGATTCGGAAGAGGAGTAATTATTTCAGAATGTACTACTATGTATATGATGAATTTGTACAAGACCCTAAGTTTGAGCGTGAACTGTCGTTAATTGAAACGCGCTTGACTGACTTGGGGATTGCCGGAAAAATCGCTCGCCTGGCTCTTTTTCGTGATCCAAAAGAATTGATTAAAGATGAAATAAAAAAAGGCGCCAAGACAATTATTGCTGTTGGAAATGATTCAACTCTTCGAAAGATAATCGATGCTGCTACTGGAAGTAATGTTGTAATCGGGATAGTACCTCTTGGTCGAGATATGAATTTGATGTCAGAAATGCTGGGGATGCCAAATGGCGTAGAAGCTTGTGATGTACTGTCAGCCAGAATTGTTGAAGAGTTGGATTTGGGATCGGTTAATGGCAACAGATTTTTAAACTCAGCTGTAATCCACAATAGTGGCAGTGTTGTGATTAATTGTGACAATAGTTTTAAAATGACCCCGACAAGGAGATGTTCAATCGAAATTAGAAATTTAGCTCCGGCCACAGAAGATGTTTCGCCGGCTGATCCGACAGATGGTAAATTGGAATTGATTATCAGAACACCAGAAAAGAAATTATTTGGAAAAAAGAAAATTACTACTTCGGTAGTGCCGATTTCGGAAGCGACTATAATCTCTGATTCACTGATGCGGGTTTTGGCAGATGGTGATTTATTTGAAGGTAGTGAGTTTAAATTTCGCGTTTTACCAAAACAGTTGCGAGTGATTACAGGCAAGGGGAGACAGTTTTAAAAGTAATATTTAAATTTATTTTACAACTAAGTTAGATTGTGGAATTTTTTTGTATGAAAAGAGGATGAATATTAAAAGGTAGATTCCTGTAAAAATACCGACAGCAGTAAACCCTGAAAAAATTGAAATAGAGTCAGCAAGATAGCTAAACATGAGCGCAACTGGGATGTATATTAATGTTCGAAGAAGACTTACCAAAGATTCTCCTGTTGATCGATGGCTGGATGGTAATTCTTTGTGCAGATCCATATTGAATAGAGGACCAACTATCCATGTTGCAATTATTGGTAAGTAGACAAAAACTATACCAATTTTAGAATGGAAATATCCTATCAAAATGAAGCCAACGAAGTTTATTATCAGCGAGATAAGATATATATTTCTTCGCTTGTATTTATTTAAACGGTGAGCAAATTTTGCACAAATAGATTCAATTCCGCCAGCAATTGCTGAAAGGTATCCTAACGCAAACAATGATGCTCCAACGCTAAAGAAGTATAGCTGAGCATATTCATCTATAATTCGTAAACTCAGTGTTAAGATGACAGTTAGAAAGATTAGGTGATAAAGAGCAGGGCGTTTCCAAAGGAATTTAATCGCATTATTTATATGTGACCAGTATTTAACCTCGCCGGTTGTTCGGTGAATATCCGGTTCTTCGAGCGAAAGTGTAAATAAAAGAGCAATGAAACTTATCGCCAGAGTAATCCAAAAAGATATAGTTATTCCAAAATATCCAGCCACCATTCCTCCTAAGATTGCGCTAACAGCAGAAAAGATACCTCCGTAAAAAAAATAATTTCCTAGTATTTTATCGAATTCATTTTCTTTTCCAATTTGTTTGGCAGTGTCATAGAGTAAAGAAGTATAAGTGCCAGAATATAAAGCGGCATGAATTGCGCAAGCGATTATACCTAAGATAAAAAATGTTATGTCATAAGCGAATATCCATAAAATAGTGTTCAACATAAAAAAGACCAAATGGAGTGCAAGAACATTTTTTCTACTCCATCTGTCCGCTAAGGCTCCACTGGGAACTTCCAATAATAAAACGCAAACTGTATATATTATTTCAATGAAGACAATTTGCGTGACAGAAAGACCGCGGAGTTCCATGAAAACCTTATCTATCGCGTAAAAAAGTACAAAAGCAGTCAGAGAGCTGATTATGTACATTTTCCAAATATTACTTTTCAGTCTTTTTTTACTAACTGACATAGTTAATTGTAATTTTCAATATAAGTATTATACGCATAATGATCATAGGTGTCATTTTAAAGACAAAAAAAACACATCAGGAGATGTGTTTTTTTTGGTGGGCGCAAAGGGACTCGAACCCCTGACCCTCTCGGTGTAAACGAGATGCTCTAGCCAACTGAGCTATGCGCCCTGATTTTAGGTGAACTTGGCGAAGTTGGTTATTAGCCAACTGCTTGTCCGCCGTAGTCCAGCGAAGCTGGACGAAGGAGGAAGCTATGCGCTCTTATTTCAATCGCGGGGAGAGAATATCATAATGAGATATTTTTGACAATACTACGATTGACAGCGATCTTTTTAATAAGTATATTCATTTCGTAAAATGCGAACGTGGCGGAACTGGTAGACGCGTCAGCTTGAGGGGCTGGTAGGAGTAATCCTGTGGAGGTTCGAATCCTCTCGTTCGCACCATATTTTTGTAACTTTGCTTGAACTTTATTAAAATCCTTCCCAGGGTTTATTTTAAATCGCAATAAAAGGGAGATTTTGATATAATATTTTTGTTGTGTTTTAGAGACAGGGCTTAAACTCTATTTTCTCTATTTCGCATAATTTGTAACCATTAAATTTTATGTGGTTTTGGAGAATTGTTATTGGACTGTTAGTTATTGCCCTTGGACTTTCGATGGTTTGGAAAACCGATTTCTATTTACGCGCACTGGGAATGGTATCTTGGGCTGAGCGTAATTTAGGTGGTGGTGGCACGCGTTTGTTTTATAAGTTACTTGGTATTTTAATAATTTTTGTTGGAATGATGATTACAACAAATTTGTTTGATAAATTTATGACTTGGTTAGTCGGCGGATTATTTGGATAATATGGGAGCAGGAAGCGCACTCTTAAACGCAACAAAGATTTTGAAAGATGCTGGTCTTACCGGTGGAAGTAAGATTGCTGATTTTGGTGCTGGCCGAGCAGGGCATATGGTTTTTCCGGCTGCAAGACTAGTGGGCGAAAAAGGAATGGTGTATGCAGTGGATGTTGTTAAAGATGTAATTAGAATGATTGATACTAAACGGCAAATGTTTAGCATACTTAATCTGCAAACTGTTTGGGGTGATTTTGAAATGAAGGGTGGAGTAAAGATTCCGCCACAGTCACTAGATTATGTTTTGATAGTCAATAATTTATGGTGCGTTAAAAATATGGATGCTGTAATTTCCGAATCAAAACGATTACTAAAGAAAGATGGAAAAGTAGTTTTAGTGGATTGGCGTCGTCGTATTGAGCATCCGGTAGCACCACCTGTTCAAAACCGGTTAGATGCTATGCAGGCAGAGGCGGTTTTTCTAAAAAATGGTTTTAAAAAAGAACGGGATTTGCCAGTTGGCGAAACACATTGGGGTATGATACTATCGTCCGCACAATAAATAATTTATAAATATGATTGATCTAAGTCCATTATTCCAGCTCGATTTCTGGTTCAGACTTGACCCGGTAGGTCTAAACACCGTTTTTGAAACAGCCTTTTTCTTTTTATTTGCAATTTTCATTATACTGGCATCAGTCAGCCGAATTATCGCCAGACAGAAAAAGGGGGACAGATTTGCAGTTAAAGCTTATAAGCTACTTGGACAAATGTTCATGACAATGGGAATTTTGGGAATGCTTTGGTTCTTCTTTACATTTGAAGAAATTTATTTCCTTGGTGCTCGTTTTTGGTTCCTTCTTTGGCTTGTAGCTTTGATAGTCTGGTTGATTGGAATATATCGTTATATCAAAATCATAGTTCCAGAGATGAAAAATCACGGCAAGGAAAAAGCTGAAGCAAATAAGTACCTACCTCGCAAAAAATAATATGCCAGATGCGCGGAGGATATTCGGAAATAAGTCCGAGGATTTAGCCGCCAAGTATCTTAAGAATCTTGGTATAAAGATTTTAGAAAGACAGTTTAAAACAAAGATTGGCGAGGTTGATTTGATAGGCAAAGATGGCAACGAAATAGTTTTTGTCGAAGTGAAGGCTCGGAAATCAAATGAATTTGGTTATCCGGAAGAATCAGTTACGCCAAAAAAATTAGAAAAAATCGCTCGGGTTGCAGAGCAGTATCTAAGACTCAAAAAGATAGAAGATCAACCATTTCGAATTGATGTAGTAGCAATTGAGCAAATAGATAAACAAAATATAATTACTTATTATAAAGCTGTATGAAAAATATCGACAATATTTTACAGGACGGAGGGGTGGTTGTTAAAGAGGAGATCGGCACATTTGTAAAAAGCAAATTGCACGCTAAAGTTGGTAAGTTGGTTTTAACAAATAAAAGATTTTTGTTTCTAGCTGATTCACCACTTATGTACATGTTTGGATTGATTGGATATTTTTTGGCTAAGAACGTGGCAAAAAAACCAATACTTGATATTTTCTTGTCTGACATTTCAGCGCTTGAAAAGACAAAATACGGATTGAACAACAAGGCATTTAAAATGATTATTTCGAGATGGCAACGAATTTATATTCACAACCAGTAAGCAACCAGACGAATTCATTGCTGCTTTAAAAAAATAATTAGAAAAGAAAAACGAACGGCCTACACTGGGTCGTCTGTTTTTTTAAACTCGTGAAGATTGCATATATTTGCCTTTTTTAGGACCTTGTGTTATCCTCTTAGCACTTGATGAAACTCGGCTGACGCCGGGTTTGTCTGTTAAATAATGTTAAAAATTAACTTGGTGAGCTAAGTAAATTGGATGGATAGCTAGGAAGAAATTGAGTAAGGCCGAAGCGTACTAAAATGTACGATGAGACCGACGGAGATTTCTGACACAGCTAGCCGCCAATTTATAACGCGAACAAATGCAATATGTCATCTGATATCGAACAAGCCATACGCTTTATCTGTGAAGAAAAAGGACTCTCATACGAGTCAGTTCTTGAAACCATTGAAGTTGCTCTTGTGGCTGCTTATCGTAAAGATTACGGGAATAAGCAACAAAATATTGAAGTTGAATTTGATGCTTCAAACGGAGATATTAAAGCTTTTGATATCAAAACTGTAGTTGTAGATGTTTCTGAAGAAGAACTAGAGGCTCAGCGCGCTCGCCAGGCAGAAAAAGCAGAGGCTCAAGTAGCAGAGCGTGCAGCCGAAGACGCTGATGGAAGAAAACGACGAGCGCGTGATTGGGAACCGGAGACTGGTGTAAAAAATGAAGATGCTGACGATCAAATAGTTGGTGAAGACGAAGAGCCAATGTTTAATCCTAAAACAGAAATAATGATTTCTGATGCTAGGGTTTTGAAGATGGGTTCAGAAGTAGGCAAGGTGCTTAGAATTGAATTGCCAATTCCAGGTGAGTTCGGGCGAATGGCAGCCATGACCGCCAAGCAGGTGATCACCCAAAAACTTCGAGAAGCAGAACGCGAAATCGTCTTTAATGAATACAAAGAACAAGAAGGTGAAGTACTTATTGGAACTATTCAGCGCCGAGAAGGCCGAGTTGTTTTGGTTGATATCGGACGCACTGCCGGAGTAATGCTTCCACAGGATCAAGTGAAGACCGAACATTATAACTCCGGAGACCGAATTAAAGTTTATGTTCGTGAAGTTTCTTTGGGTAGTCGCGGACCACAAATTTTATTATCACGCTCAGCAGAGGAGCTTATTCAAGCTTTGTTTGAACTAGAGGTTCCAGAAATCGCTGAAGAAACTGTAAAAATAAAGGGAATCGCTCGCGAAGCTGGCTCACGAACTAAAATTGCAGTTGCAACAGACGATGACACAATTGATCCAATCGGTGCCTGTATTGGTCAGCGCGGGGTTAGAATTCAAACCATTATTAATGAAATTGCCGGGGAAAAGATTGATGTAATTGAGTGGAGCGAAGATCCTAGAACATTTATTTTAAACGCGCTAGCACCTGCTAAAATTGCCGGGGTTGAGTTAAACGAAGAAGAAAAAACAGCAACTATTTCTGTTGATCCTGAACAACTGTCACTTGCTATTGGTCGTGGCGGTCAAAATGTAAGATTAGCGTCACTCCTTTCTGGCTGGAAATTGAATATCAAGGAATCAAGTAAAAGCGAAGAGCAAACAGCTCCATCTCAAGACGGTGAGGTAAGCGAGCCAGTGATTGATACAGAAGAAGCGGTAATTGATTCTGAAGAAGCGAATAGCTAATAACCTATGAATATATTTTTTACTGTTCTTTATCAACCAATCTATAACTTACTCGTTTTGTTCTACGATATTTTGCCGTTTAATGATATTGGTTTGGCGATTATTCTTTTGACTTTGATTATCAAAGGAATCCTGTTTCCGTTCACCTTTAAGACTCTAAAATCACAACGGGACATGCAGGCAATTCAGCCAAAGATTGCCCAGATTCGTGAAGAGTATAAAAATGATAAAGAAAAGATGGCGACAGAATTAATGAGCGTTTACAAAAATAACAATGTAAACCCACTTGCTTCTTGTTTACCGCTTTTGATTCAGCTACCGATTTTTATCGCACTTTTTCGAGTTTTGCGTGACGGTCTTGGAACTGTAAACGCAGATATTTTGTATAGCTTTATTCCCAATCCAGAAATAATGAATACCATGTTTTTGAGACTGATTGATTTAACTGTGGTTTCAATCCCGTTAGCAATTTTGGCCGCTATTGCTCAGTTTTACCAAGCAAAACAAACAATGGCACGCAAGCCAGCCAAGGAAGTAGCCGGAAAGCTCGGAACTCAAGATGAGATGATGGCAGACAACATGAGCAAGATGATGCTCTACTTCATTCCAGTGATGACACTAGGTATTGGTGTAACATCACTTCCGGGCGGTGTAATGCTTTATTGGTTAGTAACAACATTATTAACAGTAGTGCTTTATTCAATATTTTTGCCAAAGCAAAAGGATGAGAAAAAAGATTAGATAATTAAGAGGCGCCGGCGGTTAAAACCGCCGGCGCCTTTGTCTTTAAAAAGTTTCACCCGCGGTCGTGCAACGACCGCGGGAGTAGGTTTTGCTCAACCGGCTTGGCGAAGCAAGAAAATTGACTCGTGCTCTGTAACCTTGTCGTTCAAGGTGTAGAGCCGGTCGCCGACTAGGCAGAGCCTAGTTAGGTTTCGAATAGTAGCCCGCACTCGTGCTCTACCAAGCCACTTGATTGCGCTTGGTCGAATTATGGCTCGAACTGGCTCAGGAAACAGCTCTGGATTTTTGTGTCCACCAGTTGCCGACGCCTTGATTACGGCTCGGCACAGTGGATCACTCATGTCGACGCGAACTGACAGTCGCCAGCTCAACTTTCGACCAGTAGAGTCTTGCTTTGGCAGACTCGTGACCCAGTCTTCCAGCAGAATCTTCAGATCGGGCGTTACCCGCTCTAGCACCGGAAGTGGCGCCAGAAAATCTCGTTCTTCCATCTGGTGCTCCGGTGATAGGTTCGGGAGGATACTATGCTATTTCATCCTCTTTGTCAATCGACGCCGTCTCAAAAATCAATTACAATAAAGCTAATATGACAAAACGCACTATTGTCAGAGGACTTATATTTTTTGGTTCACTTGTTATCGGAATCGGCATTTTCGGCTTTTTAATCTGGAAAGAGGGCTGGAACAATATAATTTCATCTTTGGTTGATTTTGGGATTTGGCCATTTGTTGGCTTTGTAACTTTGTCCTTTATAAACTTTGGTTTATACAGTTGGCGCTGGCAATTAATCATTAATTCTCATTTAGAAAAAAAAGATAGGGTTCCGCTTTGGCGAGTGTATTTTCACCGCATGGCTGGTTTTGCGACTAGCTATTTAACTCCAGCGGCTCAGGTTGGTGGTGAGCCGGTTAGAATCGGAATGTTAATGAGCGACGGCGTTCCGGGTCGAGAAGCCACTAGTTCTGTTTTGCTGGATGTTGCTTTGGAACTTTTTGTTTATATCTCATTTATTGTAGTTGGAGTGTTGCTAGCAATGTACGAAGGTTTGGCGGATGGGATTTCGCTGGAAGTAATGGGCGTTGCTCTTATTTTAGCTTTAGTACTTATTGCTTCTTTCTTTATTGCCATGGCTAAGGGCAATGGCTATTTTTCTAAACTTTTTCGAACATTAAAACTTGGTCGCTTTAAAAAACTTAGAAAAGTTGAGGCGCTTATTGTGGAGACTGAGGAGTTAATGACAGGATTTTTAAAAACTAGTATTTGGCGTCAGATATTGATTTTAATTTTAGCCATTATTGTAATTGGATTCCGAGTATTTGAAGTTTTTTACATAGCTCATTTCTTTGGTGTAGCCCTTACTTTTGGTCAGGCCTTTTTAATAGGGACTTTGCCGGGAATAGCACTTCTCATGCCAATTCCGGCTAGTTTGGGGATTTTTGAAGGCGGATTTGCAGCTGTATTTGTTTTGCTTGGAGTCCCACTTACCGCTGTTGGGTTTGCCCTTATTATTCGTCTTCGTGATACGCTATTTATTCTGATTGGTACAACTCATGCAATTCGCCAAGGCGGAATTTTAATAAATAGTAGATTTGATAAAAATAAAAGGGGGAAGTAAAAGAAAATATGACCTCCCTTGAAAAAGATATTTATAAAACACTCGCTTATTTTTCCTATTTCAACTATCCGTTAACTATTTTTGAGCTTTGGAAATGGCAGTATCAGCCAGATAGAGTTTATAGTTTGGATGAAATCACTCAAGTTTTACAGGGATCAAAGTGGCTTAAAGACCGGGTTTCTAGCTGCGAAGGAATGTACTGTATTGGGGCAGAGAAAGTTGTCAGTCAGCAGGTAGCAATTAGGAAAGAAAGATATTTAAATGCGGTCAGAAAAGAAAGAAAGCTCAAGAAAGTTTTAATATACATTCAAAGATTGCCAGATGTCGCCGGAGCCGCCCTTTGCAATAACATGCCATTTCATTTTACTGACGAATATAGCGATATTGATTTGTTTGTGATTACAAAAAAAGATAGAACTTGGTCGGCGAGGTTTGCGTCAGTAATGCCTTTAATTATTCTTAAACAAAGACCGGGTGAAGTAGCAAAAGATCCAGTAGACATCAGTTTCTTTTTAGGCGAAGACGCTATGGATTTATCAAGTCTAAAAATTGCAGACAGCGATCCGTATCTGGCATATTGGATAAAAACCTTAACCCCGGTTCATGGTAATGACGAGCTTTGGCAAAAGTTTTTTAAGGCTAATTCGTGGGCGAACACATTTTTGCCAAATTCTGATCAGCCGAGACGCGCTTACAGAATGAGGGTGAATACAAAAATTAAATTACCAAGTTTACCAATTTCAGAATCAAAAGCGCGCGAAATTCAGGAGCAAAAATTTCCGGCAGACATAAAGGACAGAATGAATAAGGATTCCAGAATTGTGGTAGCACACAATATTTTAAAATTTCATAAAAATGATCGTCGGGCAGAAATCGCCAGGAATTTTCAAAGTAAGATATGTGGGATTTAGTAAAAAAATGGGGAGTCCTTTTGGCGATTTTTTTGTTGCCTTTCCAAACGCGTTACATCTGGGGAGCAGCCGAGGTTGGTGGGTATGCCAGCGAATTTGCGGTTTATAGCGTTTATGCGGTTCAGGTTTTAATTTTGGCTTTAGCTTTGGTGTTACTGATCGGATCTTGGAAAAAGATTAAGACAGAAGATTTTCGATCACCTGAGATCTATGGCTCCATTGGTCTATTGGTCTATTTTCTCTTTAGCTGGGCCTTGGGCTCACGCGAAATTTATGGACTAGTTCATATCGGTTATATCGCCAGCGCTTTGGTTTTATTATTTATCCTGGTTCTGTCCAAAGTTAGAGCTCACGATTTGATTCTAGCTTTTACAGCTGGCCTGGCAATTCCTATTTTGTTTGGCGTTTTTCAATTTATCACTGGCGAATTTCCAGCTTCGACAATTCTAGGGATTGCAGCCCGTGATTCTAGCCGAGTAGGTGATTCAGTATTCTTATTAGATAATGGAGTTCGGATGTTACGCGCTTATGGAACATTCCCTCACCCAAATATTTTTGCCGGTTATTTAGTGATTGGGATTCTGTCGCTCATTACTTTCCAGAGGCGCATGCCGAAGGGCCGTCTAACATTTGTTTTGATCGGATGGATGTTTATCGGTCTGGTACTGACTGGATCAAGTGCAGTTTGGTTGGCTTTGATCATAGCATTGGTTGTCGGGATGTTTTCCTCCCTTCAATTATGGAAGGAGTTAAGGGGAAGCGCAGTCGTGATTATTATTTTGTTTATATTTACCCCTGTTATTTTACAGTTGCTTGGTTTTGATTCCACCTCGATTATCGAGCGAACACAATTTTTATCGTACGCTCCGGAAGTGATCGCAAGACATTGGTTGTTTGGCGCTGGAGCTGGTCAGTATATTTTTGCGCTTGCAGATGTTGTTAATTTAGATTGGTGGATGTATCAGCCAGTGCATAATGTGTTTGTGTTGATTTTGGGTGAAATAGGACTTCTGGGTCTCATAGGATTTATAGGTCTCATGGGACTTATTTTTAAAAAGGGCGCGGCCCCAAATATGATTCCACTTTGGGCCGCGCTTTTGGTACTGGCATCGTTTGATCATTATCTTTGGAGTAGTTGGAGCGGATTGGCTCTAGTGGCTTTCGTCATGGCACTAAGCTTAAAAATAGAAGATGAAAAAATATGCTCCTTGTAGAGCGTATTTTTCTATTTGCTTTGAATGGCTTTTTCAAGCTCTTGTTGGATTGAGTCTAAGTCTATTCTTGCAGCCATTGTTGCACTGATTCGCGAGGCCAGTTCATTGAATCCGTAGTTGTAGGCGATTCTGGTTAAATGATCTCGTCTAGCTCGCTGATCTTTGAACTTTGCCCCAAGCTCTGGTCCGGCAGCTTCTGAACCATTACGAACCGCTTGCGAGTCAAAGTCGGCTGTTTTATATCTAAATCTATCAGCCGTTGGAACACGACCACTATCTGGCTGCGTTTTGTCACGACCTCGGTCCAATCTGTTAATTGGATTTTGTTCAAAATCAGGCACTGGACCTCTCCAACCTCTTTTTCCCATACGCTGATATTTTATACAAATTTAATAAAGAACACAAATCCCGCCTTTTCAGGGGCGGGAGAGCGCCGACTTGAGTCACTGGCGCCATGGTTCTAAAGTGATTTCGTTGTTGGCAACCATCTCGACGATGATTACCAGTGATATCAAGGCGAGCAGGACTAGCCAATTTTCCTTAGCCCAAGCCCTGATCATGTATTTGACCTCCTACCGCGCTCATGGGGGGTCCTCCTTCAGGCGCCGGCGAACAGCCCTGATGTGGTTGAAGGTGAGGATGATTATCAGAATAACAATCACCCCGATGAAAGGACAAAAGATTGTTTCCATGAAGTTCTCCACTTAGATAATTGCATTATTTTGGGCTTTTGTCAATCAATATTTGGCAGTCTTGACAGAAGACTGCCAATTTCTGTAATCTATTGGTCTATGAAACTTAATCCAACATCAAACCATATTATTTTAAAACCTCTTGATGCGGAAAAAACAACTGCGTCTGGAATAATTATCCCTGATACAGTTAGCAAAGATAAACCGGAGCAAGCAGAAGTTTTAGCTGTCGGCCCGGGCAAAGTACTTGAAGGTGGAAGCAGACAACCTGTCGAAATTAAGGTCGGTCAAAAAGTATTATTTAAAAAATATTCACCAGATGAATTTGAAATTGATAATCAAAAATATTTGGTGATCAGCGAGGAGGATGTAATTGCGATTATTGAATAATAGCTTTTAGCTTATAGTAATTAGTTTATAGACTTAATGTCTTGCTAATAGCTAATAGCTAATCGCCTAATAGCTAAAAAAATATGCCTAAACAAATAACATTTCACGAGGATGCTCGTAAAAAAATCAAAAACGGAATCGATCAGCTAGCTAATGCTGTTAAAGTTACACTTGGTCCAAAAGGACGAAATGTGATTATTGAACGCGGATATGGCGCACCGATGGTTACCAAAGATGGCGTTACGGTTGCCAAAGAGATCGAACTTGAAGATAAACTGGAAAATCTTGGCGCCGAACTTGTTAAAGAGGTGGCTAGTAAAACTGCAGACATTGCCGGCGACGGAACAACAACAGCTACGGTTCTTGCCCAAGCAATGGTAGAAGAAGGAATGAAGTTGGTTTCGGCCGGGGTTGATCCACAAGCTTTGCGTCGTGGAATGGAAAGAGCCGTTGTGTGTATCGTTGAAGAAATCAAAAAAATCGCTAAACCAGTTGAGGGCGACGCTATTCGTCAGGTAGCCTCTATTTCTGCTAACGATTCTGAGATCGGGCGGATGATTGCCGAGGCAATGGCAAAAGTTGGAAAAGATGGAGTGATTACAGTGGAAGAAGGTCAGTTATTTGGAATTGAAGTTGATGTTGTTGAGGGAATGCAATTTGATAAAGGTTACTCATCGCCTTACATGGTCACCAATCCTGAAAAGATGGAAGCTGAGTACGCTGATGTTCCAATATTGATTACGGACCAAAAAATTAGTTCAGTTCAAACAATCCTGCCACTTTTGGAAGCTATCGCCGAGACTGGAAAAAAAGAATTAGTGATTATAGCCGATGAAGTTGATGGCGAAGCTTTAACAACTTTGATAGTCAATAAAATTCGGGGCGCCTTTAATTCACTGGTTGTGAAAGCTCCAGCCTTTGGTGATCGCAAAAAAGAGATGCTGGAAGACATTGCTGTCTTAACTGGCGCAACTGTAATCAGCGAAGAACGCGGAATGAAGTTAGACGCAGTTACTGCCGAACATCTTGGTCGAGCGCGTCGAGTTATTTCAACCAAAGACACCACAACTATTGTTGAAGGTGCGGGTGACAAAATGAAAATCGAAGAAAGAGTACGCCAAATCAAAGCTCAAATTGAACAAAGCACTTCAGAATTTGATGGTAATAAACTTAAAGATCGTTTAGCAAAACTAGCCGGCGGAGTGGCAGTGATTAAAGTGGGCGCGGCGAGCGAGGTGGAGATGAAAGAAAAGAAAGACAGAATTGACGACGCAGTGCACGCTACCAAGGCAGCAGTTGAAGAAGGAATTGTGGCTGGTGGAGGCGTGGCTTTAATCCGCGTTCAATCAGTGTTAAAAGATTTGCGTCAAGAATTAAAAAACGATTATCGCGAGGAAGCGCTGGGAGTTCAGGTAGTTGAAAAGGCGCTTGAGATGCCACTGTGGCAGATTGCTGACAATGCCGGTGAAAAAGGTGATGTAATTGTGGAGCGAGTAAAATCTCAAACCGGAGCATTTGGATATAATGCGGCAACAAATAAAGATGAACATAATATGATTTCAGCTGGCATTATAGACCCGGCTAAAGTTACTCGGTCGGCAGTTGAAAACGCAACTTCAATCGCGACAATGGTGATTACAACCGAAGTTGCAATAACAGATATTCCAAAAAAGGATGATGGCCTGCCACAGGTGCCAGCAGGAGGAATGGGAATGTATTAGTCCTGTCGCGCCACCGAGTTACCGCCGGAGTTTGTTATTCCAAATCGCGCAGGTGGTAACTCGGTGGCGCGTAATCGGGGTCTTGACGAGTTGTGGCCAAATGTTACAGTGATTTTATAATCAACTCTATGAACTATAGTAAACGACTCGGTTTTTTTGCGGTCACATCGCTTTTGATGTGTTTCTTTTTTTATACGCCGGTTTTTGCGACTGGCCCAACTGAGCTTTGGAGTCAGTGGGGAGGTGAATATCACACAGATTTGCAGTCCGGTGCGGCTTCATATTCTATCCCGATTGATATCCCAGAAGGCAGGAACGGCCTGACGCCAAGCATTAGTTTGCAATATTCCAGCTTGCACACCGATGACATAAGTATGCTCGGTTACGGTTGGTGGCTTCCGGAAACTCGTATTGTCCGTCGACCGTTAACTGGAGTGATGACAATGTACGATGATGGTGCATTTGCGCTGGAGATGAATGGATCGTATATCAAACTGATTGATTTGAGTTTAACCTCCGGCGAATACGGAACTTACGGAGCTGAAGTTGAAAGCGAATATTATTTAATCACTTTTAACTCTGACGATTCTTGGACTGTTTCAACAAAAACAGGAATTGAATACACATTTGGAACAAGTACTGATTCTAGAATTGATAATCAGGCAGACGCAACTCAGATATATGCTTGGTATGTAAATGACATTCGCGATCAAAATGATAATTTCATTTCTTACGAATATTATAAAGATGGGGCAGCACTATATCCGTCGACAATTAATTACACTGGCAGCGGCACAGTAGACGGTCCGTTTACAGTTCGCTTTGAACCATTTGCCGGCGGTACGCCAGTAGCGCGCGCCGATATTCAGTCAAGTTCGGTGGCTGGGTTTGCTATTGATTATCAATATCTTTTGGAAGGTATTGAAGTTGATGTTGATGGTAAAACTAGCCCTGTTAAAACTTATGATCTTTCATTTGATGTTGGAGATAATGATTATAGATCACTTTTAAATTCAGTAACTGTTTCTGGGCTTGATAGCGACGGCACAGAAATTACACTTGAGCCATACGAGTTTACTTACACTGAGGCGACTGATTCTTGGACTCAAGATAGTGGTTCCGGTTATGATTTAGCAGAAGAAAATTTTGGTATTAATCAAATTGGTCTAGGAGATTTTACTGGTGATGGAATGTCTGATGTTATGCACTTAGTTCCTTCAGGATCTGGCCCGATCAGTAAAGGGTTTTGGGAAGGAGGTGAAAACGGGTTCGATCACACAACTTCGGAATGGACATTGCCGGATTTTGGCTTTTCTAGTTCTTCTTCAATCATCGCTGATATTAATAACGATGGCTATGCTGACATGGTTCGTTCTGATACGGCTGCTAGCGTATGGGAAGTTTATTTAAACACAGGAGAAAAAAGTTTTGATGAAGTTTCTAGTTCTTGGTCAACGCCATCTAATATTACATTTAGCGGAAGTAGTTCTTATCTTTTTGGTGATGTCAATGGAGATCATTTGCTCGATATTTTACAGCAAACGGGTTGTTCTGCTGGCGTTTGTGCGACGACAAAAGTTTGGCTTGGGAATGGACAAACAGGCTGGGACGATGCGACGTCCAGCTACTCTCTACCATATATCGATACAAATAACGAGGGCGTGTTTTTAGGAGACGTGAATGCTGATGGACTAGATGACATCTATCATTTTTATTACGGAAGTGAAGACGTATTTTTAAATAATGGTGATGGCACATGGACAGATGTTTCTTCAGATTGGGATTTGCCAAGCATTACCCTCAGTCGTAAGCATACTATTACAAACACGCAATTGGATTTAAATAGCGACGGTTATCTTGATTTTTATCAAGCAAATACTAGCAGCGCTTCTGCGAAAGCATGGTTTGGAAATGGTCATGGTTGGGAGCAAGACACAAGTTTCACCGGATATATGAGTGCTTCAACAGTTATCGGCTTGCGGTTTGGGGATTTTAATGGCGATGGTTTGACAGATAGCATGTACGGCGACTGCTCATATAGCTGTTCAGGCTATGTTTATCTTCACGACGGTGAAAAACCGGATATCTTATCCGATGTCACAATGCCTCAAGGTGGAACGCAAAATTTTGAATACACACCTTCCACTCGTCACACCAACGATGACGGCGAACTTACTAACGATTCTTTGCCATTTGTTTTTCCAACAGTAAAAACTAGTACAAAAAATGACGGTCTTGGAAACGAATACAGCATAAATTATTCATATCGAGACGGAGCTTTTACAAACACTGATGTTTACGACGGTCGGTTTGCCGGGTTTGGAAGTACTGTTGAAACATTCGATGATGGTTCAAAAAATGTAACTTATTATCACCAAGGTGGTGGCTACAATGGCTCGGCGCTTGGTGAATACAACGACAGTTATAACAAAATCGGTCAGGTTTATCACAAGGATATTTTTGATGAGTCAGGCACAAAACTGCAAAGCAATGTTGGCAGAATATACGAAACGGATTTGGGCGATGGTCGAGTTCATGTGTACAACGATCGTAGTCTTTTAATGATTTATGACTCAGATGGTTCGCATGTTGATAGCGCTACTCGGAACGCTTTTTTTGACGCTTATGGAAACTTAACGCGTTTTGTAGATTACGGCGAGGTAACGGGTTATGACAGTGGTTATTTTGTTGATGTCGGAGATGATTTATTGGTTACGGTTAAAACTTATGTAAACACCGTTACTTCACCGTATCTGGTTGGACTAACAACTTTTGAAACCATTACAGATTATTCAGGAGCCGTAACACATAGAACAAATTATCGTTATGACGATTTGTTAACCGGCAAGGTTACAAAAGGAAACTTAACAATGAAGCGTAGCCAGTTAACTGATGTTGCAGTTCATGGTGTTACAACCTGGGCAACGCAAAAATATTCATACGATTCATATGGCAATGTAAGTAAGTCAACAGATCCAAATGGTTATGCGACAGAATATGAGTATGATTCCTGGTCAATGTATCCGGTGTTAGTCACTGATTCATTAGGTTACGCAACTATGCTTGAGACAGACTCAATAACCGGAAACAAAACACAAGTCATTGATGCAAATGGAACCATAGAAGAATTGGATTATGATTCATTTGGACGAATAGAATCACACAGACTCTCAAGTTCAACATCAGAAACATCACTTATAACACTTGAGGATTATGAGTATGACATTGCAAGCACACCAAACAGTGTTGAAATTACAAAATATTTAGATTCATCAACCGGCACTCAGTCAGTTGCTTATTACGATGGTTTGGGCAGGTTGGCACAAACTCGTTCAATGTTAGAAAATTTAGTTGATTATTCTGTTATTGATCACGAATATGACGATGCTGACAGAGAAATCAGAACATCTGTTGCCTATGAAGATACTGGTTCAATATATTCAGCAGCCGATACTTCTAAATCAGATATAAATGTTGATTATGATCGAGCTGGCAAAAAATTATCAGTTAGTGACGATGTTGGCACGGTTTTACATGACTATGACGGCCGGGAAACAACAGTGACAGACGAAGAGGGAAATCAGAAAACCTATACTTACGACGCTAGAGGCAGATTAATAAGGGTTGACGAAATAGAAGACGGCGCTACTTACTCGACTTCTTATGAGTTTGATAGCGCAGGTAATTTAATAGGTTTAGAAGATTCACAAGGTAATGTTCGTGAATTTACATATGACTGGGGTGGCAGAAGATTAACCGCTGGCGATCTGCACAGTCCAAGCACTTCTTCTTACGGAACCTGGACCTACACCTATGATTATAATGGAAATGTTAAATCCGCAACCAATCCAAACGGTGACACAATCAATTATGGTTATGATGGTTTAGGTAGACTAAAGGCGGAAAATAGCCAGGCCACAACTGGAACAGATATTACTTTTACTTATGACACAGCTACAAATGGTATTGGAAAATTAGCAGAGGCAAGGCGAGGCTGGGTAGCGTCAGTCTACAGCTATGACGAGCAGGGAAAGACAGCTAGTGAAACGATGACAATAGGATCGAATACATATACGACAAGTTACGAGTATGATTATCAGGGAAACATAACTTCAACTGAATACCCGGGCGGTAAAGTTTTAGATCAGTTTTACAACGCGCAGGGCTTGCTTGATAGCGCTCAGTTTGATGGTGTAGATGTTGTTTCGGCAATTGACTACAATGCCAATAATCAACCGGAAAGTATTATGTATGGCAACGGGGTAATCACATCTCATTCGTATGATGATACGAAAAGATATTGGCGAACGGATACAGATACTTTTACTGGCACCACTGCACTTCAGGATTTAAATTACATTTATGACAATGTCGGCAATATTACGCAACTTACTGATGCATCGGATTTAGGGACTGCAAAAATAATGAGTTACACTTACGACGATTTGTATCGGTTGAAAAATGCAGTATCGTCTGGCTCGGCCTCGACACTGGGAGAATATGATTACACATACAGCTATGATGCCATTGGAAATATGACAGCCGATCCGGTTCACGGCATTCTCACTTATGGTGATGCAAGTAATCCACATGCTTTAACAGAAATAGAC
>PFJC01000032.1 GCA_002782865.1 Candidatus Uhrbacteria bacterium CG_4_10_14_3_um_filter_41_21
GCTTCCGATTCCGATTTTCAATTTTGGCGGTGTTTGTTGGACAAAGTTCGAATGTTTTTCGAGCAAAATCCAAATGATTAAAACTACTAAAAAGGACTCGGCAGGGCGAAACAATTTGTCTGGGGTTTCGGATTCGCCCTGCCTCGGCTGATTTCCCGCCCGCAGGAGGGGTCTGGGGAGGAATGCGGGCGGGTTTCGGACTGGGGGTTTTCGGAAATTCGGCGACATCAAATTGAGAAAAAATTGAATTCATGATAGTATAAGTATGAGAGTTAGTTTCAACTCTCATACTTATACTATCATACTATGGAAAGTAAGAACAGACAAATTGGGGATAAAATAAAAGTCTTTCGCGCAAAGCAGGGATTGACACAAGACGCTCTTGCGAGAAAGTGCGATATTCCCTACACAACACTGACCAAGATTGAATCAAATGTGATAACAAAACCGTCAATCCAAACTGTTACCAAAATTGCTGAAGGGTTGAGAATAAGTATTGACGATTTAATCAAATAAAAATATGACAATACCAGACTATCAATCAATAATGCTCCCTCTCCTAAAATTCGCAGGAGATAATCAGGAACACACAATAAGAGAAGCGATTGATCACATTGCTGATACTTTTAAACTGACCGAACAGGATAGAAAAGAAGTTTTACCCAGTGGCTCACAATACATTATTGATAATCGTGTTGGTTGGGCTAGAACTTATCTTAAAAAAGCTGGATTGCTTGAAACTCCAAAACGATCATATTTCAAAATAACCGATCTCGGTCTTGATACTCTTAAGAAAAATCTACCGGAAATTAATATAAAATTTCTTGCACAATTTCCTTTATTTATAGAGTTTAGAAGTACTAAAAAAGAGAAAAACGAACATGAAGAGCAAGAGGCAGAATCTAGCTCAACACAAACTCCTCAAGAGCTTTTGGAATATAGCTATCAGAAAATAAAGAAGGATTTATCTCAAGAATTATTGGGATTTGTAAAACAAAGCTCGCCACGCTTTTTTGAGAGATTAGTCGTGGAGCTTTTGCTTTCAATGGGTTATGGAGGTTCACGAAAAGACGCGGGTCAAGCCATTGGTCAAAGTGGCGATGGCGGAATCGATGGAATTATTAAAGAGGACAAGCTAGGTCTCGATGTTATTTATCTTCAGGCAAAACGCTGGGAGGGTGTTGTCGGTTCAAAAGAAATTAGAAATTTTGTGGGAAGTTTAGTCGGACAGAAAGCAAACAAAGGAGTTTTCATTACTACCTCCGGATTTACAAAAGATGCTTTGGAATATGTGAAAACAATAACTCACAAAGTGATTTTGATTGATGGCGAAATGCTTACTCAATTGATGATTGAAAATAATATCGGCGTTTCAAAAGTGATAAGTTATGATATTAAAAAGATTGATTCGGATTATTTTGTTGAGGAATAAATATGACAAGAGTATTTACACAAACATTTGGAGTGGTTGGAGGGCTTCTCGAAAGAGATGGGAAAATTCTTTTGGTGCGCGAAGCGCAGAGAAAGGGACCGGATAATGGCAAATGGAATCATCCAGCAGGTTGGATTGATGTTGGCGAAAATCCAGTTGAGGCGGTCAAACGAGAAGTGTTAGAAGAATCTGGTTTTTCTTTTACACCGAAATATCTCCTCGGCATTTATTCATTAGTGAGAAAGGATATTGAAAAAGAACTTGGTGCTACACCTCACGCAATCAAAATTATTTTTATCGGAGATATTTCGGAAACATCAAGCGGAAAACTTGAGGATGATGTGACTGAAGCAAGATGGTTTTCTCCCGATGAAATTTATGAGATGGACAATATGACTCTTCGAGATTTAGATATTAAACAAATGGTTAAAGATTATTTTGCGGGCAAAAAGTTTCCACTAAAAAGTATCGCTCATACTGTGGCTACAAAATAAACTTATGGAAGAAATGAAACCAAACGAAAGTAAAGAAGCGGAGCTTGTAGTTTCTGATTTAGAAACTCTTTTTGCTCGACTTGCTAAACTGAAAGCAGAGAAAGGGACACTTTGGTTTGGTATTAGTGGAAGTTGGAGAAAAACAAATGAACAAGTCGAGCAAGGAGTGCGCGAAGCTGTTCGCAAAATAATCGAACGCGGAGATGGAATTGTTTCTGGCGGTGCGCTAAATGTAGATTATTTTGCGACTGATGAAGCACTAAAACTCAATCCGAAGGCGGATAGAATAAAAATATTTCTTCCCGTCGTTTTAGATTTATATGCGGCTCACTACCGAAAAAGAGCAACAAAAAACATTATCACTTCTGAACAAGCGGAAGCCCTTGTTGCTCAATTAGAAAGTTTGCGAGCCGCGAATCCCGACGCCCTCATCGGAAATCCACAAAATACAATTGTGGACACAAAAACTTATTTTGAACGGAATACGGATGTGATAAATGCTTCAGACGCTCTTGTTGGATTTCAAGTGAACGAGAGTGAGGGCGTCGGTGATACAGCCAAGAAAGCAATTGAACAAGGCAAGCCAGTTTGTTTAGAAAAGTTTATAATTGAATAGCCACCGAATTTCCGAAAACCCCCAGTCCGAAACCCGCCCGCATTCCTCCCCAGACCCCTCCTGCGGGCGGGAAATCAGCCGAGGCAAGGCGAATCCATTCCCCCAGACA
>PFJC01000011.1 GCA_002782865.1 Candidatus Uhrbacteria bacterium CG_4_10_14_3_um_filter_41_21
ACAGACCCAGAAAACAACTTAACTACAAAACACCCAACGAATGCGCGAAAGACATCAGGAAATCACTCGAAGTGGTGCATTGCTAACTTGAATGTTTCGGGTTACCACCAGCCCAGGTATCGTGTCAGGGCTTTGGCGGTAACCCGGCGGCGAGGTATGCTATAATCAAACCATGCCAGGAGGAAACAAAAACATCGCTCATGTTGTAGCGGTTAATATGGGCTATGGTCATCAAAGACCGGCTCATACCATGCGTCACATTGCCAGCGGTGGCAAAGTGATTATTGCCAACGACTACAATGGAATCCCAAAGAAAGACAAACAGCTTTGGGAAAGTGGGCGAAAAATTTACGAGAAAGTTTCCAGATTTAAAAAGGTACCGATTTTAGGTCCGTTGGTTTTTGGTTTAATGGACGAACTGCAGGAGATCCCGGAGTTTTATCCACGCCGTGATTTATCTCGTCCAAGTCTGCAAGTACTTCAGTTTTATGCTCTTATTAAAAAGAGAGATTTCATGAAGCATTTAATTGAAAATCTAGCCAAAAATCCAAAGCCACTGCTTTCAACTTTTATGACCCCTGCTTTTGCCGCTGAAGAATTTGGCTATCCAGAAGAGATTTATGTGTTGGCAACAGATACCGACATTAGTCGAGCCTGGGCTCCGATCCATCCAAAAAAGAGTCGCATTAAATACTTTTCACCAAACGGTCGGGTGGCTGAGCGTCTAAAATTATACGGAGTGCCGGAGTCAAATATCGAGTTGACTGGTTTTCCGTTGCCAATTAGCGCAATTGGTGGTGAGGATCCAAAATATATTTACGAAGATTTGGCTCGTCGTATTTGCAGATTAGATCCTAATCGAATTTTTGTTAACCGCGCGCGCAAAACACTGTTGGCGCATTTTGGATCAGCTCGTTGTAAGGTTTTTTCAACAAACAAAAACGGTCCAATCTCGATTGCATTTTTAGTGGGTGGAGCGGGCGCTCAAAGGGAGATTGCAATTGAAGTTACAAAAAGCTTAAGGCGTTTAATCGGGCAAAACAAAGTTAAAATGACTTTGGTGGCTGGCTCTCGGCCCGAGGTAGCTAAATATTTTGATGATGAAATTAAAAAAATGGGATTGGGTGGAAGTTTAAAGAAGGGCCAGATTAGTATTTTATTTGAGCAGGACAGAGTTAAATATTTTGAGGCAGTGGAAAAAGCGATTAGAGGTTTTGATGTACTTTGGACAAAGCCGTCAGAAATGTCTTTCTACACTGGACTTGGATTGCCAGTAATCATGACACCGACAGTTGGTAGCCAAGAAGATTTTAACCGCAATTGGTTAAGACAAGTTGGGGGAGGGATAGACCAATTAGATCCTCGTTATGCTAACGAATGGCTGGTTGATTGGATAAATTCAGGGGCACTGGCTCGAATGGCTTGGCAGGGATTTATTGAGGCTCCAACCCATGGAACTTATAGAATGGCCGATGTTTTAATGGGAAGGCCAAATACAATTCATGAGTTGCCGTTGGTTGTATAGTTAATAAAGATTGTACGGTTCCGTATCAGTGAACAGAAACTAATTCAAACGGATCCAAAATAATAGTGGCTGTTTTTGTAATGGCTTGATTGCTGTTTGTTAAGGAAACTGTAAATTCAGCTTCATTTCCGTTTGGTATAAAAGTAACATCACAGGTTTCTCTGCCATTGAAAACGGTTTGGTTTGTAAATTCATGATTTCTTTGCGCAAAAATAAGAACTTCCTGTAAACAGGCATCGGCCTCTGTGTTTAAGTATATCGCATTTGACTGTTTTGATATTGTAAGTTGATGTTCCAATCCCGCTTTAGTTGCCAGTAACAAAATAAACACAAGAGCTGTTCCAAATGATACTACAATTAATAATAAAGCAAATCCTTTTGGCATAAATTATTCTTCAGTGGTGAATGGGTAAAATGCAAAGCTTGTTGAAAGACTCAACTCTTTAAAATTTTCATTACCTATGGATTGAACACTAAGATCGATATTTAGACTGGTCATTAATCCGGTGCTGTCTTGAATGAGTCTAATTTTGAATTGATTAACATCAACCGTAGCAGATGTCAGCCATTGAGTTTTGGCATTTTCGATTCTGGCTATGCGTCCGATTATATGTTCAGAACCGTTGATATTAACCAACTCTTCCAAGTATGCAAAAGAAATTGTTGATCCGGAATTATCTTTGAAAACAATTTTACCGGCATCTTGTTCCAGTATCGATTGCGTAGCTACAATTTTTGATGCGCTTTTAATTTCTGTTTCCAATTGGTTCATTGCAATAGCAGTGGCGTTGTCAACCGTTTGTATATCTATTGTCTGAGCAGTGTTTTGGCGGATTGTTAAATAAAAAATAGTGATTGTTGGAACTAGAATTGCAAAGACAGCGATATAGACAACCACTTCAATTAATGAAACGCCTTTTTTATTATCCAACATATTATAGCGGAGTGAATGGTTCGGATGTAAACACGGAACCATCGGAAAATTCAATTGAAATGGTTAGGGTTGCGCCAGACATTACTGAAGTGAATTGAATTTTATGAGTATAATCGATAGTATTGGCAGGAATGGCGGCGTCAATAATATCAATTTCCGTGCCGGATATTTGCGTGCCGGCAGGAGTACCGGGGCCGGAGTCTGACCAAAGTTTTTGTCCAATTCCAAAGATTTGTTGTAATTGAGAGGCGTTATCCCACGTTAGTGTCATTTTGGTCAGTGTCACCGGAAAGGAAGAATCGTTTATTATATAAACATCACGCAATTGTTTGGCTCCACCCCAATTTGCTAAAGAAACATTGAGAGATATATTTGAAGATGCCGGCGCAAAGCAGTTTCCTTGAGGATCTTCCCAATTTGTAGCCAAGGTTGAAGATGTTAGGGTTTTTGGTTCTGTTTTTGTATTTTGCCAATTTATTTCTGTTGATAAATATAAACTATCAATATCGGTTTCGCCGCCGGTTGTGACAATCAAACAATCATTGTCGCGTTTTACTTCAGAGATAGACACTGTTCTTGTAATATTTGGAGTGATAAATTCTGGATCACCATATAAAATATTCCATTGTTTTGTGTCGTTATTATATTGCAACACCCCGTTTTCAATTGGTGTTAAGTCTGAAAAATTAATTGATAAAAGAGCGTTGACGCCTTGCTGGGCGGCTGAATAAACTTGTTGATTTGTAAAAGTATTTTGGAAACTTTTTTTATAGATAATTAATAATCCGGCGCTGGCGGAAAAAAATATAGCCGCCAGTCCGATTGATATAACAACTTCCAATAATAGAGAACCGCGTTTATCGTGAAGCATTTTAGTTTGTTGGCACTCCGATTTCATTAATGGTTATATTATAGGTTTCTTCATTTATATATAGCTCTATTGTCCCAATTTGATGAGATTCTCCGGAAGTTTGTTCAAAAATCACCTCATACCCATCCCCGGTGTATGGATAAATATCAGTTAAATCAATCGTAACAGGGATTAACTGCTTATCAAAGTTGATTTTTTGATCGTACGCCGTGTCCCTGCTGGCGTAATTGGTGCCGGAGAATAGCGTAATTGATTCAAGATTATTAGTGCCGTCAACGGTAAGATATACCCCCCAATCTGAATTATTGTAGTTATATCGAGCATTTCTGGCTGCGTCATTAAATGTTTGTTCAATGGTATTAATGGATATTTGTTGAAAACTATTGAGCAGAGAACGTATGGCAACAAAAGATACTGCGGATATTATCAACAGCAAACCGATAACGATGACAAGCTCAATTAGGGAAAATCCTTTTTTCATTAGATGCTACTTACGACACCATAAATTGGTGATAGAACTGAAAACGCTAAAAAGGCAACCAGTATACCCATGAAAATTATCAGAATCGGTTCTATTAATACAGAGATTTGTTTTGATGCTTCAGATACTTCCTGCTCATAAAATTCCGCCATATATAAAAGATTTTGTGGCAGTGTTGCAGTCTCGGAGCCAACTAATATCAATCTTTTTGCAATCTCGGGAACAAGTTTTGGATATTTATCAAGAACATCAGTCAGGTTATGTCCTTCTGTAACGCCCGCTTTTAAATCTAAAAGCATTTTAGAATAAGCTGCGTTTGAAACTACTGATTGTGTGATAATAATCGCCTTTTCCATAGGCATACCGCTTTTAAGTAGTGTACCAAATAATCGAAAAATACGAGCCAAGGTTGCATTTTTAATAATCGTTCCAACTATGGGGACAGTCAGAATAATTTTATCAATTATAGATCTTGTAAAGTGAATTTTTATAATTGCAACGAATGCTAAGAAAAGAGCGAGCGAACCTATAATAATTTTAATCGGGTATGTCTGAAAAAAATAGGAAATCCAAATTAAGATTTTTGTTGTTGTTGGGATTTCCGCGTTTAAGGACGAGAATAAGTCAACGATATTGGGGAGTATAAAAACAATTATTAACACTGTCACCGCTAAGCCACCGGTTAAAATAATTGCAGGATACATCATGGCTCCTTGTATGCTTTTTTTGAGCTCGTACTGTTTTTGCATTTGAACCGATAAATATTCCAAATTACTGTTTAATGTTCCTGATGATTCCCCGGCCCGTAAAAGATTAATAAAAACCTGTGAAAATATATGTGGAAAATGCGATAATCCGTCAGCAAGGGTGTGTCCTTGTTGAAGTTCTACATCAAGAGTTTCCAATATTTTCTTCATTGGGCCCTTGGTGCCTTTTTTCAAAACTTTTATTGATTCGTCTAATGTCAATCCGGATCCAAGCAATACGGATAAATATTTTGCAAATAAAAGACGCTCTTTTACTGATAATCTAATATTGAGTCTTGTGAAAATGCTCACTTTTTTTGCGTGAGCTTTGTCTAAGTTTTTGACTGGCGTCACTTTTTGTCTATTTGAGCCATCTTCCAAAGCAATTTTTTTTTTCGATATTTTATTTTCTGCAACCGAGTTTGTGTCTGTTTGTTTAGTTTCCTCCATATAATTTGATTATTCATGAAGAACACGGATATATTCTGCGAGTGTTGAAAGTCCGGCTTTTAGTTTTAGAATTCCATCGTATTCAATTGTGCGCATACCTTCCGCTTGCGCCTGTGTTTTAATTGTCGCGCTTTCCGCTCTTCCAATTATAAGTTTTTGAATGGCCGGGGAATTAGACAAAACTTCAAAGAGACCCACTCTACCTTTGTAGCCGGTATTTATACATTTATCACAGCCAACAGCTTTCGAAAGTGTGATACTCGAGTTTGTTCCAAATAACATTTTAATAATATCATCCGGTAAGATTTTTCTAGCCCTGTCAATTTTTATAGTTTCTTTTTGAGAGCAGTTATCGCAAACGCGTCTCATCAGTCGTTGCGCAATGGCACAATTTAGGGTTGATGAAATCAGAAACGGTTCAATCCCCATATCAATCAAGCGAGGTATGGTGGTGGCGGCGTCATTTGTGTGTAAAGTTGAAAGTAATTTATGTCCGGTCATTGCGGCATTGACGGCGATTTTTGCAGTTTCAGTATCTCTTATTTCTCCAACCATCATAATGTCCGGGTCTTGACGAAGTAACGCGCGCAGGCCGGTTGCAAATACAAAATTAGCTGGTGGGTCAACTTGACTTTGGTTTACCCCATTGATTTTAGATTCAATCGGGTCTTCTATTGTTGAAATATTTACGTCTCGAGTATTTAATTGCTGTAAGACCGCGTAAATGGAAGTGGTTTTACCGCTTCCGGTTGGCCCGGTCGCAAGAATCATTCCCCAGGGTTTGTTGATAGCCGCTTGAATATTGGTAAGATCATCTTTTGAGAATCCCAATTGTTCAAGCGATAGTCCTCGCGTTGAATCAGCGAGAATACGCAACACGATTTTTTCGCCATAGGCAGTGGCGATTATGGACGCGCGTACATCCACGGTAGAATCCGGTGTTGAAAATGTTAATCTGCCATCCTGTGGCACTCGATGTTCATCGGTGCGCATTTGTGTCATTATTTTAAGTCTGGCAACAAGTTGTTCATGCAAATAATTTGGCAATGTGAATTGATCCAGCAAAATTCCATCTACTCTGAATCTGATCAAACTGTTTTCCTTCCATTGTTCAAAGTGAATGTCGGATGACCTTTGAGTATGCGCAAATAATAAAACTTCATCCATTAAATCGATTACAAGCGTATCCCGAGGCGAGGACGTGGAACCCTGTTTAATTAATTGATTGATTGATTCTTTGGTTGCGGAAACCGGTGATTTCGATTTCTGCTTGGCTTCGTTTTTTGAAAATATCATATGTGGAAAAATTCTTGTTTTATTATATCAGTAAATACTGATATATGTTATACTCTAAATAAATAATTTTTTTAAATAATTTTATGAGACTATTTTCAATTAAGCAGAAGAATGGGTTCACATTAATCGAGCTTTTAATTGTGATTGCTATTATTGCAATTTTAGCGGCCGCTATTTTTGTGGCTCTGGATCCTGTCACTCGTTTTCAAGAGGCTCGAGATTCACGAAGGTATAGTGATTTAACCAACGCGTTGACCGCGATTGTAACCGATCAGGTCGATAATGGTGGGGCGTATTTAACGGAAATTACCGCACTTACCGACGGTTTGTATTACACAATTGGTACAAATGGTGTTACCGGATGTAACACCGGATGCACGGCTCAAACAACACAAGCCGCTTGTGTGGATTTAACGGGGTTGGTAACAGAAGGATATTTGGGCTCTGTTCCAATGGATCCAAGTACCGGCACCGCCGCTTTGACTGATTATTATTTGATGAAATCAGCTACGGGTACAGTAGAGGTAGGGGCTTGTGACCCGGAAGCGGAGGCTTCAATAAGTTTGATTAGATAGTAAAAGAGACCTCTGCAAAAGTAAATAAAAACATCAAGACAAATTGTTTTGATGTTTTTATTTGTTATGTGACCTATGGGGCACATAGGATCTATATGTTACAATACCGCCATGATTGATTATCAAAAAGAACTTAATGATCAGCAATTTGACGCGGTTCAGAACGGGGATGGACCGTGTCTTGTTTTAGCTGGGGCCGGATCTGGAAAAACTCGCACAATTACATATCGGGTGGCTTGGTTGCTCGAGCACGGAGTGAATGCTCAAAATATTTTGCTTCTTACTTTTACCAACAAGGCAGCTAAGGAGATGATTGAGCGTGTGGAAAATCTTTTGGGTGCAGACGCGCTGGGATTATGGGCTGGTACTTATCATTCAATTGCCAATCGACTTTTACGTCGATATGCAGTTCGAATCGGATATCAAAATAATTTTTCAATACTGGATCAAGAAGACGCTCAGGAGCTGGTAACACTTTGCATCAAAGATCTTAAAATTGATACGAAAGCGCGTCGTTTTCCAAAAGCACGTGCAGTTCATGATGTGATTTCTTTTTCAGCAAATAAGGGTTGTTCGATCGAGCACGCGCTCGAAGTAAGATTTCCGCAATTTTTAGGAGTCAAAAATGAAATAGAGACAATCGCCGACGCTTATACAAAGCTGAAATTTTCTCAAAACTCCATGGATTTTGACGATTTGTTAATTAAGCTTCGTAATCTTTTACGAAACGATGACGCAGTGCGCGAGCAGTTAGCAAATAATTTTAAGTATGTTTTAGTAGATGAATTTCAAGACACGAACACTATTCAGGCTGAAATTATAAAATTGCTCGCTGGCAAACATCAAAATATTTTTGTTGTTGGTGATGACGCCCAAAGTATATATTCATTCCGCGCAGCTGAGATAAAAAATATTTTACAGTTTCCAGATCAGTACGCACAAACAAAAACTTTTAAGCTCACTAAAAATTATCGTTCAACTCCGCAAATTTTATCAGTTGCCAACGCAGTAATTGCAAATAATGTTTCTCAATTTGAAAAACAGTTGGAACCAATAATTGCTGATGGAGAATTTCCACAACTAGTTTCGGCGCCAAATGCCTATGGTGAGGCAGATTTTATTTGTGACAAAATTCGTCACGCTAGCGCAGGCGGTGTTCCGCTGAGTGATATTGCCGTTTTGTTTCGTGCCTCTTTTCATTCTCAGGCTTTGGAGTTTGAGTTAATGAAGCGAGGAATTGATTATGAATATCGCGGTGGTCTGAAGTTTTTTGAGCGAGCACATATTAAAGATGTAATTGCGCATTTGCGTCTAATAAATAATATTAAAGATGTAACGGCGCTAATGCGAGCTTTGCGAATTCATCCCGGAATCGGTTTAGTAACTGCTCAAAAAATCGCAGTTGAATGTGCAAGCTCCGAGGCCGCTAATCAAATACCAAATTTAAATTTTAAAGTTGGAGCAAAGGTAGAGGCCGGTCTGCAGGGTTTTAAAAGGGTAGTCGTGAAACTTATAAATTCAAAACAAACTCCAGCTGATTATATTCGAGCGTTTACTTCATCTGATGATTATCAATTTTATTTAAATAATGAATACCAAAATGCCGGGGAGCGTTTGGAAGATTTGGAACAGTTCGCGCTTTTTGCAGAACAGGAAACTAATTTAGGAAAGTTTTTGGATTATGTTGCGCTGACGCAAGAATATGGCGCTGAGCATCAAGATAAAACACTTGAAGATGATCGTGTGATTTTATCAACCGTGCACCAGGCTAAGGGGTTGGAATGGCACACGGTTTTTATTATCAATTTAGCCGAGGGTCAGTTTCCGCACAAAAGAGTGCTCGATGAACCAGATGGACTGGAAGAAGAACGGCGTTTGTTTTATGTTGCGACCACGCGCGCTAAAAAACAGTTGTTTTTGACTTATCCGGTGACCTGCGGGTACGATTCAGTTGAGTACAATCATCCTTCTACTTTCGTACTGGAAATCCCGCAAAAATGTTACAAAACTATTAGCGTGGGTCCTATAAGTTCAATAAAACCAACAGGACGAATGAAGAATGATTCTTGGGAGGAGCCAACAATTGTCTTTGACAGTCTTGGGGAAAGAACAAATAAAACTGCGCCAAGTTCATTTCTCCGCGACATTTCGGATTTATAAAATATGAAATACGCAAAACACAGATCCAGCTTTGGTAAACAGCCAGCTTCCGGTAAACGAAAGATTATTAGTGTTGCAATTATTTTTGTTGGTATTATTTTTATCTTATACGCAGCTTTTGGTGTGAAGAAAAATGTTGAAGAAGTTGTACAGACTGATTCAGGGGATGTTGTAATTGAAATACTTAATAATTCAGTTGGTGATGTAAAAGGTAGCGATGATTATGAACAAGCTGAACTTTTTGCTGTTGGCAAATTTGAAGGAAGCGGGATCGCCAGGCGGGGAGTTGGAGACAATCTATTTACTCATGTTGTGGTAGCTGATTTGCCGGAAATTGATACCTCAACTCATTTTTATGAAGGTTGGCTGGTTAAACCCGGCATTATTCAGTTTTTTTCAACAGGGGAAATGTTTTATCGCGATGATGGAAAGTGGGGGCTTGTTTGGGAAGTTGATTTAGATGATGCAAGCAGTGATCTATTTGATTATTCAAAAGTAGTTGTTACGCTAGAAGAAAAAGACGAAAATCCAGCGCCATCGGTTGACCATGTTATTGAAGGAGAATTCTAACTATTCCCTCTATCCCGCTATAACCTATAACCTCTAGAATTTATGAAAATCGCAATTATTGGAACTGGTTACGTTGGACTTGTCTCAGGGGCTTGCTTTGCGGAGAGCGGGCATGATGTTTCGTGCATGGATGTCGATGAAAATAAAATCAATGATTTGACTTCGGGAATCATTTCGATTTACGAACCCGAACTTAAAAACTTAGTTGTAAAAAATTTAAAAGAGCAAAAATTAAAATTCACAACATCAATGAAAGAAGCTGTCCAAAATGCTCAGCTTATTTTTATTTGTGTTGGTACTCCGCCTAAAGAGAATGGGTCGGCGGATTTGCGATATGTTTTGTCCGTAGCGGACGAGATCGGGAAGTATCTGTCGGAGGGGTCGGTTATTGTTATAAAAAGTACTGTTCCGGCCGGAACTGATAAAACTGTAAGGGATCAGATATTAAGGGTCACTAAAAAATCCTTTTTTATCGCATCGAATCCGGAGTTTCTGGGAGAAGGCACGGCAGTTCATGATTTTATGAACCCGCACAGGACAATTATTGGGATCGATGACGAAGAACCTAAATTTTTATTAAGAGAACTATATTCTGATTTTCCGGGTGAACTATTGTTTATGACGATTGAGAGCGCAATGATGGCAAAATATGCGTCAAATGCTTTTTTGGCTACAAAAATCTCATTTATAAACGAAATTGCTAATCTTTGTGAGTGCGTTGGCGCGAATATTGATGATGTAGCTCGTGGAATGAGTCTGGATCCAAGAATCGGAAAACATTTTCTTAAAGCCGGAATTGGTTATGGTGGAAGTTGTTTTCCAAAAGATGTTCGCGCACTTTATCAAATCGCAAGCGAGCATGAACATGATTTTCATTTATTAAAATCAGTGATTGAAGTTAACAACAATCAAAGAATAAAGTTTTTTGGAAAAATTAAAAAAGAGCTGGGAGATTTAAACGGAAAAAATATTTGTATTTTAGGACTATCATTTAAACCGAATACAGATGACATTCGCGAATCAATCGGAATTGATTTGGCACAAAAGTTTTCCAATGCCGGCGCTGAAGTGGTTGTCTATGATCCGCGTGCGATGAACAACGCGAAAAAAGTTTTGTTAGGCGTTGAATTTGCAGACTCTCTTAATGAAGCAATTCAAAAAACTGATGCGATTGTCATAGCAACAGACTGGGCTGAATTCAGGGCAATAGATTCAGCTTTATTGAAAGAAGCTCTGGAAAAGCCGATTATTTTTGACGGCCGTAATTTATTAAACTATAAGGATCTTATCCGTGTCGGTTACAAATACTTTGCTATCGGTCGATAGGTGTGGATAAAATATAGAGAAAATAGTTGTTTCTTGATAGAATGTATTTGAAATAATAAATGTTAACTTACTTTCTAATTAATTAATTATGAAATTTGAAGGAATAACTTCTTTCTCACCAGTCGCAAAAATCGTTGCAGTTGCGGTGATTGCGTTTGGTGGGTTCGTGCTGTTTAATAACAGTGCGTTAGCTGCAGTTGGTGATGTTACAGATATCTCTCTGTACGACGGAAACGGAAACGGAAAGATAGATGAAGTTCGCGTTTCTATTGAAAATACACTTAATACTACATGGACTAAAAATGGTACACCGGCTTTTACAGCAGAGTCTGGTGACGGTGGAGCTGCGATTACTGTTGTTAGCTCATCTTTTTATAGCACTCAAACAGATAGCCCGGTTATTTTATCGATAGCTTTAGATGAGAACGATGCTGATTTAACAACAAGCACTGCTGCTACGGCCGTGGCTCTTGTGTATACACAAGCTGGCGGAGGCGGTGCCTGTGCCGCATGTTTTACTAACGGTTCTGTCGAATTGGCTGGTATCGCAACTGGTGATACCGGAGCTGGAAATACGGAAGTTGACGCAGCTAAACCGGTAGTAACTTCAGCCACTTTCTACGACGCTACAAGCTCGGACGGTAAACTTGATATTATCACTGTCGTCTATTCGGAAGATATTTCTGCAGCTGCCGACGGATCAGCTGATTGGGCGATTAGTTCAGCCGCCGATTTCGCATCGCTGGTTGAAGGATCGGTTGTATGTAACACTGCACCTTCTGCCGCGAATGAATGTGACTACAACTTTACAACCGCCACCGCTAAAACTGATGTTGGTGATTTAACACTCACCTATACGGCCGGAATAAGTGTAGTTGATTCCGCGGCTAATACAGCGAACACTATTGCTTTGAATTCAGCTTCATCACCGGCTTTTGCTGACGGCGCCGCCCCCCAGATTAAAACCGCCACCTATCAAGATACTGACGCTAACGGAAAAATTGATCAATTTACCC
>PFJC01000018.1 GCA_002782865.1 Candidatus Uhrbacteria bacterium CG_4_10_14_3_um_filter_41_21
ACAAACACCACCAAAAAGCCACCGTTTAAAACGGCGGTTTTTTGTTTGCCGGGCGCGTTATTATTGTCGACAATTGTTTTCTTTATTTTGTGCTTGTTCAATAATGTCTCTTGGTGGTGTATATGGATTGAACCCGGAATACGAGTCTGACAAATCCATGGTAACAATTTCTTTTGCACCATCAAGCCCAAGTAGATATGGTTCAAAACATAGCGAAGCTGCTTGACTCGCGTCGGTTATGCTTAATATCAACGAACCGTTTTCATATCCGATTATTCTTAGGGCTGGCATAAAAGGATCAACACCATTCCAGACTGAACTACCGGATTGGTAAAAACCTTTCCAAATTCGCTCAAAAGAATAATCACTTTCATCGTATCTGTAAATACTTGTTAGCACATTCGTTTCATTGTCTGGATCCATCTCATTATCATTTTCTGAAGAGAAATAAACAATGTTTGTATGGAGTGGATCACGAATAGCGCTATAGACAATCGTTTGTCCTTGCTCGAGTGTTTGAATATCTGTCAGAGCATTATCATAAAACTCCCAATCATTTACATTCATGTACTCATAATTTTGGGCATCGATAACCTCATCAGCATCGTTTTGCGTACCAGCTAAATCTTTATCGACAAGACCCACAATTTCATCTTTCTCCTTCAAAAGCGACCGAGCAAGAATTACAACGATAATTATTAGAACTCCTCCAATTATTTTACCAGCGTATTTCGGTTTGTGATCTGTCATAGTTTTACTTGGTTAGGAATTTTTTTACTGTCGAGGAAGGCGAGGATATTAAGAGCGGCAATGCGGCTCATATCCCGGCGTGCCTCAATGGTAGCCGATGCGGTGTGAGGAGTCAAAATTATATTTGGCATCTTTTTAAGCGCTGAGGCGATCTTTGGTTCATGCTCATAAACATCTAAGCCCGCTCCTGCAATCTGTTTTGATTGTAGAGCGCTAACCAAAGCTTTTTCATCAACTACTGGACCACGAGAGGTGTTAATTAAGAACGCTGTTTTCTTCATCGATTTTAGTTCCTTGATTGATATTAGATGTCGGGTTGAGTCTAACAAGGGAACGTGCAAACTAACAAAATCAGCCTCCTTTAGCAATTGCATTTTTGACCTGTATCTAGCTTTGTATTTTTTTTCTAGCTCCGGTTTTGGCTCACGATTATTGTAGATGATATTTACACCAAACCCATCGTGCATTCTTCTGATTATCATTTCACCAATTCTGCCGGCGCCGATGATTCCAAGAGTTTTTCCAATTACATTTGATCCAATAAGTAGATTTGGATTCCAGCCTTTGTACTTACCGGCCTTTGTAAAATCATCGGATTCTGATATTCGATGTGATAATCCAAAGATCAAAGCTATTGCATGTTCGGCCACAGATTCATTAACTTGGTCGCTTGGTGTATTTGAAACAATTATTTTTCTGTCTTTTGCAGCGGCTAGGTCGATGTTATCAAAACCAACGGCATAGTTTGAAATCATCTTCAGCTGTGACCCGGCCGAGTCCATTACTTGACCATCAATTTTTTCCGTCAGCAGTGACAAAATAATATCAGCGCCTTTGGCGCGGCGTAATAGTTCTCGTCGAGGGATTTGTCTGTCTTTTTCGTAAATATCAAGCTTAATGCTTTTGCGTTTTTTCAATAGCTTGATACCTTCGTCAGGAATTTTATGAGTGACAAATATGCGAGTCATATTATTTTATGTCGCTGAAGTCCAATGATTGCTTTATAGTTACCCAGCCAGTGGATTCTGAGCCAGGTGTTTGATAGTGCTGGATTTGAATAATTTGGTTGCCCAAATCTACGAAGATATGTTCATATTCGTTTCCGCCGTATTCCTCGATGCCTGTAATTATAAATGCAGGCTGGCCGCCGATAGTCGTTTCAGATAGTGTCGTAGGATTTACATTTCCCCAATTAGAAGCACGTTCTTCAACATATTCTTCTAGAGTTTGGTCACCCAAGAGAGAGGCTGGTTCAAAAGATGTCATGATCATCTGGAAGAATTGTGCTGATCTTATTAATACAATCGGTTCTGGGTTGGCGATTAACTGCCAGTTATAGTCAAAATCATTGTCCTGATAGACCAAGATGTGCCAGCCAAGAGGATATTCAAAGTTTGAAAATATACCGCGATCAAATGTTACGGTCTCAATCAAATTAACCTCATCATCAGCAAATGGTTCGTCCTTAATTTCAGATTCCTGCGGCTCATAATATTTATAAGCAAAAAGCCCGCTGAGGGCTGCAATGAGTGCCAAACATCCGATGAGCAAAGTAATCATCCAAGCGTGGCTGTGAGTTGAATCATGCACCGAAGGCGCAAATTTTTGATCTTCCATAAATTAAATTATTTTTATTTTATATTTTTTTAAAGTCGATTCGCTTGGCCAAGAATCAAGAATACCGATTTTTGCGCCATATGATTGGATGACTGATTCGGCATTGGCCATACCGACGCGCAGAGCGTCATCGATTCCCATATTTTTCATGAGCCCTGCCACTAGCCCTGATCCAAAAGCGTCCCCGGCACCCGTGCGGGAAATCGCTTTGGCGCAGCGCGGTCTGGCAAACCAAGTTGTACCATTTAGGTGAGCATAAGCGCCTTTTGGTCCATCGGTAATGATAACGGTTAAGTCTTTTACAGCAATTTTTGTAAACAGTTCCTTGATACTGGCTGATTTTGTTCCGGCTAGTTTTTGAGCTTCTTCGGAATTAAGGTTTAAAACAGTTAAATCTTTAATGATTGGCTGTAAGCCTTTTAGGCCTTTTGCTAGTTCTCCAGATCCAGGATTAAAGGCAGCTTTAATTCCATTCTTTTTGGCGTGACGGACTATTTTGTGGACTAGCGCTAAGTTGCCAGCTAATGATGTCATATAAATCCAATCTGATTTTAGAGCCTTCCATGGAATGTCGGCATCAGTAAAATCACTGGAAACACCACGATTAACCAGGACTGATCGTTCTCCATTTAAGGCGCTGAGCTGAACACCAAGGGCAGTGTCGCCACCTCTAACTTGGCTGATTAGATTTGTTTTGACCTTGAATTTTTTTAAATCATCAAGTACATCGCGGGCTGATGAGTCGTCGCCGATTCTTGTGACAACACCGGTTTTAAATCCCAGGCTGGCAAAAGTAGCAGCCGCGTTTGTTCCACCTCCGCCAGTGGTATAAACCGCTTTTTCAATTTCAATTTTGTTCCCAAAGGGAACGCACTCCATCAGCCCGGTGGGGGAGTTGGCAGATTTTTGAATTTTAAAAGCGTTTGAGATTAGAAAAATATCTCTTGTGGTCGAGCCGATTGTGATTATGTCGAGCATAGGGGAGAGGGTAACAAGAGTAAAAGGGGTAATAGGGGTGACAGCGGCCGAGGCGACGCCTCGCCCGCACGGGCGCGATTTATTGCATTTTTTATGATGTAAAAATTATAACATAAAAATGAAACATTCAAGTTAGCAATGCACCACTTCGAGTGATTTCCTGATGTCTTTCGCGCATTCGTTGGGTGTTTTGTAGTTAAGTTGTTTTCTGGGT
>PFJC01000038.1 GCA_002782865.1 Candidatus Uhrbacteria bacterium CG_4_10_14_3_um_filter_41_21
CCCTGCAGGACGGCTTTTTTTAATCAATCCTTACTTATGACTATCAAGCATCGTCTTTAATTCTTCCTGAGCTTTTAGACCAACCATTTTCTCGACAATCTTGCCCTCTCGAAATATGTACATTGTTGGAATACTCATGATCCCAAATTCTTCTGCTAGCTGACGCTCTTCATCTACATCAACCTTGACAATCACTGCCTCTTTTCCCACATCTTCTGAAAGATCATCTAAAATCGGGGCCATCATTTTGCAAGGCATGCACCACTGGGCAAAAAAATCTACCAAAACGGGTTTTTCTTTTGATACTTCTAATACATCCAGATCAAATGTTTCTTTTGTAATTATTTTTGTCATATTAATTTGTCATTTCTTTTATAAATTTTTTACAAGTATCTTCTTGCTCTGTTTTTTTACAGGAGTTTAAACAATCAACAAACTGACCGGAAAGGAATTGGGTGGTAAATGATTCCAGGGCAGACCTGGTGGCCTTAACCTGGGTGAGAATTTCAAAACAATCTTTTTCTGATTCAATCATTTTTTTTACACCTTCAAGTTGGCCGATAATATTATTGATTCTTTGGATGTCGCTTTTCATATGAGCGATATACCACATACCCCCCAGGGGTGTCAAGTCAGCTAATCTCCAATTCCGCCCAAATTCCTATTTCCTAACTCCTGATTCCTGAGATATACTCAAAATGGAGGTGCCCAGTGGTTCCACCTTCAACAAAATGGTTTCTGGTTGCGGGGTATTGTACCCGCTGCCGGAGACTGGAAAAACCACAGCAATCACCCAGCGACAAGCGAAAAAGAGACATTGACAACAAGGGTTTTGATGATATGCTATTAATGTATGAAAACTACTTCAAAAAAAATTCATCAATTCCCAGTAATAGTTCAAGAAGATGAATCAGGTGGTTTTTGGGTTTCGTGCCCCGCACTTGAAGGATGTTATTCGCAAGGCGAAACAATCGACAAAGCTTTAGCTAATATGCAAGAGGCGATATTGCTCACGCTAGAGGATTTACCAATCAAGAAACAGCGAGCACTTTCTGAAAAGCAAGTTAGTCTTCATCTCGTTGGCGTATGGACATACTCGCCGGCATTTCAGGTAAAGTGGTAATTAAAAAATTTCAATCACTTGGATATAAAGTCGCGAGACAAAAAGGCAGTCATGTCAGATTAACACACCCAAAATCTAGAATCTACAAACCAATTACTATTCCTTTTCATAAAGAATTAAAAATTGGTCTTATCACTCAACTTATCAAAGATGTTAATCTTACAATCGAAGAGTTTCTAGATCTTTAAAAGCGTAGAACACAAAACACCCAGCGACAAGCGATGGGTGTTTTGCTTATAAAAATATTCAGGTAAAGACCGGGTGAGAGTTTAGTCTCTACCTAAAATACTTTTATTGGTCCAGCACTCAATGTGGTGCTGTAGCTCTTAGAAAACACGACAAGTCGCGTTCTCAGTCGAGCCCCCACTGTGCAAGTAGGGGACGGGTGTGTCTTCTTTCGGTAAGCTCAAGAGGATCATAGACACGAGGTCCTCTTCCGAGCTGTCTGTTTTTAAGTTACGCCTTCCGATCGCCAAGCAGACAAATTCATCGGAATAGCGCCAGATTTATTTTACGAGCTACTGAATGCTCAGAAGACTACTTGATGACGCAGCCTTCGATCCACTCGGGCAACTCCGACCCGAGCCAGATCACGACAGCTTCGCTCGCGCCCGGGGGTGCGCCGTCGAGCTCGTCGAGCACATACGGCTCGACGTGAACGGCCCACCTGTTGGGCTCTTCACCATCGAACTCAACGAGTTCGATGGTGCCCAGGGGAGACTCCCCCAGGTCTCCCTCGATCATCCGAGGCAGGTCCCGGATGAAGACTTCAGCCTTCTTGAGGTCGATTCTCATCTTGCCTCCGTTCGCACACACCGCAGGAATTGCGGATACTCGTGCGTCGGTGTTTAAAGACATCACTCTTCAAACATCGGCGCAGGAGTTTAATTTTTCCTTTCAGATCTTCCAAATTTCTTTAGAAGATCAGTAGAGGAGAACTCGATCGCTTTTTGTGCGTTGCGAGAGCTCTCACGTTTTTGGACGCGCCATATGTTGCGTCCTGGCGCCTGCCTCGCCGTAAGAACGGTTCAGCAAGGCGGGCTGGAACCTCAACCAGTCCAGTCACGGTGTTTGACAGACGGATAACCGCGGTCTGTCAGCGCGGTTTGTATACGTTTTTGCCTGCCCACCGACATGTCCACCATAGCTCTTTGAGCGACGGTGGAAACCTCGGTGAAGGCGGATTACAGGGACTAACCGAGGTGCTTGGCGACCACCTCGAGCACCTGTTCCAGCTCGAGGCCGGAACCGATGCCCTGGGTGGAGCCGCCGATGTCCCCCCGGCCACCCCATCGATTGCCCTCGGTGACCGCGGAGTCGAGCTCGTTGAGCTCGACCATGGCGGCCGTGAGATCCACCGGCACGTGAGAATCATACCGGCAGAGCGTGTACTTCCGGTACGTCCCCTTGGACGGATCCCTGAAGTCCACTGCCATCTCCGGGTTGAAGCACACCAGCACGCTGGCGGCTTCATACCCGAGCTGGGTGGCGAAGCGGTGGGTGCTGACCACCGCCGCGATCCGCCCATCGGCGTGGAGACTGACCTCCGACGCCTGACGGGCGGCGTTGAAGTCGTCGCGTGCGGCGGCGAGGGAGCGGATCTCCTCCTCGTCGCCCTCGCCTGCCAAGACCGCCTGGACCCACGCGACCCGCTCGTCGAGCGTCCGCTTGAAGTCCTGGGCGATCCGGCCGATCGCGACGACTTCATCGCGAGGACGACCGGTGGCAGGACCGAGTCGGTCGAACCGACCGATCGCCTCGACGAGCTCATCGTCCACCGGCCGATCATCGGCCAGGTTGGCGAGGACGGCCATCGCCGACACGGAATCCGTGTCGGCCCGGACAGTCACCAGAGTGGTGCCATCCGGCGGCAGGACGAGGCTGCTGGCCAGTGCCTGCTCCGTCGCCGAGGGAGTCTGGGCGGTGTCGCCCTGACCGTGGTGGTCCATGTTGCCCAGACCGCAGCGGGCGGCCAGGACAGGGATGGTGACTTCCACGCCCAGGAGCGTGGCGCCGCCGCCCGCGGCGGCGATGATCGCCTCGTTGGCCTCGCGGCCAACGGGACGGGGGTCGAAGCTGGTGAACTGGTTGGACATGTTTGCCTCCATGTGATTGTCCCGGGTGCCCCGGACTCGGAAGAAATTCTTCCGAGATTTTTTTGCCACGGGATGTGGCGGTGGTTAAAACCGGTCTGTGCCACGCATCTCTGCGTGATGGCGACGGCATGCATAGGAAATCCTATACTTAGCCGACTTACGCCTGAACACAAACTGGCAAAAACCTTTCACTCTCAGTGAGTGTTGAGGCTTAGCCTCCTGATACTGACATCAATAGTGATCTCAATATTAGGAGACGACAGAGCCGTTTTTCATTCGCGCCAAGCATAGTGGCGCGAAAGGTCCGCAGTTACCATCAATCGGAATAGGGTTACTACATTCGGCCAATGGTCGTGTAGGTCCTATTTTGTCCAATCAGGTATTCCGTAGAACGGCTCTGTCGCATTTCTTAGAGATTGCTTCGGCCTTAACGGCCTCGCAATATCCAAGTTTTCAATTGTGAATAATCATCCTTCCTGACAATATCTGCTCTCTCATCAGACATTGACGCATGGTTTCTCCATTGCTTTCTATTCCTCTATAGCGTGGTAAGGACTGCCCCTGTATCCATCACATTGATGAATCAAGGGCGCACTCATTACCACAAGGCTACTCAGTTCGCCTTGGGAGTCAGTTCAGGTTACCGATCGCCGTTTCCAGCAATTGACGCTTCCCCGACTAACCAATAGACATTGATTTCTCAATGTAGATTCTGAGAACCGTTTGTCTTACGAAGGCCAGGGTCTCTCAACCCTCTGAAGCTTGCGCTTCACGCTAGCCCTCATATACAACGCGGTAAGTATGAGCCTTAGTGGAGCCTTATATAGGCTCAACACAAAAGGCGGATTTAGTTATCTTTCTTTCTGAGAGATAACTAAATCCGCCTTGCCCAGCATCCAATATGGTGCTGAGGCTGTCCAAACACCTTTAGTGTTTAGTGCTCAATTTACCCTGAGCTAGGGCTCTCTCCCGTTGTGAAATGAACTTCGCTTTGCCGTTTCTGAATTTCTTATTTTTGATGGTGATACTATAACATAATTTAGCGTTTCTGTCAAGAGCAAAGCTCAATAATAGTGCTAATACTAGTTAAAATATCAATCGGTATTTTCATCACTTTTGCACATCCCTTTCTGCTACTATTTAAAAAGTCTGCTATAATCCCCTTATAAAATCTGATTATTTTTTATGTCAAAAATTCGCAAAGTCGTAATACCGGTGGCCGGGTTTGGAACTCGCTTCCTGCCAGTTACAAAAGCTATGCCAAAAGAGATGATGCCAATCATCGACAAGCCGGTAATTCAATATGTGGTTGAAGAAGCGGTTGATAGCGGAATCACCGATATTATTCTTGTAACCGGTGCAAGCAAACGAGCGGTAGAAGATCATTTTGATTACAACTACGAGTTGCAAGCCTGGCTTAAAAAACAAGGTAAAGAAGAAATAAGAGAAAGAATCAAAAAAATAGCCGATATGGCTAATTTCACTTATATCCGTCAGAAAGGTCCATACGGAAACGGAACACCGGTTTTAAACGCCGAGCATGTAATTGGCGACGAGCCATTTGCGGTCGTTTGGGGTGATGAATTTTTTACAGGTGGAAAAAAGCCACGGCTAAAACAGTTGATTGATGTTTACGAAAAATACGAAGATATTGTACTTACCGGAATGCGCGTTGACGCCGAAGGAACACGCCGATTCGGAATCGTAGACCCGGTAGCCGAGGTTCAAAAAGATGTTTGGCAAGTAAAAGGAATTGTTGAAAAGCCGGGCCCTAAAGAGGCTAAGTCTGACATCGGCGCCATTGGCGGATATATTCTTCCTCCTGATATTTTCCAGGCTCTTAAAAATACTAAGCGTGGCAAAGCAGGTGAAGTATGGTTGGTTGATGCAATTTCAAAACTTTCCAAAGACAGGCCAATGTATGTGAAAATTGTCGACGGCGTTTATCGCGACACCGGTACGAAAAAAGCTTGGCTTAAAACAAACATCGCCCTTGCCCTTCAAGACAAAGATCTTAAGACAGAAATGCGCAAATTCATAAAATCACTTCTTTAATATGCGAAGACTTAGCATCATTCTATTACTAGTCCTTCTAACCACAACTGGCGCCGGCTGTTTTGGTGGTGGTTCAAGTAGTACTGTTGTCGCAACTCCCCAAATTGAAATCTGGCGAGTGTTTGATGATGGAGATACATTCGACGCCATTATCGACAGCTATCGAGCGATACACCCAAATGTTAAAATAGAATATCGAAAATTGCGTTTTGACGAATACGAAGATGAGCTTATTCGCGCTTTTGCCGAAGGTCGTGGACCTGACATTTTCTCAGTTCATAATACTTGGCTTCCGGCCTATCAGGATCTAATGGAGCCAATGCCTTCTTCTATCACTGTTACCCAATACGAAACCCAAGGCACGCTACGAAAGGAAACCGTTGTGGTCGAAGTGGAATCAAAAACCATGACAACTTCGCAACTAAAATCAGCCTTTGTAGAGCAGGTTGCCCGTGATGTAATAATGGAATACAAGCTCGATAAAAAAACTGACCCGGTTGAAAAAATCTACGGCTTGCCACTGGCCATGGATACGCTCGCCCTTTTTTATAACAAAGATTTGCTCAACGCCGCCGGTATTCCAACCACACCGACAAGCTGGAGTGAGTTTCAAGACGATGTTGTTAAGCTAACTGATTTTGATGGCGATGGCGAAATCCGCCAGTCAGGAGCCGCGATTGGAACATCGGGAAATGTGGAGCGTGCGCCTGACATCCTCTCCCTTTTAATGATGCAAAACGGAACGCAGATGATAGATGAACGCGGACGAATTGCTTTTGCTGCCGTTCCAAAAGATGCGCCAAAGGGAGTTTACCCGGGTTACGACGCTGTTAGTTTTTACACAGACTTTTCCAATCCAACCAAAGAAGTTTATACCTGGAACGATAATTTTGATGGATCATTTGAAGCCTTCACAAATGGCGAAACTGCTTTTTTTCTAGGTTACAGTTATCACATTCCGCTTATTCGCACCGCCTCGCCGAAACTCAACTTTGCAGTGGCGCCGGTGCCACAAATTACCGGTGGCAAACAAGCAAACTTTGCCAACTACTGGGTTGAAGGAGTGTCTAATCAAACCGATGTTTCCGATTGGGCTTGGGACTTTATCCAGTTTGCAGCTGACGAAGACAATGTCGGTTCTTATTTGCAAGAAGCCCAAAAGCCAACAGCACTTCGTAGCTTAATTGCCGATCAATTAGACGACGAGTGGCTAGGCCCATTTGCCGAGCAAACATTAACAGCAGAAAGTTGGTACCATGGTTATGATGTGGGCGCGATGGAAAACGCATTCAATGATTTGATTGATATCATAGCAGCCGGCACAGATGATCCCGACAACGAAATGACCAAAGCGGCCAATATAGTGGCGGATACTTACTCCAAATAAAAATTCGAGTATTATTGTAAAGGTCGGCCCATGTGCCGGCTTTTTTTCTTTTTACCCCTACGATTTATTTTTAACAAATGCTATAATCATCTTATGAAATCTTTTATAAAAAACTTTTCTTTCTTGCTTGGAATAGTATCCCTTACAATGACTGGACTTATTTTTGCGCCAACTGCCGGTGCGGAAACCTCGGTATCAACTCAGTATACTGACATTCAAAGCCAAGGATTAATTTTCGCTGGAATCTGCACCAGCTCAACTGCTACTTGTGAATGCAGAGACAACGGCAACTGCACGCTCCAAGATATCCTTCAGGTGCTTGTTAACCTTAGCGTTTTTATTTTAGCAATTAGCGGTTCGGTAATGCTCTTTATGTTTGTTTATGGAGGATTTTTCTGGTTGACCTCGCAAGGTAAAACTGAAAGAGTTGAAAAAGGCAGGCAGGCCATGGTCGGAGCGCTCGTTGGACTTATAATTATCTTCGGCGCCTACGCTGCAATCAATATAATCATCTCTGTCCTACAGACCGGAACATTGCCTGATAGCGGTCAATCAATAGAAGATACGATCGGAAGCGAGGGTGTGATTAAAACTGAGTAATTTGCTATAATCTTGATATGAAAAAATTAGTTGTTTCACTGATTGGACTTGTCGCTGCCTCAACCCCTTTAATTGTCGCTGCCCAAGTTACACTCACTAACCCACTGGGTGAAACCGATCCCCGAATCATTATTGCTCGAGTAATCCAAGGCGCACTTTCAGTTTCCGGATCAATTGCCCTTCTTATGTTTATTTATGGTGGAGTGTTGTGGCTGACTTCGGCTGGAAAATCAGAACAGGTAACAAAAGGTAAAAACATTTTAATTTGGGCGGTGCTAGGGATCGTGGTAATTGCCGGTGCCTATGTTGCCGTAGCTGCAATATTCAATGCGGTTCTTGCCGGAAATGTTAACGGATAATAAAATTTAAATAATTAATAATTGATAAATACGTACGGGCGTATAGCAATACACCCCTACATAAAATAAATATATGACATATTCATTTTCACGAGTCCTAACCGCTGCCGCAATTGGAATGTTGCTACTAATGCCAGTCTTTGGCATGACTACCTTAAATGTTCAGACCGCTCACGCTCAACAGCTGGAAACAGATGATTTCTTTGATGAAGATTTCACAGACAGCACTGGTCTTGGTCAGGCTGATCTTAAATCAACCATTGGAAATCTAATTCGTGTTTTCCTAGGATTCCTCGGAATTATCGCTGTAGTTATGGTGCTACTTGGAGGCTTTAAATGGATGACTGCCAGTGGAAACGACGAGAAGGTTCAAGATGCAAAAAAATTACTTGTGGCCGGAATCGTTGGTTTGGCAATTATCTTGTCTGCTTACGCCATCACAACTTTCGTTATCTCTTCTATTATAGACGCTTCGGCTTAGTTGCCACCCGACCATCGATCTGATTAAAATCAGGTCCTTGGCTATGCGACAATTTCTCTTCGCCATTATCGGAGTAATTTTATTTACTCCAACCCTCGCCCTTGCTCGGCTAAGTGCCGACGACACTGGTCTTAACACAACCGGCAGTGAAGTTTACGGTGACACCGCACCTGACATTGGAACATTTATTGGTTCCAATATTATTACACCGGCCCTTAGTCTGGTTGGTGTTATTTTCTTAGTTCTTGTAATTTACGGTGGATTTTTGTGGATGACCGCCGGCGGAACAGAAGCCCAAGTAACGAAAGCAAAAAACATTATTATCTCAGCTGTAATTGGTGCGGTATTAATAGCAGCCGCCTATGCAATTACTAGTTTTGTTTTCCAGTCATTATCGTAATATGAAAAGAATATTACTTCTGCCAATACTGGCCATATCACTGCTTCCGGTTTTTGCACATGCACAATACACCGATGTTTTAGACGACACGGCCACCGAAGTTTATGGAAGTACGACAGCCGACAGTGGAGACTTAACCTATGTCGTCGGCTCAATAATTTCAGTTGCACTATCTGTCTTAGGAATTGTGCTACTTATCTTTATGCTTTACGGTGGATTTTTGTGGATGACCGCCGGTGGAGATGCCGAACAGGTTAAGAAAGCTAAGACAATTATGATAAATGCAACGATTGGTTTGATAATAGTTTTGGCCTCCTATGCAATTGCAAACTATGTAATCGCCCAACTGGTAGCAGCTAACCTTGCGAGCTAATAAAAATCTGATATACTAATCACATCAATAACTTATTTATTATGAATATGATTTCCAAAATCAGCCTGGGACTAGTAGCCGTAGCGCTTACTGTTCCAACGCTCATGATGCCAATGCAATTTGCATCAGCTCAGCCAGATATATCTACTGACCTAGATACAACAAATAGTGCCGCTGGATTCTCTACTTCAACTGACCTACCAACAGTTATCGGTCAATTGATACAAGCTGTCCTTGGAGTGCTCGGTATCGTTCTATTGGTGCTAATGATCTACTCCGGATTCCTTTGGATGACCGCCGGTGGAGATGCCGAACAGGTTAAGAAAGCTAAGACAATTATGATCAACTCAGTTGTCGGCTTAATAATCCTCCTGGCCGCCTACGCTATCTCAGCCTACGTCATTACCATACTTGGTACTGCAGGGTTGTCCGCCTAAAGTTTCTACAACAGCCTCCGCCCGGGATTTCCTGGAAGCTAAAAACAGAGTCGAAAGGCTCTGTTTTATTTTGCTTAAGCGTAATATCATTTGAGCAACTTTTTTGCGATCGACAAAAAGTTGCTCACTAATTATTTTCAAAAAACTAATCGTCATAAATTTAGTCTCAAATATATCCTACATTAGATGGTGGAAAAGCAGCACGGCAAACTTAGTTTCTAGAAACTAAGTATAAATGACAAAAAACGAAAACCCCGCACCAAACCGTCAGACGGTCGATGCGGGGCGGACACCCGGAGTCACGAAAGGTCGTGTGCGACTCAGCGGGCGTGGGGGGGGCGAGCTAGTGGCTGACGATCAGCTTCACGCCGCCTTCGAACCCGCGAGCCTTGCTCACGGCCGAGACGGCAGCGCGGTAGCTGCGCGTGCGGCCAATGGCGGCGGCGTAAGTCGCACACGCCGGGTTACTCGACCCGTCGGTGCAGGACGCCACCAACGAAAGCTGGGTGGCGCTGAACTGCATGATGTGCCCGACGCTGGCCACGGCAACGAAACCGTAGCACACCGTACCCGCGGGTACAGCCGGCTGTTCAGCCAGCTCCCCACGGCTACCCTGCGGCACCAGATAGGTGACCACCTCGCCCGAAGGCCAGGCCGGGTAGATCACGGTGCCATCGATGACGACCTTGGCCGGACTTTCATCCGCGCCAATGATCGCGACCGATCCGACCCTGCCAACTCCCCAACCGTACGGCTTCTGTCCGACCACGCACTCGCCGTTCTGGGGCTGGTACGGCGGACGGTAGCTCGGTACAGAGGGAGGCGACTGGCGCACGGGCACCGCCAGCGGAGCAGTGGCGTGGGTCTGCCCCATCACCACCACCACGACCCGCACTGATCCGTAGACCCGCGCAGACGCATGGTGGTGCCGGCCGTGGCCATGGGCCCAGGCCGGCATGGCGGCGAGAAATGCGAGGACGACCAGGATGAGGCGCGTCACTTCGCACCTCCCTGGCACTTGGAGAGCTCCTCCTCCTTCGCATCATAGGCGGCCAGGAGATCGATGACCTCCTTACTGCAGGTCGTCTTCTCGGTTGAGAACGCCTGCTTGGCGCTGGCGGCCTCACTCTTTGCCGTGGCGAGCTGCTTCTGCAGGCTCGCCACCTGACGCTCCAGCTCAGCGGCGCGGGTCTGCGCTGCCGTGAGCTGACTGTCGAGCACGGTAATTTTCCGGCTCGACTTTGCTTCTGACGCCTTCCGAGCACGAAGCTCGGCCGGCGTCATCGCTGAGGCGCTGGTCAAGAAAACCAGCAACAACATCAAGATGGTGCGCATCGCGATCCTCCTTTTTGGGGTGGAAATCGTACTAAACCAGCTCGTAATAAGCCAGTAAAGAACAAACAAAAATACCACAAAATAAGGGTTTTGTCAAGATTTAGAACTAAAATTAGCCTATAAATATTGACAAAAACGCAATTTTATGGTACTTTTTCAGGTCTTGGTCTGGGCATTTTTATGCCTGGCTGAGAGATTATTCTTTCACAATTCGATCCAAAAAAACAACGGGCA
>PFJC01000050.1 GCA_002782865.1 Candidatus Uhrbacteria bacterium CG_4_10_14_3_um_filter_41_21
TTGTCCAAATTGCCGTTGCGCTATCCTTCCCCAATGCCAAGCATTGGGGCTTGTCGCGCTGCTTTGTCAAACAAAATCAAAGCCGGATTTCTTTTTCTAGCCATGGGATTTTTTCATTTTTTCGCTTCCAAAATAAATCTTCCCAAATATAATGTACGGCAAGCTGTTTGTATTTCCCAAATTTTTCAAAATGTTTCAATAATTTTTTGACAGGTACGGGATTTTCGGGGTCGCGGTCAAAGAACAATTTTGAATAAATTTTCTGTTCCCACGGCGAAACATGATTGAAAAAATCCCAATGGTGGAAAACATCAAAAAGTAAATACCAAACGGTTGCGGGCCCAACGCCATAAAGTTTCAGTAATTCTGCCATTTGAGTTTCTCTGTCTTTGGCTCTTAATACTTTTTCGTTAATCAATCCCTGCGAAAAATAATCATCAAGTTTTTTGATTGACTTTGCCCGATAGCCGACTTTCAAAGCTCGCAAATCATCCTCACTTACTTTTTGAAGTTTTCCCGGGCTCCAAAAACACCATAATTTCTTGCCGTCAAACTCAAGCAATATCCCATAATTTTCTAAAAGTGCTTTGAACATTTGAACGGATCGCCGAACCGAAGCATTTTGCAAAACCATTCCTATCATCAGATATTCATACAAACAGCTTGGGTGTCCGGGGCGCATACCTCGCCATTTTTTCAAAATCGGACTGAGAAAATCATCTTTCTTGAAAGTATTGTAAAAATCGCTCAAATCAAGATTGAAATTATAAAGATACTTTATTTCTTCAATAAGCGAGTTAACAAAACCATTTGTTAACTTGTCTTTGGCATAAACTTTTATTTCTACCAGTGGATTTTCGAGTGTTCCTTTATTTGAAAATTTAATGCCAAGCGGTTTGCCTTGCCAATTCCAAGTTTGCCAACGAATACCTTGTTCCCAGTAGTTATCACCCGAAGTAAAATGATCTGGTTTGTGAAAAGTTGGGTCAAAGGCAAATGGTTTTGTTGGCTTAACTTTTATGGTTCTTTGTAGTTTAAGCTTGATTGCCTTTTTCATTTTTATTCAATAAAGCCACCGTGGCAGTATAACCGACAAACCACTTCGCCGTTTTTAGATATTTCCTCTAGCCCGGTAAAGTTTGCTAAATCACCTTCGGCATTAAAGGTATATTTCCATTCGCCGTTGATAAACTCTTTCGGCCCGCGAACCGTAATATTGTCACCTGAACCAGACATCAATGCTGGTCGCAAAATTGCGTCAAATAAACCCTCGCTTATTTCACCGTTAAGTGTAAAGCCGTAGTAATTCATGCCCCAAACCGGTTTATTGCTTTTATAAACAATTTCTTCGCCGATAAATTTAGTAGCGCCAAAATAAGTGTCGTGATAGGTTAGGTCGCCTTTTTCAAAATGATAGTCATTAGAGCCAGGGCGTAGCGGACTCGCTTTTTTGACATTTTCGTTGGCGTAAGTGTTCGAGTTCGCTTCTCTCAAAAAAGCGTCTAAAACATCTATGGGTAAATCGGTGAAGTTAGGTAACTGATAATCTGGTGTGCCAATAGATAAACCGTATTTTATCATCTCGTCATAATCAGACTTTTTATTACGATCTAACTTGAAAACTTTGTCTTTGAAAATTACAAAATGATACTTATCATTGCGATAATCAATATACCAGCCGTGTTCCGGATCAAGCGCCTTGCTTAATTTTTCAGCAAGATTATTAGCTTCGTTTTCATTGACTTCAAGAGTATCCAAAGTCCATTGCGAAAGCCACGGCGTTTGATGTTCGTCAGTAACCTTTTCAACTCTTGTTGAAATTATGTTTAATCCTTTGAGAACTTCTCTGTTTTTCAAAGATTCCTCGATAATGTCGCCTTTGTAATTATTCATATTTTTTACTTTATTAAATCATCAACTTGAACTTCTAATGCTTTGGCGATTTTCTGCAAGGTTTCAATCGTTGGATTAGTAATGCCGCCGGTTTCAAGTTTGATGATTGAATTATAAGAAACATCCGCCGCTTTTGAAAGGCGATCTTGTGATAAGCCTTTGGCTTGTCTTAGTTTTTTTATGTTCTTGCCGATTTTATTCTCTTGTGCCATACTTGTATTATAATACTGCTATGATAAAATAGTATCATGCTAACTTATATCGAAATCATATTATTAGAATACATCTTTTCTTTGATTTATACAAGGGAGTTTTTGTTGTGTGCGCACGGGTGGGCGGGGCAAACACAACTTTCTTATTGGCGGCGCATTTCGCAAAGCGAAATACAAAATTCGGCGGCGGCGGAAAAAAATTGGAATCGGAAAGCGAGGGCGGGCAAAAATTCCTTCCCCCCAACCCCCTTCCTTTTTGCCCGCCCGAGCG
>PFJC01000020.1 GCA_002782865.1 Candidatus Uhrbacteria bacterium CG_4_10_14_3_um_filter_41_21
GGAATTTCAAAATTCATCCAAGATCAATTTAGATCAACAATGGAGTTGTGGTGGCTTTTAGCGAGCTGGGGTCTTTATGTTTATGGTGCTGTCATGATTGGTTTGGTTTTTATCATTGACGGCAAACACAGAATAATTATTTGGTTGTCTCCAGTTGTGGTCGCTTTTGTTTTAACGGTTTTTTTGCAGTACCTAATTAGGCGAACACGACCGGAAGTTACAAAAACAACTTACAATCTTTTTGTGCACACTTTTTCTTTCCCGTCCGCTCACGCATCCACCAGTATGGCTTTCGCCACGTCGCTTGGCTACGCTTTTATTGGATCAAGTTTGGAATATGGTTGGGTTTTTGCGTTTATTTGGTTTTTGCTAGCCTGCTTAATTGCGATGTCACGCGTTGTGGTCGGCGTGCATTATTTTTTTGATGTCCTCATCGGCGCTTTGATTGGTTATTTGATTGCTTACGCGTTTTTTGGGGCTATGGTTTATTAAAGAGATTTTCGTGAAAGAAAAGAGCCGGCTCACGAGGGAACCGGCTACCTCAAGCTAGAGGATTTTACGAAGAACATCGGTGTAGGGCGTTGAGTCAGTTGGCAGCCTCAAGACTTTTCGACCCAGGTCTTGGCACAGAACTGGCTTTCCGGAACTTTCCGCTATTTCATCAAACAGAGTGATTGTTTGTTGAATGCAGAAACGGGAGAAGTTTTTTGTTTGGTCTGACGGAATAGACGCCCAACCATCCGGCTTCCCAAACGGGAGGATGTACGGGATACCGATATTGTCATTTCCGATGAGGAGACGACCGGAAAGCGGTACACCGGGATAGAAATCACGCTCACACACTTCATCAATGACCGAATTGTAGGTATGAACACAGCGGATTTCACGCGAGCCATTGATGCGATTGATACCTTCGTTGATACCAATACCGGCGATGATGAGCGGAACGCTGATTCCTATCTTAGAGAGCACTTCCACGACTCTCTCGATAAGTGCTCCCGAGAACACTACATCATCAACGAGCACAGCTTCACGCACCCCACTCATTTTAAGTTTTCTGACCTGCTTAATGAGTGGTAGAGTATTTCCTCGACGGCCGAGACCGCGATCGTTTCCATACTCGTCTGCCAGGCGAGCGATCTCAAAGTTCAGTTTGCTTTGAAAGTAAACATGATCCAATGAAATCACGGGCAGCCCACTCTTTTCTACCAGCTCGATTAGACCGAGTGAGATTTCTTCCTCCGAGACAAGCTCGAAGTCAGGAAAAATTCTACGCATATAGTCTGAGAATTCCTCTCTTAACTTAGAGAAAAATTCTTTTTCCGATAACACGAAGTCATGCCGCGTAGCCCATTTTTCCATGAGCAGATAAATATCGGCTGACACGATGTAGGGCTTGTACATTTTTTCTTCTCTTTTTGATGCTTTCTGTTCCTTTCCGGAAATGAAAAACCCCTTCTGGAAAGGGATTGAGTGTGTCTGAATGCTAAATTATGCACCTTTAACCACAACCAATCTCTTTCTGGAAGAAATGGCTTTCATGATGTATATTTTTTGATTTTAAAAATATAGAGGTTTTGCTTGTAGCGTATTTTGCAGAATCAAGAACATTCGTAGTTCTCAAAAAGCGAATTACAAAGTTTGCCATAAAGGTATCGCCAGCACCGATTGTATTTTTACAAACAATAATTGATAACGGCTTAATTAAATAATGTTTGCCAAAGGAAAAAATTTCACTTCCATATTCACCGTTGGTAATTATTAAAATTTTCTTTTTTTGTTTTTGGATATATTTGCTCGGTATATTTTTTAATTCTTCTTTTGTGCCCTTAAGACAAAATATATTTGCAAAAATGTTGTCATTTGGTTCCCATAACTTTTTTTGTCCGAAATCATTTCTGTCTCTACCATAACCTTGGATATCTAAAAAAACCTTACCTTGATAATTCTGAAGATTATCCAAATTAAACTCATCCAGTACGGAGGAAATAAGCAATAACGGCGTTTCTATTTCAGAAAAATTAATATTTTTTTATTTAGGTACCGCTAATATTTTTCCAAATTCACCCCTCTTTGTTATCAATATTTCGACCTCAATTTCAGGACCGGCTTTCAGAGTAAAATTTTCTTTTTCGTCATCAAACACCTGTTTAATATATAAAGTAGGACCCCCCTTTTTGTATATTAATAAGCTCACCTTTATTGTTGGAAAGTTGATCGTTAGCAAATGTTGAGAGAATTGTGGTTTTATTTTTTTGAGGCATATTTTTGTTTTATATGATCGATTCTTCTCTGATTTTGAATCCACTAAACCGTCTACAAGCTTTTTTAAATTTATTTCTAAATCCATTCATTGACAGATTT
>PFJC01000028.1 GCA_002782865.1 Candidatus Uhrbacteria bacterium CG_4_10_14_3_um_filter_41_21
ATACGCTCATCTATGTGTGGCATAGGCATTTAGTCATGAGTTAGCAGTAACTACATGATAGCCTATGTCGCATTTTTAATTAGAATATAACGGCTCTTAGCATTGATTTTTAGCTAAAGTTAGACAATTATTTTTTCTTGATCCGCCATTGCGAGCGAGACGTGGTTATGCTCCGGCATAAACTAGGCATAGCATTTTCTCTCGCAAAAACACCAAATAATACTTTTTGCGACCAGAAAATGCCCGAGTGTTGCCGGAGCTACCACGGTGAGCGTAGCACCTGGCCGCCAATTTCTTTTCCCCAGTTTTCTTTTTTGGCAAAAGAAAACTGGGCAGGGGTTACAGGGGACAGTGCCCCCTGGTGGAAATATGCTATAATCAACTCATTATGAGTTCTGATTTTGATCAAATAATTGGCCATAAAAAGCAACTCAGTTATCTTAAAAAGGTTATTGAGAACGGTAATGCTAGTCATGCTTACTGTTTTTCCGGTCCAAACTCAATTGGAAAATATACAATCGCTCGGCATTTTATTGCGCAAATTTTAAAAGTTGATGAATCAAAGTTGGCGACTCACCCCAATGTTTCAATAATCGATGAAGAAAAAATTTCCGTAGATATGGTTCATGACTTGCGTGAGCGTCTAGCTCTCTCTACTCTTGGTGGCGGAATAAAAGTTGCAATAATAAACAGTGCTCACACAATGTCGCATGGTGCTCAAAATGCACTCCTGAAAACTTTCGAGGAGCCAAGAGGAAATGCAATCATCATTTTAGTAACAGAAAAGCCGGAATATTTATTGCGAACAATTTTATCGCGTAGCGCTCACATCAAATTTAGTCTTGTTCCAATATCAGAAATTAAAAACGAAATGGCACATCTTTGTGCTCGTCGTCCGGGTTTGGCAATAAAACTGATGGATGAAGATTACAAACATGATTTTTTAGAACTAACAGCAGAGGCTGAGGAATTTTTAAAAATGTCACTGGCAAAACGATTAACATACATTGAGTCTGTAGTGAAGCAAAAAGATGAAAGAAATGATAAAATAAAAGAGTTGATTTCTGTTTGGCGAATTTTGATTCATGAAAATTTATTGGAATCTCTTAATTCAGACAGTGTTAAGATCGCTAAAAATCACACCACTCAACTTCGAGCACTTCAGGAAACCGAAGAAGCTCTTAATTCAAATAGTAATAAATCTTTAGCTTTACAGCATTTTGCTTTATCTTTTTAATATGAAAAACACAATCTCAATTCTTTCTTTGGTGACGCTTATGGCCACAACCGGTGCCGGTTGCATTTCTTTTTCATCAGACAACGCTGCCGGTTCTGACGGCGCAATTTGGAAAACGGAAGATGTCGGCGCAAGCTGGACTCAGCTAGACACACTGCCTCAAGCCAGTGGGGTGACATCAATTGGAGGTGTTAATGTCTCAGATTTGGAGATTGATCCAAGCGATCCCAAGACTTACTATCTGGCCACTTATGCCAATGGATTATTTTATACCTACACAGCCGGGAACACTTGGGACCGGCCGTCAGACAGTAGTTTGCGTTCGGGCACGGTTTTGCAAATCGAGGTTGATCCAAAAGATGTTTGTACAATCTATGTGCTTACTCCGTCTTATGTAATGAAATCAACCGATTGTGCTCGAAATTTTGAATCAATGTATCAAATCGATCAAACAGATGAAACTTTAACAGCCATGGTTTTGGATTGGTACGACACAAGCACACTTTGGGTTGGAGACACTCTTGGAACACTTATAAAAACCACTGATGGCGGAAAAACCTGGGCTACAAATCAGCGTTTTGGTAAAGATATAACTGATTTGATGATTAGCAATCGCGACAGCCGAATAATGATGGTGGCAACAAGCAGTAAGGGAATGTATAGAACGCAAGATGCCGGTGCAAGTTGGGTTGAATATCAAGATGTACTTAAAAAAGAATTCCGAGATTCAGACGATGTTTATGGATTTACTCAAACTGCAGATGGTACTTCTGTGATAATGAATACAAAATATGGTTTGTTAAGATCAGAGGACAACGGTGAGACTTGGTTAGATATCCCTCTTATTACCGAAGCGCGCGATGTTAGAATTTACGCTATCGCTTATGATCCAGAAAGCTCACTTAATATTTATTACGCAACCGCCACAACATTTTACAGCACCTCGACCGCTGGGAGCTCTTGGATGACTGAGGATTTACCATCAACAAGAACCCCAACAGAAATTGTTGTTCATCCAGAGGATGGAACAGTTGTGTATGCTGGATTTGCTTCTTTTGAAGAATAAGTTGATTTAAAGAGAGTGATATGGGTAATATGTGCTAAAGGGGTGATAGGGGAGATGTGAGTAATGTGAGTAACAGATGAGACATATAAGTTTTGTTTTTTCACCCATATTACCCATATTACCCTTTTTACCCTTATTACTATCCATATTACCCTTACTACCCAATAACTATGTTAGACACATTTAAACCTCAATTTCAGAGAGCTATTGATCACTTAAATCAAGAACTTTCCGGAATAAGAACCGGCCAGGCAACACCAGCTATTGTTGAAAATGTTATGGTTGATGTTTATGGCTCAAAACAGCCACTTAAGGCCGTGGCTTCAATTTCGACTCCAGACTCAAAAACTATTCAAATGGAAGTTTGGGATATGTCAGCTATTAAAGCTGTTGAAAAAGCATTAATCGACGCAAGCCTTGGAATGAATCCTAATGTTGACGGAAAAAAGATCAGACTTAACATGCCAATGATGACCGATGAGCAACGACAGAAAATGGTTCGTTTGGTAAAAGATAAATTAGAAGAAGCGCGCATTTCTGTCCGTCAAGTTCGTGAGGATGCTAAAAAAGTTATTTCCAAACAAGAGGGAATCGGTGAAGATGAAAAACACGGTCAGCTTGATAAACTGGAAAAGTTTGTTAAAGAAAAAAATGAAGAAATCGAAGTAATGGGACGGAAGAAGGAAATTGAAATTACAACTATCTAATATGAGTGATGTAACAATGGACAAGATTGTACAGCTTTGCAAAACCCGCGGGTTTGTATTTTCATCTTCTGAAATTTACGGAGGGTTTGCCGCTGTTTATGATTACGGTCCACTTGGTGTTGAATTGGCAAATAATGTTAAAAGAGCTTGGTGGAAAACAATGGTTCAAGAAAGAGAAGATATAGTTGGTCTTGATTCAAGTATCTTTATGAGTCCCAGGATTTGGGAAGCTAGCGGACACGTCGGCGGGTTTTCTGATCCATTAACTGAATGTAAAAAGTGTCATACTCGTAGTCGAGTTGATCATTTATTGGAAGAAATTGGAATCATGGCCGATGAAAAAATGACAGAAGCACAAATAAATAAACTGCTAGATGAAAACGCCAAGAAAATAAAATGTCCGAAATGTGGCAAAAGTGATTTTTCACCGGCGAAAAGTTTTAATCTTTTAGTTAAATCAAATTTGGGTAATTTTACTGGTGATGATGAAGATCCGGTCTACCTGCGTGGCGAAACCTGCCAGGGGATTTATGTGAACTTTAATAATGTTGTCGACTCAATGCATGTAAAAATTCCTTTTGGAATTGCGCAGATCGGAAAAGCGTTCAGAAATGAAATAACCGCCAGACAGTTTATTTTTAGAACCCGTGAATTTGAACAAATGGAAATGCAGTATTTTGTTCATCCAAATGACGAGATGCGGTTTTACAATGAGTGGAAAGAAAAGCGCATGCAGTTTTATTTGGATTTGGGAATAAACAAAGAGAATTTAAAGTGGCACAAACATGAAAATTTGGTTTTCTACGCCAAAGAAGCTTATGACATTGAATATAATTTTCCATTTGGTTGGAAGGAACTGGAAGGAGTTCACGCCCGAGGAGATTATGATTTAACGCAACATAGTATCCATTCCGGACAAAAGTTAGAATTCATGAATCAAGAAACAAAAGAAAAATATACCCCACATATTGTTGAAACATCAGCCGGCGTTGCCAGAACAATGTTGGCTGTGTTGGCTGACGCCTACACCGAGGAAAAGGTCGGAGACGACATCAGAGTGGTGCTAAAACTTAATAAAGATTTAACGCCTTTCAAGATTGCAATTTTGCCACTGTCAAAGAAAGAGGAACTAATCAAACCAGCTCACGATATTTTAAATCTGCTGAAATCAAAATATAATTGTGATTTTGATATCACCCAATCAATTGGCAAGCGTTACCGTCGACAAGACGAAATTGGAACGCCGTATTGTGTAACAGTTGATTTTGACACTCTTGATGACAAAAAAGTAACAGTTCGCGATCGCGATACAATGAAACAAGAACGAGTAGCAATCGACAAGTTGGAGGAATATTTCTCTGAGAAATTTTAAAATAGGTCCCATAAGACCTATGTGACCAATAGGACTCATATTTTATGAATGCAAAAAAATTAAAAAATGGAATGCGGGTGCATTTACTGCCAATAAATAGTACAAAAGCGGTTACGGTTTTAGTTTTAACTAAAGTTGGTTCGCGCTATGAAAATAATAAAGTTCGAGGGGGATCACATTTTATTGAGCACTTGATGTTTAAGGGGACAAAGAGGCGACCAACAACTCTTGATATTTCAAAAACATTAGATCAGTATGGCGCTGAGTTTAATGCCTATACCGGCAAAGACATGACAGGTTATTACATTAAAATTGCGGGCGACAAAACTCCAATAGCGATTGATCTCTTGCATGACATGATATTTAACTCAAAATATGATCAAAAAGAAATTACCAGAGAAAAAGGTGTTATTGTTGAGGAAATAAAAATGTATGAGGAAAATCCAATAATGCATGTTAGTGATTTGATTGAGCAGGCTATTTTTGAAGGGAACTCGTTAGGACTTGAAATTGCCGGAACAGCTGATTCAGTTAAGGCGATGAAGCGTCAGGATTTGATAAACTATCGTGATAAGTATTATGTGCCGTCTGAAATGGTAGTGATTGTTTCCGGAAACATCCCTAAAAATACAATTACTTTGCTAAATAAAACTTTTGGATCAATCAAACAAAAAGAAAAACCGCCAGAGTTTAATCATTATCACAATCCGGTCAGGCCAATTCGAATTAAGCGTCAGTTTAAAGATTTAAAACAAATTCAAGTTGCGCTTGGTTTTGAAACACCGGGTAGGTCCAACGATGATATGCCAGCCATAAGATTATTAGCTGGAATTTTAGGAGGAGCGATGAGCTCGCGTTTATTTATTGAAGTTCGTGAGCGTCGTGGACTTTGTTATTCAATTCGGGCGTCTGTTGATAACTATGAAGATGTTGGTGTGTTCTTAATTCGGGCTGGGTTAGATGCAGAAAGATTAACTGAGGCCATGAAAGTTATTTTTGGGGAACTGAAGAAAATAAAAAAGAATGGCGTTACAGAAAAAGAGTTGCGTTACATAAAAGATAATATTGCCGGGTCGTTAAAGTTGAGTTTAGAAGATTCTTCTAATTATGCAGAATTTTTTGGCCGTCAAGAATTATATCTTAGCAAAGCCGAAACTCCGGAAGAGCGTTTGCTGGAAATTGAAAAAGTAACTTGTGTTGATATTAAACGAGTTGCAAATTTGATTCTCGATTTGGAAAAATTCGCAATTGCAGTTGTGGGACCATATAAAAACGATGCGGCTTTATTGAAGCACCTGCCTGTGATAGGCTAATGATATGAAATACATCATTGGTAATTGGAAAATGAATTTAGGCATTCGCGAAAGTGTCGCCTTGGCGCGGGGCGTTATTCGAATTACTCGTGGAAAAGAAGGGCTACCGGAAATTATTATTTGCCCTGCTTTTACAGCTTTGAGTGAAGTTAAAAAAACTTTAGCGCACAGCCGGGTAAGTCTTGGTGCTCAAAATTGTGGAGTGGAAAAAAGTGGTGCATTTACGGGCGAGATATCTGCCGGCATGTTGCTTGATGCCGAGTGTAAGTATGCTTTGGTTGGTCATTCAGAACGACGACATATTTTTGGAGAATCAAACGAAATTGTGCGCAAAAGATTGGAGGCAATGTCAAAAACAAAATTGATTCCAGTCCTGTGTGTTGGCGAACCAAAATCAGAAAGAGATGCCGGTAACGAAGAAAATTATGTAACCGATCAACTAAAATCAGCTCTGGATGGTTTAAGTTTAAATAAGAAAAAGCCTTTGTTTATTGCTTATGAACCAGTTTGGGCAATTGGAGCCAAGGAGCCTGCGTCAATTGCAGAAATGATAAACCTACAGGCATTTATCAGATTGGTTGCTAAAAAAATCACAGATTTGCCAGACACATCTATAAAAATTTTGTATGGCGGCTCAGTTGATTCTGAAAATGCGTATTCATTTTTACGCGAAGGTGAAGTTGATGGTGTTTTGGTTGGCGGAGCTAGTTTGAGTATTAATAAATTTGAAGGAATAATAAAGGCGGCAAGTGATGTAATTGTTGCTCAACAGTAATATGTGGATTTTTTTCTTAATAATTTTATTAATTTGCGGATTGGGAGCAATTGGCTGGTTATTTTTTAAAAAATGGGATCAGTTAAAATTATTAGATATAGAGTCATTGCCAGATTTACAGTCTAAAAAACTGAAATACGAAATTTTGCGGCAGCGGATCGAAAGAACCGGAGCGCAATATGCAAAAAAAGCACAGCAAGATGTTTTTAAGCCACTGGGCACGATAGCACAAGATTTTGTTCGAAGAATGGCTGGAAAATTAACAGCGGCCGAGCGTTCGTATCAAAAAAAGAAACAAGCGTCTGGCGTTGAAATTAAAGATCCGGAAACTATAAAAAAATTAATGCGTGAGGCAGAAAAGTTTATTGACGAAGAGTTGTACGACCGCGCTGAAAAGACTTTAATCGAAATTGTTAGTGCAGACCCACGCAGTGTTGAGGCCTACGAATTATTGGGTAGATTATATTTGATAAAGAAAGATTTTGAATTAGCTAAAGAAACCTTTGTGTTTCTTAAGAAATTATCACCTGACGATCCAAGTGTGATCGCGAGTTTGGGAGAAGTTGAGGAAAAATTAGGTAATTTGGAAAACGCTTTCGTCCATTTTAAAAAGGCTCAAGAGTTAAGCCCGAATAATCCTAAATATTTAGATTTTTTTATAGATTCCGCAATTAACATTGGAGATGTTCACGAGGCAATGACAGCGCTTGATAAATTGTCAGAGGTGAATCCGGATAACAATAAGATCGAAGAATTTGAAAAAAGAATTGAGACGATTCGATTGAAGAAAAAGAATTAACAAAACAGAGGTCACTACGGCCTCTGTTTTAAAATTACTTGGTTTCTTTGTGTCCGGTGTGGTTGCCACACTTTTTACAATGCTTACTAAGCTCAAGTCTTGTTTTGTTTGTTTTTTTGTTCTTCCTTGAGTTGTAATTAGATGTTTTGCACTGTGTGCACTCAAGTCGGATCATGTTATCTTGTGACATAGAATTTCAGTTTGTATGTTGCCAGGCGCGGCCTGGTCCAGCTACGCCGGATATGCAGTAGAATAGTAATATTTGGGTTTTTTGTCAAATATTACGAGATTTATTCAGCTAATTGGGCAAAATAGATTGGAATCTCTAGGGCCTTATCATTTTCCGGCAAACCTGATGGATTATCATTTTTTAATATAATTACGCCATTATTTTGGTAGGTCGGATTTGTGAAAGTGATTTCACCTGTAAAATCAACAAAGTCGGCGGTCATCCAATCACTGGTTGTTTGAATGTAGCCCTCGCCAATTATTAGACCGTCCCAATTAACTACCATAACTGGGGCAGATGCCTCGAAAAACCAGCTTCCACGAGCTTTTCCGTTTATTGTTAGTGGGGAAGTGATAGTGTCACCGGCCAAGGGAAGGTCAACAATAATGTCATCCTGTGTAGCGTTTGTATATGAGATTTCGGGGGTAATTACATCAGAATCAGCAGAATCGCTGGAATCGTCGAAAGTAGCGTCATCAGCAGGTAGATTGTTTTCAGAGTCTGTTTTTGGCCAAACAGCGAGAGTAGTAAATAGCAGTAGGGCGATCAAACTGACTATAAATAGGGTATTTTTCATATATAGTTGATTATTAATAATTTAAGCGTATCAAACAAAGTTAAGTAAGTAAATGAAAATTACTGCTATCCCGATTGACAAAATGACCAATTTCTGCTATATTATTGCGTTAAATAATAATATGTCTATGCTCAAGAAACTACTGATTTTGCCACTAATGGGAATGTTTATTCTGCCGGCTCAATCTGCGCAGGCTTTGATGCTTTTGGATAGCCCCACTGAAAGTTTGATCAAAAATATTGATAACGCTCAGGCAATTAATTTTAGCCTTGAGCTTGATTTAAAGACAATGAATGAGCAAATGGAGGCGCCGCTTAACATGCATGCTGATGTAGATGGGATTTGGAATGAAAATGATAATGATTCCTATGATTTTAATTTTTGGATGAGTCATGACGGAGAATTTAAACAGTCAGATGCCTCTGTTATTTTAACTTCTGAAAATATTTATGTTTCAGATGGTGATAGCCAGTGGTATTTTATAGATCAATTTTCACCGGCTGATTTTACTGATTCAAACGATCAGGAAGTAATTTCTCAGCTGGAAGATTCTTTGCAGGATTTATTTTCTGCCGGAGTTATAAAATATGATGCAGAAACTGTTGATTATATAAATAACATGTTAACTGTTCGCTATGCCTACGAAGTCGATGGTGAAAAATTGATTAGTTATTTGCAAACAGAAAATCAGGCGTCAGAAGAAGAATTGGAGGAAATAAAAGCTTACTTTGATGACAACCTAACTATTGGAGGATATTTGTGGGTTGATACTATAAATATGTTGCCAGTGATGTTTACATTGAATATCAACAAACAAGTAAGCGCTTTGAACTATTCTTCTTTTGAGCTTTCTGTTTTGTTTAATAGTTTCAACGAACCGGTCGCAGTCAAAGAGCCAAAAAATGCAGTTTCAATCGATAATTACACAACCGGGGAAACTGAGAAATTAATAATGTCTGGAATTGAAAAGACAATGGACAATATTGATGCGGACGGTGACGGGTTAACAGATAACCAAGAAAATACAGTTTGGAAAACAGATCCGTTTAAGAATGATACCGACGGTGATGGATATGGCGATTACATAGAAGTGATTAATGGTTACAATCCAAACGGTTTCGGAAAGCTAGACTCAGACAAAGATGGTTTAACTGATTATTCAGAAATGACAATTCACTGGTCAGATCCAAATAATGCCGATTCTGATGGTGATGGCTATAACGACGGTATAGAGATTGCCAATGGCTATGACCCAAACGGACCGGGAAGATTCTAGATAAATAAAACAAAAAAGAACCACATTGTGGTTCTTTTTTGGTGGGCCGGGACGGATTCGAACCGCCGAAGGCTATTGCCAGCAGGTTTACAGCCTGCCCCGTTTGACCGCTTCGGTACCGACCCATGTTGATTGTCGTGGTGGACCAGCTTAGCTGGACTATTCACCTCGATTAGCTTCTGACAATGTTTTCCTAGCCAAAGCTTAGCTTTGGCATTATCAAGGTACAACCAAGCTCAGCTCGGTGGAGCCACGGTCGGGATTTGAACCCGAGACCTCTTCCTTACCATGGAAGCGCTCTACCAACTGAGCTACCGCGGCAGATGTATGCGTTTCCAAATCTTAATTATCAATTGCTTTAATAGCTAGGCTCTGGAGCCAAAGGTGGGATTCGAACCCACGACCTACGGTTTACAAAACCGTTGCTCTAACCAACTGAGCTACTTTGGCATTTTGGCGAAGTTGGTTATGGAACCAACTGCCTGTCCGTCCGTAGTCCAGCCTCTGGACGAAGGCGGAAGCTACTTTGGCATTTTAGATCATTATTCGTACGCGGCGTTAGGATACACGAAAGCCTGAATTTTGTAAATATTTTGTATGTTATTCTTTCATTGACAAAGCAGCGCGACAAGCCCCAATGCTTGGCATTGGGGTCTTCCATAGCGGCTTGACTTTTCTCTCCATTTAAGGCACTCTTAGCCAGCCTTAGGGCTACAAAGGTCGATCTTTAATAAAAACCATTTAATCATGCTTTCTATGATGTTATTCTTCATGGGCATACTAGAAATGATCATCATTTCTATGTGGACACGATTTGTGTCGGAAAGCAAAATCATGGCAAGTGGATTAACCACAATTGTGAATATATTCATTTGGTACTATGTGCTTCAGTCAGTGCTGGATGACATTGAAAATGTCAATCTGGTCGCGCTATATGCGCTTGGCTGTGCCGTTGGAACAATGATTACAACTGCCTATTTTAGGCGCCATGAAATTGATTCAAAAAGACTCTCGCACGAGTCATAAAATATGAATGCAGACGATTACCCTGGCCCCGCGCTAGGAAAAGAGGATTAAAAAAACCACTTCGAAATAATGAGGTGGTTTTTTGTTTCGGCGATATAGATCATAAATAACGGTTACCCAAATCGTGGACGGGGAATCGGTTACTCGTGGTGCGAATTCAGTTTAAGAATCATTGAAACAA
>PFJC01000059.1 GCA_002782865.1 Candidatus Uhrbacteria bacterium CG_4_10_14_3_um_filter_41_21
ATATATTCAAAATAATCCAAAAAATTGGGAAAAAAATGAATTTAATAAATAATCAATAAAATTAAGCCTTTTTTGTATTGCTATTGACAAAACACAGGGATTTTAGTAGGTTTACCTGTCGCTTCTGAAACCAGGGTCCCCATTAACGGGGTCCGCGACAACCCTTAACAGGGGATTCTGGCACCATACAAACTAGGGGCGCATTGCGCCCCGATGACCAACACAAGGAGTGCGCAATGCGCCCCACGTTCTTCCTGGCCCTGTTGGGCCTCGCCACCATCACCTCCGCCGGCTGCACGATCTTCGGAGATGTGTGCACGACGGTCGGTGACATCGAATCCACGTACGGCACCGATCTCGGCCTGGACGACGACACCATCGTTTGTCAGGTTGCCTGGGGCGACTGCACCTGCATCAGCCTGAGCGAGGAGTGCGACGGCACGATGTTCGTCGGCGACAACGCCTACGAGTGCATCGAAGCCTGGAGCGAAGGCTCCGCCGACGACACGGCCACCTCGGACGACACCTCGGACACCGCGGTCGACACCGGGGGTGACACCTCCGGCGACACGGCCGACACCGCCACGGACACCGGCTCGATCCCGATCGATGCCGACGGTGACGGCTACGACGACACCAGTGACTGCGACGACACCGACGCGTCGCTCAACCTCAATGACGCCGACGGTGACGGCTACAGCACCTGCACCGGCGACTGCGACGACGCGGAGTCCACCGCGTACCCCGGCGCCGAGGAAGTCTGCGAAGACAGCATCGACCAGGACTGCGACGGCGCCGACGAGGAGTGCTCGACCGTGCGCAACATGTGCTGGGAGGGTGACGGCACCATCTACTCCACCCTGGAGTTCTGGGTCATCACCTACGATGCCGACTGGAACGTGATGGACAACGCCTACGGCTCCGGATCGGCCGCGGCGACCGCCACCGACGCCAACAGCATCTGCGCCGACGTCAACCTCGAGGAGGACTGGAACATGAAGGTCCAGATCGAGGGCGACGAGGATGGCGACGGCTTCGGCGACACCTGGTTCGGCACGAACACGCTTTGTGTGGCCGACACCTACGGCGACTTCGACATCAACTCGATCGCCTGGGGCCTGACCCCGCTCTTCTACAGCCAGGGTCACGATCCGGATGCCGCGATCACCGACGCCTGCGACGAAGGCGTCGACACCTGGTTGCTCGGCGGCTACACCCTCTAGGCCTTCGTCGAGGCCACGCGGAATTCTTCGCAACTCTCAGCAGGGAGCTTCCTGCCAACCTGCGGGACTCATCGACATCGATGGGCCCCGCGTTTTCTTTTACTCAAATATTGACCAAAATAGCCAGATAAGCTATTATCCTGCCATCGCATTATTTTGTTGTAGGGGCGACCCCATGTGGTCGCCCGATACGAAAAAGGGCCGGCACATGGGCCGGCCCCTACGCAAATCATTAATAAATCACAGATTCGTGGCGATACAATTGGATCCTCGCATATTCGCAGGGTTTGGCACGCCAAACCCTGCGTAAGCGCCCAATTTGTACGAATCAACGAATAAAAGGAAAAAATATGCCCAACATCCCAACACTAGAGGATTTACTTAAAGCTGGAGCCCACTTTGGACATCAAACCAGCAGATGGCACCCTAAAATGAAGCAATACATTTTTGGAGAACGCCAAGATGTACACATTATCGACATTGAGCAAACTCAGACTTTGCTTGAAAAAACCCTAAAGTATGTCGAAGAAACAATGGCAAACGGAGGTAACATTGTTTTAGTCGGAACAAAAAGCCAGGTACAAAGTGTTATTGAAAAATATGCGCTTGATGCCGGAGTTCCATATGTCAGCACTCGTTGGCTGGGCGGAACATTTACAAACTTCCCGGAAATCCAGAAGCTCATAAAAAACTTTATTGATCTTCGAGATAAGCGGGAAAAAGGTGAACTCAAAAAGTACACCAAACTGGAACAGTTGCAGTTTGATAGAAAGATTGAAGAACTTGATGTTAAAATCGGTGGACTCACTACTCTTAAGAAACTGCCGGAGGTTGTTTTCATTGCTGACATGAAACATGACAAAACAGCGATGATGGAAGCAATAAAGCGTGGAATGAAAGTGATCGCAATTTGTGACACAAATACAAATCCAGAGTTGGTTGATTTTCCAATACCGGCTAACGACGACGCGATTGGGTCTGTTACACTTATTACAAAGTTAATCGCAGAAGCTGCTAAAGTTGGAAAAGCAAGGGCAAAGAATTCTGCAAAGGAAACAAAATAGATCTAATTGAGATTAGACCAATAGAGTATTAGAGCTCAAAATCTATCGGTCTAGTGGTCTAACTGTCTAATATCTAATTACAAAACTATGACAATAAACGCATCAGATGTTGCCAAGCTAAGGCAAATGACTGGGGTCGGAATGATGGAAGCTAAAAAGGCTTTAACTGAAACCGACGGCGATATTGAAAAAGCAATCGAAGTTTTAAGAAAAAGCGGAGCAGCGAAAGCTGCCAAGCGCGCTGACCGCGCAACTAGTGAAGGCCGAGTACATTGTTACACCCACGGAAACGGCAGAATTGGCGTAATGGTAGAAGTTCTTTCTGAAACTGACTTTGTTTCCCGAAACGAAAGTTTTATTGAGCTCTGCAATGACATTGCTATGCACATTGCAGCAATGAGTCCGCTATATTTGTCACGCGAAGATGTGCCGGCTGAGGTTGTGACCAAAGAAAGAGAGATTGCGGCTGAGCAAAATGCTGGTAAACCAGCCGATGTAATAGAAAAGATTTTGGAAGGAAAAATTGGTAAATACTTTGAAGAAGCTTGTCTTCTTAATCAAAGATTTATCAAAGACGAAGACATTACAATCGCCCAGTTGATGGAAAGTAAAATTGCTTCAATCGGAGAGAACTTGAGAATCAATCGATTTGCAAGGTTTGAGATTGGTGGATAAATAAATTGAAAAATTGTAGGGGCGTATTGCAATACGCCCCTACGCAAGGGACGAATGAAAGTTCGTTTTTTTGTTTTGTGTTATAATCCAAGCATATGGCAAGAATTGCAATCAATGGTTTTGGCCGAATCGGCCGATCAACTTTTAAAGCCGCGTGGGGTAAACGAGGATTCCAAGTTGTAGCAATCAACGACTTAACTGACGCAGCAACTTTGGCTCATCTTTTAAAATACGACTCCAACTACGGTAAGTGGGAGGTGCCAGTCGCGTCAGCAAAAGGGATGCTGATTGTGGCCGGAAAGAAAATTCCAGTTTTAAGTGAAAAAGATCCAGCGGCTTTGCCTTGGAAAAAAATGAAAATTGATGTTGTTATTGAATCAACCGGATTTTTTACAACCGAGGAAAAAGCCTCTGCTCATTTAGACGCCGGTGCTAAAAGAGTGGTGTTGTCAGCTCCGGGAAAGGGCGGACATATTCCAACATATGTTTTAGGTGCAAATGCAGAAGATATTAAAAATGACAAATCAGGGATTGTTAACAATGCCTCGTGCACAACTAATTGTGTAGCACCGGTAACTGCCATAATGGCCCAAGCGTTTGGTGTTAAAAAAGCAATGCTAACAACAATTCATGGCTACACATCAACTCAAAATTTGGTAGATGGTCCGCATAAGGATTTGCGTCGAGCCAGAGCCGCTGCAATTAACATGATTCCAACCTCAACCGGCGCGGCGATTGCAGTCACAGAAACTTTACCAAGCTTAAAAAATGCATTTGATGGATTGTCAATTAGGGTACCACTTTCAACTGTATCAATCTCAGACATCACCTTTTTGTTATCAAAAAAAGTAACAGTTGCTCAAGTTAACCGTGCTATTAAAAAAGCTAGCACAACGCCAAGATTTAAAAATATTGTTGGTGTAACCGAGGAACCGCTTGTATCTTCTGATTTTATTGGTGATCCGCGTTCAGCAATTGTTGATCTTGATTTAACGCGTGTTGTTGACGGAGATTTAGTAAAAGTCGTGGCCTGGTATGATAACGAATGGGGCTATGCTAATCGTTTGGCAGAACTGGCGGTAATGCTGGTCAAAAGATTTTAATATGAGAAAACATACTTTGTTTGAGCGCTTTTCAAAATGTACCAGCCAGGGAGTTTGCAGTTCTATGTTTTTAGTTTTAAGAGTCGCACTTGGCTTAATGTTTTTATACGCCGGTGTTACCAAATTCGGTGACTGGTCAGCTGCTGGTTATTTGGCAGGTGCAACCGGGCCACTGGCCGGTTGGTTTCAATCACTGGCTGGAAACGGTTTGGTTGATTCCTTAAATGCTTGGGGATTAACATTAGTCGGCGCATGTTTGGTTTTGGGTATATTTGTGCGCCCGGCATCTTTCTTTGGAATTATAATCATGATTCTTTATTATCTTGCAGATTTTGAAGGAAATACTGCGCATGGATTGATTGATCAACATATTATTTATATAATTGTTTTAATGTTATTTATGGCTGGCGGAGTTGGTCATATTTTGGGTATTGATGGGCTAGTTCATGAAAACCTCCGCAAAAAAGGTCGTTTAATTTCAGTTTTGTTTGGTTAGTATGAATTTAAAAACTCTAGCAAAATCAAAAATTAAACCTGGTGCTAAGGTTTTGATGAGGATTGATTGTGATGTTCCGCTCAAGGCTGGGCGAATTCAAAAGGGTTCAACCTGGAGACTGGAAAGGGCGATCCCCGATATTTGCGACTTAACAAGTCGAGGAGCAATTGTGATTTTAGTAGGACATTTGGGCAGGCCGAACGGTAAGGTTGTAAAAAATTTAAGTTTGGCGCCAATTTCAAAATGGCTTGCATCTGAAAAGAAAATAAAAAATGTTTTTACCGGCGAAGTGATTGGCAAAAAAACAACAAACATTGTAAATCAAGCTAAGCCTGGTTCAGTGGTAATGCTCGAGAATGTTCGATTTAGCGACAGGGAGGAAAAAGATTGTAAAAAATTTGCGCATAAATTAGCAGCATTAGCTGATATTTATGTTAACAATGCCTTTGGAACTTGTCATCGCAAACATTCTTCAGTGCACAGAATAACGGAATTACTACCAAGTTATGCCGGTTCTGTATTAGTTGAAGAAGTCGGCGAGCTTTCAAAAAAAATGCCAAAACCATTAACGCTTTTAGTAGGTGGAGCCAAGCTTGAGACAAAAATTCCTCTTATTAAAGTGATGGCCGGTAAAGCTCAAACGGTTTTAATCGGTGGTGGGTTAGCTCTGGTGTTTCATGAGGCGGCTACCGGTGTACCTTTAAAAATGAAGGGAAAAATCATAAGTGCATCTGAAGTCAAGATTGCGAAAAATATTTTAAAAAAATTCGATAACATCAAACTGCCGATTGATTATGTTGACTCTAATGGCAAAAAAATTCATGCGGCTGATTTAAATGGGGCGCATAGCATTGTGGATATTGGTTTAAAAACTGCGCGTGATTTTGCCGACAAACTAAAAAAATCTAAAACAGTTATTTTTAACGGAGCCATGGGAATTGTAGAGATTGCTGGTGGAAAAGAGGGAACTATTATTACAACTCGGGCGTTTGCAGGTAATAAAAAGGTGCGTTCTATTGTTGGCGGCGGTGACACGGTTGCGTTTGTACAAGCGGAAGGAATAGAAAAGAAATTTAGTTTTCTTTCAACAGGTGGCGGGGCAATGCTGGCTTTTTTGGCTAGTGAGAAGTTGCCAGGTTTGGAAGTATTATGGAAATTATAAATATGAAATCAGAAATTCCAAACAAATTAGAAATCTGAAATGCGAAATTAAATTTCTAGTTTCGAAATTCGAATTTGTTTAGTATTTAGTGCTTCTAATTTAATATTTAATAAAGCTATGAAAGAAAAAATCGACTTAGTGCATGCTCATGAAATTCTTGATTCGCGTGGCAACCCGACTTTAAATGTAACTGTCGTGCTTAAAGATGGAACTCGCGGGAGCGCTTCTGTGCCATCGGGCGCTTCAACCGGAATTCATGAGGTACTTGAATTGCGCGACAACGATCCAAGACGATATGGCGGTAAGGGAGTTTTAAAAGCAGTTAATAATGTAAATGTAAGGATTCAAAAGTTAGTAAAGGGCATGGATGTTTTTCATTTGCAAAAGATTGATGATGACATGCGGATTTCAGACGGCACAGTCAATAAACACAAACTTGGCGCTAATGCAATTTTGGGAGTCTCAATGGCTTGTGCTCACGCCGGCGCTAAGCGTCGTGGTATTCCGCTTTATAAACATTTGCGTGAGATTTATAATTTTGATTTTAAAACTTATAAGCTTCCAACACCGCTCATGAATGTTTTTAACGGCGGCAGGCACGCTAGTACCAATTTGGATATGCAGGAGTTTATTGTAATTCCGCATGGTTTTAAAACTGTTAGGCGCAAAATTCAAGCTGGAGCAGAAATATTTCACGCACTTGGGGAAGTTTTATACAAAGATGGCCACGATTTGGATGTTGGCAACGAAGGCGGATATGCTCCAAATGTTGGAAAAACAGAAGACGCGCTTGAGTATTTAACAAAAGCTGTTCGTCGAGCTAAATATAAGCTTGGTAAAGAAATTGGTTTTGGAATCGATATCGCAGCCAGCGAGTTTTATGATCAAAAAAAGGATTTGTATATTTTAAAAACTGATAGACGCAAGATGACAGCTGGTGAAATGACTGGTCTGCTTGGTGGCTGGATGAAAAAGTATCCATTGATGTCGATAGAAGATCCGCTTGACCAGGACGCTTGGCAGGATTGGAGGGAGTTAACAGCCGAGCTTGGAAAAAAATCTTTAGTTATTGGGGATGATCTTTTTGTCACAAACACAGAGCGTTTGAAAAAGGGAATTGATATGAAGGTTGCTAATGCAATTTTGATTAAGATGAATCAAATTGGAACCATGACAGAAACAATGGAAGCAATTGCGCTGGCGCAAAAATATAAATATAAAGTTGTTATCTCGCATCGCTCGGGCGAAACAGCAGATTCTACAATTGCCGACTTGGCTGTAGCGGTTAATGCCGAGTATATTAAAACCGGCGCTCCGTCTCGATCGGAAAGGCTTGTTAAATACAATCGACTAATGGAGATCGAGGAGTCGCTTTAGGGGGCTCTGCCCCCTGTGACTCCGGCACCATTTCTTTTGCTCACCCAAAAGAAATGGTGGGATGAGCTAGATTTCATGATCATAGTGCCAGCCGCTGGCGCGTTCTAGAAATACAGTTTTAAGTGTGGCGGCACGGCGCCATGAATCTGACCCGAATTTATTTTGAATCTCATCGAGTGCCTCAAGTGCTCGATGAGTTTTTTGGTCTTTTTTAAAAAGTCTAGAGGGAAGCGGAGACTTAATTAAACCAGAAACACTAACACCAAGAAGTCGAATAGGCATCTCTTTATCTCTGATTTTATTTATTATCTCCCAGGCATTTTTATAAATCTCGAGCCCGTCTGAAATACCATCCTTTATTTTATGCTGAGCGCCAACCCCGGCCCCGGCGGAGCTTGGCCCGGCTACGCCGGGGAATCTAGCATGCCGCACAAACGCTGATACTTGAGTTGCATAAAAATTATCACGACGCATACGGAAAGCAACTTTGTCAGATAGCGCTAGAAGATTTGTTTTTAATTCTGCTTCAAGCTCTAGATCATAGGGAAAAGTATAGGAGTGACCAATTGATTTTGGATCTTCAACTTTATCAGACACCTGATCGTCACCGGCGCCGCGCGCCGCTAAATAGAGCCAGTCGCCCTGGTTTTTAAAGTGCGACCGCAGGAGTGAAAGCGGTGCGCGGCGCAAAGACTTAACATCAGATATCCCAAGTTCTGTTAGTTTTTCCTCGGTTTTTGAGCCGATTCCGCAAAAAGCTGAGAACGGTTGAGAATCAATAAAATTAATAACATCAGCTGGGGGCACAACTGTGAGACCATCTGGTTTTCTGGATTCTCCAGCAAGTTTTGCGATTAGTTTATTGGGAGCTATCCCAATACTGACTGTGCAATAAGGTCCACATTCACGAGCAATATCTTCTTTAATCTGTAGAGCCAGGGCGGTTGCGCCAAAATAATCACCGGCCGCTTGGGTGATGTCAGCAAAAGCCTCATCTGTACTAAATTGCTCAACCGCATCTGAATATCGACGCATTATATTTAAAAAGCGTTTTGTAATTTCACTATATTTCTGCGGATCGCCTTGGATCATTATTAAGCTTGGCAAAATGCGCATTGCTTCCATACTGCCCATGGCAGTTTTAATACCAAGCGCTTTTGCTTCGCGTGACGCGGTTGTAACCACAGTTCTGGCTAAAAGTGGAGCGCGACCTCCGGTGGAGCCGGTTCCGGCTCCACCGGATTTGCCACCAACTGCAATTGCTTTGTTACGCAAAAAAGGATTTGCTTGTTGTTCAACTGAAGCAAAGAAAGAGTTGAAGTCGAGATGAAGAATGATTGACATAACTTTTAAAATCCTAAATCAGAAATACTAAATTATAAATAAATTTGAAATTAGAAATTGATGAAACCGTACTTGCGAGGAGTGTAGCCCCGTTTGACGAGGCGTAGTGACGAAGCAATCTCTTTGAATAGTCTGCTTCGGCCTTTGGCCTCGCAGTTACAATATCGGTTTATTATTTTGGATTTCTGATTTGTTTAGGATTTCTAATTTCGTATTTCGAATTTAATCCGTATACAGTTCCACTAAACGCCATTCCATATTATGAGTATCAAAACGAAGCTTTAAAAAATGACTGTGGTCTGAAATAGAAAAATAAAAAATTAGATTTTCGCCTTCGCGTGCCGGGTGCACAAGGTTTACTTTTTCAGTATTAAAAATAGTGTTACCCCACTTAATTATTTTTGGGCGAACTCTGTGGCCGATGAAATCGACAGTTACATCAATTGGGTCGTTAAGTAATTCGTGCATATTTTTTATTTATTAATTAGGGGCTTCCAGCCCCTATAACCCTGGCACCATTTCTTTTGCTCACCCAAAAGAAATGGTGGAAAGAAAAGGGTGTACGATTGTCCGACGGCTCAAATATTCGTCCAAAAGCCTGCCGTTAATTTTTTATCCTGGCCTCCCCTCCCCCGCACCTTTGGAAAAAGGTGCGGGGGAGCCGGGTTGGCTGAAAAATTACAGGCGGACTTAGTATTATTGATTGTCAAAAGCAGGTATTGGGAAACAAAGCGTAGTGAGAAGCCAACTGCTTGGCTTTGAACCGCTGCGTTAGCCGTAATGTGCACGAAGTGCATGTTTCACTAGTATAAGGGTTGTCAAAAGAAGGTATCGGGAGGAGGAGAGACCGATACCTTCTTTCTCGTTATTCATTCCGAGATGAATGGGCTGGATCCCTTCAGCCCGTCCACCTCAGAAGTCTAGTTAGGATCGAATCCAGACTTCTGTTGCGGACTGTGGGATCATTTGTTTTTTAATGTGAAAATTTTCTTATAACAGCGCGGACAATTCCTTGAATATTTAAATCTCCTTTAATTATAATTGGTTGCATTGTGCTGTTGGCAGGTTGCAGCCTAATGTGATTTGCCTCACGGTAAAATCGTTTTAAAGTTGCATATTGGTTATCGAGAAGCGCCACAACAATATCTCCATTGCGTGGCGATGGGTTTCTTTCAATAATCACAAAGTCACCATCAAAAATTCCGTCTTCTATCATTGACCGACCTTTAACTTGCAAAACATAAGAGTTTTCAGCATCAACGACAAAGTTAGCTGGAATTGCCATGGCTTCGTTTTCTTCTACTGCTTCGATTGGTTCACCGGCAGTGATTAACCCAGCCAGTGGCAACATAATACTCATTGGCGAGAGTTCTTCGCTTTCAACTAGTTCGATTGTGCGGGCGCAACCGTCGTCTCCGGTATTTATAACTCCTTTTTCACAAAGCGCCTGAACATGTTCGTAAACAGTTGAGGGTGATGACAGTCCAAGTCCTTTAGCTATCTCCCGATAAGACGGTGTGTAGCCGTTTTCTTGGACAAACTGTTCTATGAAGTTTAGAACTTCACGTTGCTTTTTAGTAAGAGGGGGTAGGGAGGTCATAGTAGATAGAGGGATTTAAATATTAGACTCTTAGACCACTAGACTCATAGATTTCGAATTCTATTATTCTATTGGTCTAATCTCTAACAATATAATAATAAACCGAACAGAATACGAACGCAATGTTTAACATGGGGATAAGTTTCGTCAAGTTGATTATTTGAAACATTCAAGTTAGCAATGCACCACTTCGAGTGATTTCCTGATGTCTTTCGCGCATTCGTTGGGTGTTTTGTAGTTAAGTT
>PFJC01000021.1 GCA_002782865.1 Candidatus Uhrbacteria bacterium CG_4_10_14_3_um_filter_41_21
GTATAACGTTCCGGTGTATACGATGTTTGCTTGCGAGTCTGCCTGTATAATATTTCTTACAGGCAAAGCGAGCAAGCAAATATGGGTGGAGCGACGAGGTACGAGAAGCGAAACCGTATACACCGTGTTATGTGCCGTCACTCCCACTCTGTTTGCATTTTTTGAAGCATATCTGCCTCTGTAAATTTGAATGGATTAAAGATGATTTGAATTGTACGACCTTTTTTGGCAATTTTTTTTAGTTTTGAGTAGGGCTTAGTTTTTTTGAGAATTTGGTGCATTACTTTGTTCCTATCAGCATTAAATTTTTTGATTTCTTCATACATATTTTGGTCTAAACATCCCAAGAGGAAAGCAATCTCGTTATAATCATTCAAATACTTCAAAAAATTGCCACCTCGATTCTGAAGAATTTTGATTTTTTCAGGTAAATGTTTCGATTTTATATTTGCGAGTTTTCTAGCGATCAGACTTTTTAAATGTAATTCTAAATAGTTGTGTACCAATGATATCACTTCAACATAGCATTCTTTTTTAACAGCTCGCGATATAATCTCATCAAAATTCTTCTCGTCTATTTGAAAATCATCTTTCATAATTTTATGTTTTTAGAGTGATGGCATATAACGTCGCCGATATGAGAAGTTTCGCACACTCCTTATTTAAATTCAATAATTGTGTGCGAAATTTGGGTGAGCGACGTGCAACGAGCGAGCCTCATATCGTGCTGTTATGTGCCCCGAGCCGACACGTTAGTGCGGCGAGAGCGCAGTGTGGCCGAGCGGAACACAGTGAAGCGAAGGAGTGCAGTCTCGTAATCCCAATTGCATTTCTCACTTTTACCGCTTCAATAAAAACGGATTTGATTCCATTTGGCGGGGGCGCAAGAGGGAAATCAAAAGGGTGAATTGCGCCCCCGCCAACCTTTTATTTGTTAAAAAACCGTGTATAATATAGATATATGGATAAGAATCCACAATTCAATAGATTTTCAGCAACTAGGGTTCATAGTGAAGATCTTTTGCGCTATGAGAAGCAAACAGAGGAGCAACCTACTGTTGATGCAATGTTGGAGATATTAGCCGACGCAGACGATCTTTATGCGGAAGATGATGCAAAAGCCTATTTTGAAGGTATTGCTACCGCTACAGATATTAGCATAGACACGCTAAAAAACGATCCACGTGTCGCTGAATTGTTACAAGAAAAAATAGATCACAACGTCAAAGAAGAAATCAAAATTTGGCTTGAAGCAGAAATTGAAGCAGGTGGTGAAACAACGCCAGATAAATTAAAAGATGTCGTTAAGTCAAGGCTTGTAAATTTGCGTGTGCAAGAAGCTGTATTTTCTCGCGTTTGGGATCATCTCAAACAAGATCTACCCGTTTATTATGCTAAAAATTTTGCTACTCAGTTTAAAAATAGAAATGAGGACGATGGTTTTGTTGCAGAGATAGAAAATGTTTTTTCATCTGATTCTATATGGGCAATAATTGATGGTCTAAAAAGGAACAAAGTATCATTTTCTGAAAAATTTTCTTCAGATGATTGGCAATCTGTAAATTCTATACTTGAGTTAAAAATGAGTGAATTCCTAGAAAAAAGACAAGCTGCACGGAAAGAAGTTATGGGTCGTTTAAATTTATGCAAAAAAGATATCAGCGATGTGGAACAATCTTTTTACAAACTTTTATCTTTTGGATATCATGATCGTATTAGTAAAGATTTTGGCTATGATAGCTTTATTGTCAGATTGGATTATGCAATGCAAAAAGCAGTTACAAATCTTAGCAAGGAGATTAACAAACAGAGGTCAAGGGTTTCTCAGTTAAGAGAAAACAGACAAAAAATAGAGCAATTTCTACAGGAATATGATGCTGCAATGGATGATCCAGAACGCCAAGGGGATCTATTTTCTAAACTACGATTTTTTATTGTTTTAAATAGCTTGAATGTGTCGGGAAGCAGGGATTTTGATAGAGAATATAT
>PFJC01000030.1 GCA_002782865.1 Candidatus Uhrbacteria bacterium CG_4_10_14_3_um_filter_41_21
ATATGCAACCACGGTAACCGAATTATGATCTATCCGAGAGGGTTTCGGTAACCTTTTTTATGATCTATAACGACTATTGACTTCTCGTTCCAAAAATGATATCCTCTCTGCGTTCAGGAAATTGGATAATCGCCCCGCACCTTTTGGTGATATATTCACATATATGTAAATAAAAGATGCGGGGAGGAAAGTCCGAACACCCCATAGGTGGCAACACTCATGGAAACAGAATGTCGCTAACAGCGACCAGGGGATAAATCGTTACTCAAGAAATCGCAATTGCTTTCTTGAAGCGAGAAAGCCTAGGGAAAGTGCCACAGAGACAATACTCGTCCTTCGGGACAAAAGGTGAAAAGTGATACGGTGTCAGGATCAGTTGATTCATAATGGCTACGTATCTCGGCCTATGGCGACATAGAGCCGTGGTAAACCCATTCTGGTGAAAGAGCAAATTTGGTCGCTCGATCGAGCCCAGCAGTAATGCCAGGCCTAGATAAATGATTATCACCTCGCAAGAGGAACAAAATTCGGCTTACAGATTTCCTGAATATCAAAGATCGTCCCCTATCGGGGCGTTTTTTGATATACTTTGAGTATCAAAGTGATTAGAGGTTAGCGACTAGTGATTAGTGTCTTGCTAACTACTAACTATTAACTACTTCAAATTCTCGCTATGAAACGCGTAAACTTATTTTTTACTGCCGCTTTAGTCCCGCTTGATCTAATTACTCTCCTGGCCGCAGCTGCCGCTGCATATGCGGTGCGTTTTTCGCCTTATGCCAGTTCAATTAGACCAATCATTTTTGACCTAGATTTTAGCTCTTACATGAATGTTGCTCTACCAGCTGCCTTGGTTTGGCTACTAATCTTTGCTCTCTCCGGTCTTTATGCGATCAGACCTAATCGCCTAGCGGTTGAAATGACAAAAGTACTGCTTGCCTGCTCTTCGGGAATTGCCGTAATTCTCGCCATTGCCTTTTTCTCTCGAGAGCTATTTGACTCTCGATTTATTGTTCTGGCTGTTTGGGTACTAGCAATAATTTTTGTGGTGATTGAACGATTCTTAATTCGAACTCTGCAAAGATCACTTCGAAAATTTGGGATTGGTTTACAACGGGTGGTGATAATCGGCAAAACAAAATCCGGTCAATCACTACGCAAATATTTTGCCACCTATCCTAGTATCGGCTACGAAGTAGTTGGACATTACGCCAACTTTTCGCCAGGAGTAAAAGAAAGCCTTCTAACTTTAAAGAAAAAAGATGCCATTGATACTATCCTTTTAGCTAATCCCGAGGCTGATAAAAAAGAGGTGCGGGATGTAAAAACTTTTTCTGATATTGAACAAATTGATTTTCTTTATTCAGCCGAGTTGTTTCCAGGTTCTGCCGTACACCCTATCATCCACACCCTTGCCGGCCAACCGGTAATTGAAGTTCCAAAAACTCCACTCGACGGCTGGGGAGCAATTTACAAACGAGGTTTTGATTTTATTGTTGCTTTTATTTTAATCATTTTAAGCTTACCGATTCAGTTACTGGCAGCGCTGGCAATATTTATCGAAAGTCCTGGCAATGTCTTTTTTGTACATAAGCGTGTCGGCCGAGGTAGAAAAATCTATAATCATCTAAAGTTCAGGACAATGATTAAAGACGCCCACAAATATAGATTTGACCCGGAGTTTATAAAAAAATACGGCAACGAGCGTGAAGGCACTCCGCTATTTAAACTGACGCATGATCCCAGAATTTTAAAAGTCGGTGGGTTTATTCGCAAATTTTCCATTGATGAAATCCCGGAATTTTACATGGTGTTAACTGGAAAGATGAGCCTGGTAGGTCCGCGCCCACATTTGCCAGGAGAAGTTGAAAACTACAAGCCACATCAAAAACAGGTGCTAACAATAAAACCCGGAATCACCGGCATGGCTCAAGTTGGCGGTCGCGCCGATTTGGACTTTGAT
>PFJC01000034.1 GCA_002782865.1 Candidatus Uhrbacteria bacterium CG_4_10_14_3_um_filter_41_21
AAGCTTTTTTAAATTTATTTCTAAATCCATTCATTGACAGATTTCCTCACATTCCTTGGTACTATGATTTAACTTATGGGATTCGTTATTGGCTACCGATTTTAGCAACAATAGCTACAATTATATTCTTATTCAAAACAAAAGAATCAAAACTAAATCCTTATAAAGTTTGGCTCGTCGGATTAATCTTAAGCATTTTTCTAGTCAGTACAATTTTTGTCTTCAATGGAATCATAGGTCACGAACAGCAAGAATTTGCACTTAGACTACTGCAATGTTTCTATGTCAGCTCCTTGCCCATACTGGCGATCCTTATATTCAGACCAAAATCAAAATTGGAAAAACCGTATTTACAATTCACTGTTTTAGCATTCTTCTCATTCTTACTCACTATCTCTTGGTACTTTTCATATCCTCAATACAATATTAAATACCCTTTTTTTGCGCCAAGCGTAAGTGCGGTTGATATCTATACCGTAAATTACATGCATGAAAGAGCCGGAGGCGAACCCTATATCGTTCTTTCAAATCAAATGACAAGTGCGGCCGCTTTGCAGGAATTAGGCTTCTTGATGTATCATACCATCGAAGGAGAAGAAGTACTTTGGTACGCACTTCCAACCGGAGGGGATTTATATCAAAGGTTTACACGCGTTCTTGCCGAGCCCGAAAATGCTGATGAAATTCTAAATTACATATCAGAACAAACAGGAGTAAAAAGAATATATATTGTTCTACACATGTATTGGCCATGGGACATTGATGTTTTGAAAAACCTTAACCAAGGCTCAAATACAGAGCTCCATATCAATAATGAAATTTATTTATTTGAATACATTTATGAAGATTAAGACAAAGACCAAGACCAAAGCGATAACCGCTGTCGTTGTCGGAGCAATTATGCTTTCCGCAGCCGCAGGGTTTTTAGCAATTAATAAAAACCCACAGCAAGGTTGGTTTCGTGGCGTTTTTACAGGAGGCTATACTCCCGGCTATACTCCCGGTCGTACACCCGGATATACTCCCGGGTATTCACCAATCAAAACCGGTGACTTTATAAAAGACATATTAGACCTTAAATAAAATCAAAAAAACAGACCGCGTTGGTCTGTTTTTGATAATCATTGATTTGCGACCAGATGCGTACCATAAACAGCTCAAAAATCTGTTTTTACCAATTTTTGTATCGATTATCAAATCTGATCATAATCTCTTGACACAAAAATTACCGTTTGCTATACTTTACTACAGTAAAGCGTATGACAAAAATCAATGATAAACAAAGCAAGTGGATGACACCTGATTCAGATGATCTTTTTAAGGCTATCCTAAAATTAAAAGACACTGACGAAGCAAGAGCATTTTTCAGAGATTTACTGACTGCAAACGAAATAGTTGAATTTGGACAAAGATGGAAAGTTGCTCAAATGTTAGCCGAAGGAATTAGTTACACTAAAATTGCAGAAGAGACCGGTATGAGTTCCACCACTATCGCCAGAGTGCATAAATGGCTGAAAAAAGGCATGGGTGGCTATAAATTGATTTTAAAAAGACTAAGATAAATTAACTAAATTTTTTTACTTTAACCACTTTACTTAAATAAAGTATAATATGAATAAATCATCAAGAAAATTACAAATCGGTGTAATGGGATCGGCAGCTGATCTTAAATATTCAAAAGATTTTGAAAATCTAGCCGAAGAAGTTGGGTACTGGGTGGCAAAAAACGGCGCAACTTTATTTTTTGGCGCTGAAAAAGATTACGATTCCCTGTCAACCGCAGCCTGCCGCGGAGCCAAGTCAGCCCAAGGGCTAACAGTAGGCGTAACGTACGGCAAAGGCCTAGATATTTTTGAGAAAAAAAATGTTGATGTAGTGATTGCCAGTGGGCTTGAACGTGGTGGTGGTCGAGAACTAGCTCTTGTTTTAAGTTGTGATGCTATTATTTCAGTAAGTGGTGGTTCTGGCACGCTTACTGAAATTGCTATTGCATATCAAGCAAATATTCCAGTCATAGTTTTGAAGGACACTGGTGGCTGGAGTGAAAAACTCGGGGGACAATTTTTAGATAGTCGGAATAGAATAAAAAATTGAAGTTGCCGAAAATCCCAAAGTGGCAGTCGAATTAGCTATTAAGTTGGCAAAAAAATATGAAAAATCAGAATAAACTCATCATATTCGATTTAGACGGCACACTCTATCAGTTAGATAGCGGTTCCTTTCAAAAATCATCCTTACGACGGCAAATATTAAAAAACGCGGAAACCTATATTGCCATGAAGTTATCTAAGAATCAACCTGATGCAAGATGCATCCTGAATGACATTCAAAAACAATATGGTGAACAAATAAGTATTGGGCTTGAAAAAGATTTTGGTATAAATCGCTACGACTATTTTAATACCGTTTGGAATATCTCCGCTCGCCGTATTGTCAAGAAGGCACCGTACTTGAAAAAAACTTTATTGACATTAAAAAAAACCTACATGCTGGCACTAGTCTCTGATGCTCCACTAGTTTGGATTAACAACGTTTTAGAAGAATTAGGGATTCAAAATCTTTTTCGCGATAATATTTTTTCCGGTGAAGGAAGCTATCGAAAAGGGCTCAATAATGCTTTTCCGAATATTGTTCAAATATTAAAAATCAAACCCTCTAACTGTGTTGTTATAGGCGACCAAGAACATACTGATATCATACCGGCAAAAGAACTCGGCATGCGAGCCATCTTAATTAATAACACAAAAAAATCTCGAATAGCTGATGCTACTATAAAGTCCATTCGCGAACTACCAGCAACACTAAAAAATAAAAAATGTCTTCGCCTCGACCACCACCACGTTCAAGCCCACTGGCAATCACTACATCAACATTTTTTTTCTCA
>PFJC01000024.1 GCA_002782865.1 Candidatus Uhrbacteria bacterium CG_4_10_14_3_um_filter_41_21
GTGACAGGCCCGCACAGCGGGTCCATCTCAGAGATCAGCTCGGTAAACAAAATCAGTCGCTCAAGGCGGCTGGTTTTGTTATGATCAAGGCTTGGTAGACATTTAAAAAATTTAAACATCGCCGTTAGGAGCGTTAGAAAACAAGAAGCCGCCCACCGAAGCGAGCAGCTTCAGGGGCGGAGCTGTTCAGTGCGCTACAGGTTTGAATACCTGGTGAGCGAAAATACCGCTCGAGTAAACCACGCCGTAACCGATGGCCCAGGAGACAACGTAGTAGTCCTTCAGAGCGAAGCCGTAAGCGGTCCAGAACACGGCACTCATGAGGTAGACGACCAGTACTCGGAGCTCGACTCCCTCCGTGCTCTTGGTGCGCCAGATCTTCCACGGCTGGTGTCCTTGCCGTGATGACACTCACCCAGAGCAGCCCCGTTGCGACCAATATTGGCCAGAACAACGAGGCGATCGTCGCCAGCGTCGCAAGTCCCGCCAGTCCCCACTGGAAGCCAGAGAAGGTTAAGTGGAACTTGTAGAGCTGCCGCATGATCACCACGTAGAAGGGCGCACGCAGCAGACATTGCATGACCAGTGCCAGACTTTCTCGCTCGAAGCCGTATGGCATGAGACTGGTGAACATGGCTAGGAACACGAGGTTCCACTCCACGGACACCGACTTCGCCCCCTCGGTGTCGATGCGCTTGATCTGTTTGTGCAGTGCATGCGCGCCGAGAACAGCGAAGACCACGGTTCCGACGAACGAAATGATGATGGGATCGAGAAGAACGAGGAGAGCACCCATGCTCCAGCCGTCGATCTTCGAAAGATGCTCGAGTTCGATGAAGTGAAACAAGGTTCCTCCAGGTGTTGTTCGGCTCTCCCTGCCGTAGGGTGTCTTGCGACATCAAAATCTAGCATTTTGCTGCTAGTTTGTCAATATATTTTACTAAACTTAATTTCCGGAAACCATTTTGAGTAGCCCACGCCAGAACTTACAATCCTATACTTGTCACTTGCCTCCCCAACTACCAGCTCTCCCGCACTGCCTTGCCTTCCTCAAACCCCGATGATGTCTGCACTCCAACCACTGCGTTATCATAAAACTCACGCAGATTACGGGCTCCAGAATATGTACAAGCGCTACGCAGTCCGGCTGTAATACTGTCTAAAATATCTTCGGCACTTTCCTGCCCTTCTTTTAAATACATCCTGGCCCGACTTGTTCCTTCTTTAAAAAATTCTTTTCTAGCTTGATTCCAAGCAGCATCATTTTCAACCCTTTGCGCCACTGCGCGGTGCGAAGCCATACCAAATTGCTCTTTATAAAGCCTACCATCAGAATCGCGATAAGCGTCAGCCGGGCTTTCGTGAGTGCCTGCAAACCAACTTCCAATAAAGGCGCAGTTGGCACCAGCGGCCAGTGCGAGTGCTACATCACGCGGATGTTTAATTCCACCATCGGCCCAAACATCAATCCCTTGCGGTCTGGCGATGTCTGCCACACTTTTAACCGCTGAAAATTGCGGCCGACCAACTCCAGCCATCATGCGCGTTGTACAAGCCGCCCCCGGACCCACTCCAACTTTTAAAATTGAAGCGCCGGCATTAATCAAATCCTGAGCTGCGTCTTGCGTAACAATGTTACCTGCCGCAATCGGGAAATCAATTCCAACCATTTCCCGCACTTGGCGCACGGCATCTAACATTCGCTTTTGGTGGCCGTGCGCCGTATCAACCACAATCGCATCAATCCCAATATTCATCAATCGTTCAACCGAATTTTCAATATCTCGACTTACTCGAATAGTCGCCGCCGTCATCAACTCCCCTCTTTTATTGACCGCCGGCTGATAGATTGAAGACCGAACAGCTCCGTTTCTTGTAATTATGCCCAACAATTTATTTTCCAAACTTACTACCGGAGCCAATGAAAGTCTGTGTTTGTCTAAAATATCAAAATATTCTTGTGAAGAAAGGCCGTCTGGAACAGTCACCAAATCCTTACGCATTGCGTTTTTAACCGAACTAAACAAATCACGGTTTACTGCGTCTTTTTCTGTGAAAATTCCAATTGGTCTGCTTTCATCGTCTACAACAATAATGGCTTTATGTGACCTTTTAAAAATTAAGTTCATGGCTTTTTGAATGGTGTCGTCTTCTTTTAAAACAATCGGGGTGTCATAAATCTTGTGAGCATTTTTAACATGACTAACCATTTTTTCAATTCTTTCCAGAGCTACATCTTGGGTAAAAATAACCAGTCCTCCCCGCCTAGCTATAGTTTCCGCCATTCGCTTTCCAGCCACTGAAGTCATGTTCGCTAAAATGACCGGGGTATTTAAATGCAGACTGCCGGAGGGTGCGATGTCAACATCCATTCGAGAAGTAACATCAGAATACCTAGGCATTAAAAAAACATCATTGTAAGTAAGCTCTAAATTTTCGTTTTCCGGTCTTAGAAATCTCATATTTGTTGCTGGCAAAAGCGGGCTCGCGCCCGCCTCCATTTTAATTGTTAGATTTTCTTATTTAACATCTTTAAATATTCAACCATTATGAGGCTGAGCTTTTCATGTAAGCGTATCTATGACTTCTATAAGTTTTGGTCTCTTGGTCGGGTCCGGTGAAGACATTTTTTCAACTATCTCCGGCACGGGTTCAGTATATACCTGAAATACTTTTGTTAAAGTGGCTCCAAATTCGTAGACCATTTCCGCTTCAGTTATAATGCCTTCTATTTGTGGCGGCATAGGACCCATCATAGACAAAAATACCTCAAATTGATCGGTGTAATTCATGGCTTCTGTATCTTTTTCCGGAATTCTTTCCGGAGGGCAAAAACCAGGATGAGTCATGTAACCTTCCATCACAAAATCATCTGTAAACAAGCTATCATAATCAAATAATTGACCCGTGTTTAATTCTTGGTTAATAGCAATATTGTGAGGAGCCAAATCAGTTAATCGTAAATTGTGCTTTACCAAAAAAGCCGCTCCGCGCATAGCCTCCGTAATATAACGAGCACAATCTGAAAGTGGTGGCAGTGGCTCTTTTTCAAGTAAGCGATCAAGTGTGGTTATAGACAACTCTCGGTGAAGTTCTATTCCTTCATGTCTGTCCGTCTTAAAATTTCCACCTAACACCTGATATGTTAGATATGGTGACCGTTCTGAAACAGCATTTAGAATATGAAGAGCCCTGTTTCGATTCTCTTTAATTTGAGGATCAATTGAATCCATAATGGGCTGATAGTCAAACGCAAATTTTAATACCTTTCCTCCAAGTAATTTTTGGACTCTACCGTCAGGACTTAATTCTTTGTCGATAAGATGAATTATAGCAGGATCAATAGTTTTCTTGAGCTCTTCGAAAATCGCCAATCTAATTGGGCGTAAAAATTCATCTAACTCATCAATGTGATGCCTATCTTATCAACAATATTACCTCCTTCTTTAAAATTTATAGTATAAAACCCCTTCTTCTCATATTCCTGATTTTTCTTTCTATTTTTTTCACTCTGTTCTAAATACAATTCAGTATCGCCAATATATTCTGGTTCTGGCTCCTTTTTAAAATCAATTGCAAAGTCTTTTGACCTACGAAGCGCCGAAAGAATTTCATGGCAAGTTAAAACCGCCCCGAATAATATTAAATTTTCTTTATCATTTTCCGGAATTTCTTCTAAAAATTCTCTTATTCCACCAGCAATCGTAGAAGCAATATTTTTAATTTCCTCAACTGTCAAAGCTTCCTTTGTGGAATCGACAAAAATATCACTTGCTTTATCTATGTCATTAGCAATTTCTTCTTTTCTTTCTAAATATTCAAAGTGTTGTTTTTTTAATCTTTGATTCATAATATTATCTATTATTTTGCATCTTCCAGTATTCCACTTTTATAAAGCTCCACCACCACCATTACAGCCGCTAGGATTGTTGGCCCCACGATAAATCCAATTGGGCCAAACACTTGCAGTCCACCCAAAATTGAAACCAGAATCAAAAGCTCATGCATTTTTGTTTTTGAACCAACAAGTTTTGGCGCTAAAAAGTTATCAACCAAACCAACAACTAGTATTGACCAAATCAAAAGACCAATTGCCGGCCCAATGCTACCGATAATAAATAAGTAAGCTACGGCAGGCCCTAAAATAAGCGCCGCACCAATCATTGGAATCTGAGAAGCTACAGCTACCATTGCTCCCCAAAGAACACTGCCAGGCACGCCAAAAATCGCCAAACCAATCATGGCTAAAATCGCTTTCAGAATTGCTATTACCAGTGCACCAAAAACTACGCTCCTGACCGTGTTTACAATCCGCTTCATAATACTGACATCAAGCGTATCTTTAAACGGACTTAAGTCTTGCACCAATTGGTTGATTTTCTCTCTGTCTACTAAAAAATAATAAAGTGAGATCATAAAGATAACAACATTAAAAAGCAATTTAGCTGTACTGGATAACAAGTTTCCTAGTCTTGAAAAAATCCACTCAGCCGCATTTTTACCAAGACCGACAACATCTATATTTTTAATTTCAGTTTGAACAACCGGTGGGAGGCTTAAAATCAATTGATTGTCTGCTATGTTTAAAGATCTAATCCAACTGTCTTCTTGCAATGAGGTGTCTATTATCTCGGCCGCCTGATCGACCATCACCACAGAAACTGTAAAAAGCGGAACCACAATTACAATAAGAACTAAAATTAACATTGCCAAAGCTGATAGTCGTTCGCTTTTAATAAATCCTTTAACTCGCTTTTCAACCGGGGTAAGAATGATAGCGGCAATACCGGCTGCGACAAGCACAGGCGCAAAAGGCTGAATAATCTTCCAAGATAAGATTAGAACAACAGCGCTGGCTAAAAGAAAAAACCATTTTGTAACACTTGTTTGTGATTTGGTTGTCATAGTACTATCATTGTAGCGTATGAAGACACAAAACTCTATTCTATATGTGATTATCACTCTCGTAGGTATTGCACTTATTGGCGTTATCATTCTGCTCTCTTTGCCAGACAGTAAAACAGAATATACAACTACAGCTACAGTTGATGCTCAATTAAATTTTGTAGGACCACTTCAAGAAGATGAATCAATTGCCCTGTGGGAAGGATCAATTGTAAATCCAACAACTGATGACCTGCAATCGGTAAGAGTCTATGTTCCGCAAGGAGAAAATTTGCCAGCAGTAATTTTAATTCCGGGTGGAGTTGGAAACGGAGCTGATTTTGAAAAAGATAATGGCGAATATCCAAGTGATGTGCGAACCATAGCTGAAGCCGGCTTTGTAACGGCAGTTTACGATCCACTGGGCCGAGGAAAAAGTGAAGGTGAAATTAACTTTCAAGGACTTGAAGATCAAGATGGACTGTCTGAAGTTATTCGACTGGTACAAAACATGCCCGAAGTTAATTCTAAAAATGTTGGACTGGCCAGTTTTTCCTACGGCGTAACTGCAGCGGCCGGTGTGCTTGCACGCTATCCCGAGCTTGCCCTAAAATTTTGGTCAGATTGGGAAGGTCCATCGAGCCGAAGTTTTACAAATCCGGGTTGTGCTGGATCACTTTCAAATAACGCTCTGCCAACACCTGGAAGTTTTGCCTGCAATGACGACGAACACTGGCTAGGACGCGAGGCAGCTGAGTCGGTAAAATTCGCCAGAGTAGATTCTTACTGGCGCACTCAGACGCTTGATGATCATGTTCAAAATACTTATGGGCATACAGTTGAAATGGTAAACAATGCCATTTTAAATCCTGACATTTTGCATGTATTTTTAAACGATATGACCGAGAACACTCTTGTAACTGAAGAAACGGTGGAACCGGTTCCAAATGGACCACATTTAATTCTCTACATAATTCCTCACCTTAAAGAAATGGCAGGTCTATGAAACCGATAAAAGATTTGCCAATTGCCGTTGCTTTTGTGTGGCGCGGTGAAGAAATACTGCTTTTACAACGCAAAGACAAAACCCCGGCTTGGGATAAAAAATGGGAATTCCCCGGCGGTAAAATTGATGACGGAGAAAAACCTGCGGAAACAGTTGTGCGCGAGGTACTGGAAGAAACTGGGCTGACTATTTTTGATACTAAACTGATTGGCAATCACACTCATGACTGGGATGTTTTTACTGACAAAATTCTGCGTGTTCACTTGCATTGTTTTTCCTGCCAGGCAAATGACAACCGGGTGATACTTGAAACTGACAAAGCCTATACACATGTTTGGGTTAATCCAAAAAAAGCACTCGAGTTTGATTTACTCGAGGCGAACGCCGACATCATCAGAAAATTTGTTTTATAAGCAGGGGCTTGCAGCCCCTTTAACCCCGGCCCACTTTTCTTTGCTAACTCCAAAGAAAAGTGGGGAAAAGAAAAGGCTCATAAGTGTCCGACGGCTCGAGCATTCGTACTAAAGCCTGCCGTTAATTTTTTATCCCGGCCTCCCTCCACCAAAAGAATCTTAGAGTGGAAGCCTGGTCGGCTGAAAAATTACAGGCGAACCGATTCGCTCAAAGAGAATCGGCGAGGGCGTCTATCCGACAGGTCGCACACTCATTGTTGAGTCGCTTAGTGGAATAATAAAGCGCGTAAAGTGTAATTAAAATAGTAATAAGTGAAATCCAAAGTCTGTGCTCAACTAAAAAAGCGGTCGCCCCCAGTCCAAACAAAGCCAGCACAGATGAGTAACAAGCAGCACAAGCAATAGTAGACGCCAGTGCCCCAACAATCAGTCCAAAAACGGTCGTAGTCTCGGCCGCTTTATGTTTTAAGCTGTGGGCTTGCTTTGTCTGTTTTCTGATCTCTATTTGCATTGTGATTAAAAGTCCGTTTGAAATCGAAAGAAAAATTACCAAAGCCACACCGTACCATTTGAGCACATGAAGCTGAAAAAGAAAATCATTTCCCGGAGTGGTGGCAACCGGAATCATTACGAGCATCATGAAAACCAAAAAGATGGCGACTGCAAAAACCAGCCAGCTTTTCTTATATGCAAAGGTTTTTTTCAAAGCCTTGATTATCATGAATATTATTGTATCAAGGATTGACGAACACGTCCTGTTATGATAAACAATAGCCAGCCAAAAGGAGGCAAACATGGAAGTGCATAAACTGGTCGAGGCAATCGTCAAGGCGCTGGTGGACTATCCCGAGCAGGTCACCTGCACAGAAGTGACCGGTACACACTCGGTCATACTGGAGCTGAGTGTCGCTCGCCGGGACACCGGAAAGGTGATCGGCACCAAGGGCGTGCACGCCGACGCCATCCGCCAGCTTCTGGCGGCCATCGGGGGCAAGAAGCACAAGCGCTATGTGCTCGAGATCATCGAGGAGAGGTAATCGTGCCAAACGGCAACTGGGCTGGGTTCTATGAGCCTAGCCTTTTCGTTTTCATCTATTACCCTTTTAACCCCTATCACTACTGCTACCTATTCCCTCTATCCCACTATTATCTATCCTGCTATCCTTACATTGACAAAGCCCGCCGAATTTGGTGAAATAAGTCCTTGTTCTTTTAAACAAACCATAAGCCCCCGGAGGGAACATGTGTAATGTTGAAGCCCTCCTGCAAGGGCATCCTCGATACAAGTTCCGCCGGATCATAGGTGTTGGTGGCAATGCCATCGTCGCCGAGATCTGGGACAAGGAACTGAACGGAAGCTATGCCCTCAAGGTGCTTACCGAAGACAGAATCGCTGGAAGATTCCGCCGTGAAGTGATTGCGCTGCGCGCCATCGACTCACCTCACCTCATCAGGTCCTACGATTTTCTGACCATCGGTGGCAAACTTGTCCTGGTCATGGAACTCATGGACGGGGACCTGGAAGGCTACATCCGTGAGCACGGCCAACTCAGTGAAAAAGAAGCTATTACTGTCGCGGTCGCGATTGCCTCGGTGCTGGAACAAGCACACGCAAATGACATCATCCACCGCGACATCAAGCCGAGCAATGTGCTTTTGCGTGATGGTCTCAAGGTGATCCGAGTCGCCGACTTCGGAATCGCACGAGTAAGCAACAGTAATAGCGGGAGAACACGAACCGGTCTCACCATGGGCACACCGACCTACATGGCTCCTGAGACAATCCGAAATGTAGACCAAGCTGACGGCCGCGCTGACATCTTCTCGTTGGGTAAGCTCCTCTTTACCCTTCTAAACAGCAGTCAGCACGAGATCGAAGCCAAATCATTTCCAGAATTGGTAGAACTGGGGCTGCTAGAGCAACGAGAAATTCCTCCGTGCCTGGCAGTAATCATCAAAAAAGCCACCAAGATGAGCCCTGATGACCGCTACCAGAGCGCCGAGGAAATGACTGAAGCGCTTCGTGCACTGGATCGAGCGTATGACAAAGCAAAACAGTCAGCGCCGAATCCGGAAAACGAAGAGCCTGAACCGGTCTTCCAGTCGCAGCCACGGCCGCGAGTGCTGATGTGGCTTGTGGCAATAGTTGCAGTGGCAACGCTGGTCTGTTCTGACCTAGCCTGGAGGCTGATGCCTAGCGTGGCTCCCAAGCCGACTCCAACCGCCCAGGTTGTAGAGGCGGCTCCCGAACCCGTAGTGGTTGTAGCTAAGCCAGAGCCCAAGACCGCGATCGTCGAGGTGAAGACTGAGGAACCAAAACCCAAACCAGTCAAAACCACGCTTGTGGCCAAGACGGTGATGGTGGAGGTTTCAGAGCCAAAGCCCCTCGCAGTCAAGGCGCTAGAGCCACCAAAGGCAGAGCCGGCAGAAGTTGCCCCCGATCCACCCGCGCCCACTACGGGCAAGGTGACAATCAGTGGTGACTTCCAAAACGCCAGGCTCAGCGGTAAACCGGCGACTCGCGCAAACGAGCTGGCGCCGGGCGCCTACGAGCTGGAAATTGAGTTCGACCATGGCGATGGATTCGTCACAATCCGAACGGTCGAAGTCAAAGCAGGTGATGACATCAAACTCACCTGCAAAAACTACGACTGTAAATAGCTCCGTGATGGGGCGGACCGAGGAAACCCTCGGTCCGCCCCATATCTTTTTTATAACAAAAATGACATGACGCGCCATATCCCTACTCCTTATCACCTGTGCTATAATTATATTGTTATGATTTTCTCATATTACTTTATTGTCACCTTAATTCTTATCCTTGTTTGGGCGCTAATTTTTGCCACAAAACAAGAACTAAGAAAGGAAATGATAATCCTTGGAGTGCTATCACTTTTTCTTCTGCCCCTTGCCTTTACGATTCAAACCAGCGACGAGCGAGAAATTCAACATCTGTTTAGCTCACTTTCAATAATGGATTTAATTTTCTCGTTTGGAATTTCTGGCATTGCCGGCGTTATTTTCCATGTATTTTTCGGCAAGCACTATCACCTTATGCCTATAATAAAAAGCGCAAAAAAAGAAAACGAGCTGGCAACTTGGTGGGTACTACGATTGTTTTTCTCGATTCTCTTCTTTGTTTGGATAACTCTTTTTCTAGCTCTTGGTTTTGATCTTTCATCAGCAAGCGCCATGTTAATTTCGGCGATAATGATTTCAATTTATATCATTAGCCACAGAAATAATCTTTTAATCGATAGTATCTTAAGTGGCGTTTTAACAGCCATGATAGTTTTTCTGATTGTCAGCTTGGCTGGTATTTTTTCACAAGCTCCAATTGATATCAGTTTTATAAATGTTGAAACTTACTTTGCCGGAGTGCCTGTTGAACTACTTCTTTGGTCACTTGCACTTGGGATTGTCTTGGGACCACTTTATGAGTACACTCGTCGAATAGAATTAAAATGAATAATCAAATAGAAAAAGATGATTTTCAGTGGCAATCACAAGAAGGCCAACTTGCGGTTGATGTAATTGAAACTCCAGAAAAAATCATTATCAGATCGGCAATCGCTGGCGTTAAACCGGAAGATTTAGATGTTCATATTACCAATGATTTAGTCACCATTAGGGGCGAGCGCCAAACCCAAAAGGAACGCCACGACGAAACAATTCATTTTCAAGAATGCTTTTGGGGAACATTCTCGCGTTCAATCGTATTGCCGGCTCATGTTAAACCCGACGAAGCTGACGCGGTTGTCAAAAACGGAGTTCTAACTTTAACCATTCCAAAAACCGCCGGTGAGGCAAATATAAAAGTCCGCGAGGATGTCACCTAATAACTCCACCGCCAGGTTACCGCCAAAGCCCTAACTTGATATTTGGGCTGGTGGTAACCTGGCGGCCAAAAAATATGTTAAAAGAGAAGCTTAAAAAAAATAAAACCGCCATTGTAATACTGTTAACCACGGCCGTTGCTCTTGGTTCTATCAGCACTGTGGCTGCTTTTACTTTTTTAAATTCATACCAAGGTAAAATTTATCCAAATGTTTATGTTGGTGTTGTAGATGTTGGCGGCCTTTCTCAAATTGAGGCTACTGAAATGCTACAAAAGCGTATTGATGATTTGATTGCCAAAGGAGTAGATGTAACTTTTGAAAATCAACTAGGGCACATTGATTTTTACAACGATAGTGAAAGTCTTGATTTGACTCGAGACTATCTTTATTTAGATGCTGCGGATGGTGCCGAAGTTGCTCTAGGCTATGGTCGATCTAGCTCAATTTTTCAAAACATGTTTGAGGTAGCTTCCCTTCTGGCACAAAAGCAGGCTCTACAAATCCTTCCTGAACTAGATGAAGAAGCCCTTACAAAACAATTGCTTGATCAGTTTGGTGAAAAAGAAACTCCAGCCGTGGCGGCTGATTACTTAATAGAATTATCAGATAACGAGCCAATAATCACTTTTGTACCGGGCTCATCTGGCGAAGAACTTAATACTGACTCCGTGATTAGTTATCTTTTTAAAGATGCAAGTGATTTGCAAATATCAACTCCAATACTTGAACTTCGTGAGATAAAAATTGAAATGACAGAGGAAGATGCAATGTCCTTGGAAGAAGAAATAAAAATTACCCTACAAAACACTCCTTTTAAACTAACCTACACGGCAGAAAACACGCGCGAGTATTCTTGGGAAATTACCGACGAAGACTTGGCAGAATGGCTATCGCCGATGTACTCAAGCGATGAAGATTATAATGAAGTCACTATTTTAATTCTTTCCGGAGATAGCTTTGAAGAATTTATGTCTGGGGTGGCAGAAGATGTAAATGAAGAACCGATTAATGCCCGATTTGTAATGGAAGATGGTCGCGTTGCAGAATTCGCCGGCAGTCAAAGTGGCGTATCACTTAACACCGACGGAACAATGTATTCAATTATCGAAGCATTGACTGCAAGTGAGAAATCAGCTCCAATCATAACAGATATTACCGAACCAGAAATTACAACTGACGCCGTTAATACTCTTGGTATAACTGAAATTCTTGGCGTTGGAGTTTCTGATTTTTCTGGATCGCCTCGAAATCGTATTGCAAATATTCAACACGGCGCTTCAAAATTAAATGGACTTTTAATTGCTCCGGGGGAAACGCTTTCACTTCTTGAACACTTACGACCGTTTACCATTGCCGATGGCTACTTACCTGAACTAGTTATTTTAGGAGATGAAATTAAACCTGAAGTTGGTGGTGGACTCTGCCAAATCGGAACAACAACATTCCGAGCAGTTATGAATTCAGGTCTTGAAGTCGTTGACCGTCGCAATCACTCACTTGTCGTTTCCTACTATGACGATCCTGCAAACGGCAATCCAGGAACCGACGCCACTATTTATGACCCAGCGCCTGATTTCAAATTTAGAAACGACACGGAAAATTATGTTCTGCTGACAACCGAAGTTGATATTGCAAATAAAGAATTGATTTTTACGCTTTGGGGAACGTCAGATGGTCGCAAGGGCTATTACTCACCGCCGGTGATTCTTTCTTGGAGCGGTTACGGAGCTACGCAATACACTCAAACTACCAGCTTGGCGCCTGGCGTGAAAGAATGTCAAACTCCACATCCAGGTGCTACCACCAGCTTTGACTACACAGTGGAATATGCCGATGGCGAAGTTTTTGAAAAAAATTACACCTCGGTTTATCGCTCTTTGCCCTGGATTTGTTTGATCGGTGTATCGAATTTAAGTTCGGAATGTTCAGACTCTGGTAACTGTACTTTTGATAGCCAAGAAGCTGCAGAGGCAAGTGATCAAAAAATAGATATATTATTTGACGGAACTGATACGCAAGAACAAACAGTTGGCACGCCCGACGACGCAACAACGGACGAATCTGCTGTCACAGAATCGTCAACAACCGAGAATACAACAATTGAAATCGTGGAATAACAAAATAAAAACCGCCACTAAGGGGCGGTTTTTGAATTACCAATTCGTTGTTGTTTCAATATCTTCTTGATTCCCTATCACTCTTGCTACTGCATCGTAACCCAGTTTCATTGAATCAACGTAGTCTTGTGGAACAGTCTCAACTGAGCTGAAATCATCATACCAAGTATAAAATATTTCTTCGCTTGGAATCCAGTGCAGTAATCCATCACTCCCGGCGTAATAAACATTTGGCGAGTCTTCGCTTTTGATCAGCACACCTTTTGAAGTGTTATAACGAAGCATACAAGCACCCTTTAATTCATAGTCAGTACCATAATTACAATATGCGGACGCAAAGATCATATCCTGGTTGTAATAATATAAATCCCTTATCCAAAGATCATAACCATCTGGAAATAAATTATTCATCAACGTCCAAGTATAGCCACCGTCAGCAGTAAAATATATTCTTTCATCAAAATCATAATCGCCATCTGAACCAAATTTTCTAGACCAAGCCAACACTACACCGTTATCCTCATCTAAAAATGAAATCTGACTTCCAACACCTATAGTATCCTCGGGCTCTGGCATCAATTCCCAATTCAACCCACCGTCAATACTTTTGTATAAACCACCGCGTCCAATATAGACAACATCATCAGAGGCAAAATCGAAATCACACTGTCCGTTGACACCTAAGCTAAAATCAATATCAACTCGAGTAAACGATTCACCATAGTCATCTGACACAATAATTCCTTCTTCTCCGCTACAAATCTCGATAATAACTGACTTACCTGAATCAGATGCGGCCATGTCACAATAAAATTCACGACCATTTAGCTCATTGGATTCATAAATTACTTCTGCTGTTTCAAAAGTATCATAGGTCTTATATAGACGACTACCGTTTATAAATAAGTACTCTTGATCTGAAATTTGACTAGAACCCCAAAGCCAATTTGCTGAGTCTGACTCCATATAATCAAGATACTCGGAATCAAAACTAAACGCATAATCATCAGATTTATAAACATTCTTTCCTGAAGAAACAATCATAACGTCGGAACCATCAAGAGCATAAAGACGATTAACTGCAAACTGAGTGTCAAATCCAATCCAGGTATTACCCACTCCGTCGTTTGAAGCTCCGATCCAACTTCTACCACCATCAAATGTCTTATACATTGTCCCGCCGTCACCCCAAGCATAACCGGCCACATCGTTGAAGCTGATTATTTCAGGCTCCTGTAGGTAATAGCCGTCGGCCGTATTTTCATCTAATACAGTTAGGTCAAAAATAACCCAGCCTTGTGCAAACGAGACAATGGGGTTTAGAAGTGTAACAGCCGCCACAAAAGCAACAATAAATTTTTGTATTTTCATAATATTTATAACTAAAGTTAGCAAAATATACCCCTAACGTTAATACCGTAACAAAAAAATCGCCATAAGGCGAATTCTTTGTTTATCCTTTTAAATCTGCAGCCAAGAAGATATATATTCTGTAAGGGGCCAGCCGGAGCCGGAAACATACAGATCATATACCCCCATGCTTGTCGTGGCTGCAGGTACAAAGGGACAAAAAACGGACGTATAAATATATCACGCCCTCCAATCCGTGTCAAGCCTTGTTAACTACCGGTTAACAAAAAGCCTCCCTATTATATCAATGGAAGGCTTTTTTGTACAAATCTTACTTATTTGATGACTTTATCAATAAGCCCATATTTCAAGGCATCTTTAGCACCCATGAAGTTATCGCGCTCAGTATCCATCACCACTTTATCCAGAGGTTGTCCACTGTGACTGGCAATTATTTCATTCAAAGTATCTTTTACCTTTAAAATTCGCTCGGCGTGAATTTTAATATCAGTAGCTTGTCCCTGCACTCCCCCGAGCACTTGGTGAATCATAATTTCTGAATTTGGTAAGGCAAAGCGCTTCCCCTTAGCCCCGGCTGTTAAAAGCACAGCCCCCATCGAAGCGGCCATACCAACACAAATTGTGACTACATCCGGCTTTATATACTGCATGGTGTCATATATTGCGAGCCCCGATGTTACTGACCCACCTGGTGAGTTAATATAAAGTTTGATGTCTTTTTCTTTGTCTTCACTTTCCAAAAAGAGTAGTTGAGCAATAACGGCATTAGCAACAGTGTCGTTGATTTCCGAGCCTAGAAAGATGATTCGATCTTTTAGTAATCTAGAGTAAATATCATAGGCTCGCTCCCCGTAAGCTGTTTTTTCAATGACTGTCGGAATTAGCACCTGTGAAGTGATTTCGGGCGTGATGTCTTTTGTCATAGTGTTAGCAGTCTAGCACAGCAATTGCCAATCTTGCAAGCCAAATCTATTGACTATTAACTGATTTTAATGTACAAATGTTCATGAATCTCAAACGCGGCTAGCCCGCAACGGAGCCCAAATGGCACGACTTCTGGCGAGCTTGCTCGCAATCGTTCTGATGGCTGGGTGCGTGAAGCACGCATCTCGTGTCCCGTACCAGAACCAGCCCTGGCAAGGCACCGGTATGATCCGGATCATGTCGACTGCTGGGTTCACTCGGTTCAACGAGAGCCTGAATGTGAGCACAAACGGCATGTTCAACCAGGCTTGCAGCGCGGAAGGCGTGAATTCCTGGAGTGTCGAGAAGAACCAGCTTGGACAATGCTCCGCATCGTCCCTTGGAGCCGTACCTGAATCGCACCAGCCCGAAATGGCCAGAGCGACTGCAGAAGACATGCTCTGCGACTCAATGTCGCCTGGGTCAAGAGCGACTGTCACCCACTGGTGCATCGCACCCCCGACACCAACTGCCTGGACGATGAGCAGACCCAGGTTCACCTGCACGATGGCGATCGACTACAACAAGACTACCGGCATTTACACCTGGATTTCGTGTCCGGATTCGATCCAGCCGTCCGCCTCCGACAGCAACTGATCGCCATCCACCTCTCTGTTCCGCCCCCTGTCTCGCAGGTGGCGGAACTGCTGTTTATTAAAAGATATTAGAGATTGGAGGTTTATCCAGCGGAGTCGGACCAGGCTTCGTCTGGGACCAATAGACCATATTTAGAATCAAGCAAGTTCTATTATCTATCACTTCTATCATCTATTCCCTCTACTTCGTACATCACCTTAGCGTGATTTTCATATAATTTCTCATGCGAAATTATATTGCCGGAGCTAACATCAACTACATCTCTAAATAAAACATTTTCACGATAGACATTGCCACTATTATCTTTTATAAACCGATGATTTTCTTCTTTAATATGATAGCGAACACCTGGGTCAGCACTAACTCTTACTTCCCCATTTAAATGTTCATCGTCTACCCAAACTCTAAATTGAATTGTGTTTTGTGAATTATTTTTAAAACGTAAATCAACATAATTATAAAAAATTGAACAACCTGTTCCAAAAGGAACCTGGCGCTTATTGTCCGGAAATAAATCCAAGCTATGGTAGTGACGCTCTACAACCGTAAGCGGTGAATGAAGCGAAAGCCAAAAAAGCATATTAGCCATTTGGCAAAGTCCCCCGCCAATATCACTATCGATTCCGGTGCCAGCGATTATGAGTCCCGGCAAGTAGCCTTTTTTCTGCGTAGGCTCGCCGACCAGTTTCCACAAAGAAAAAATCTGACCGGGTTTAATTATAATGTTATCAATTTGTTTGCCGGCCAAAGTTAAATTAACAACTTTATTGTGCTGCAAGGTCATATCAACTCCTTCCAAAGTTCGCAGTAATAAACTTTTATGATACTTGAGTCTGACCGGTAAATTATCAGATTTTTCGGTCGCATATAAAAACGGAATGCCGGTCTGCATTCTTCTTTTTAGCCGCTTTAAAGCAACTGAAATTCTGGTTTTAAGCGACCACTTAATCATAACGGCAGTATATCATGAGACAATTGGATACTAGGCTCTCGCATATTACCCCTTTCACCCTTTTTACCCCTATCACCCCTTCTTCACAAACCATTTTCCATCCTTTTCTTCTAATCTTGCGTTTTCAATTTTGAAACCAGCTGCGCGTCTGTGCCCGCCACCACCATACTTTTCGGCAAAAGCAATGCAATCCTCAGTTTGCGATCGCAACCCTCCCTTTACAGCACCGTCTTCTGTTTCTTTAAGTACCAGAATTGTATCAATGCCATCAAGAGCTGCATTTAAAAAATTGATCATGCTTTTATAATCGGCATCTTCTACTCCCAAATCTTTTAAATCTTTTTGAGTAATAGCGGTTGCTAAAACACCAAAGTTATCATCATGGTAAAGGCGTTCAAAGGCAAGTCCCCACAGTCGCAGAGTTGGTACAGACCGGCTCATCATTAATTTATCAACGATTTCCTTAAAACGAGCGCCGTAAACTGAAAGCTCGTGGGCAGCGTCCAGGCAGGCCGCTGTTGTGTTTGATGTTAAAAACAAATTTGTGTCCGAACAGATTCCGGTTAAAAAACATTGGGCCGCTTTTTGGTTCATTGGCAATCCAACTTCTTTTACAAATCCCCAAACCATTCCTGCAGTCGCGGCTGATGTTGAATCAATTACATTAATGCTCCCATATTTTGGATTGCTGTCGTGATGATCAAAAACAATCAGAGGAACTTTTTTTGGCATTGATGGAATTGGCTCTTTAATATATTCCCCGTCTCCACAATCGAAAATCATCATCAAGTCAATAGATCCATCTTTGAAAATTTCTTTGTCCCGACAGATAACTTCGGTGCCGGGAATAAACTCGAGCATTTTTGCCATTGGCTGAGGAGAATAAACGGAAACTTCTTTACCAAGTTCTTTAAGTACATGGTACATACCCAAAGTTGAGCTAACGGTGTCGCCGTCGATTCTTTCGTCTGTTAAAAGAAGGATGTGCTCAGCGCCGTCAAGTCGCTCCTTGATTTGTTTATATAAAATACTCGCCATAGTCGATGAGCGAGTGTACTTGATAATTGAATAATGGTCAATAATCTATTCAACCACCAAAACACCTTCCATTCCAAGCTGTCTGTGTGGACCAATATCACAATAGTAATAATATCTGCCCGGTGAGGAGGGTGCCATAAATGTAATTACTTTCCCTGTAGAAACTGAAGTTTTAAGCCCAATCTCATCAATTACAAAAGTATGTATCCCTGTATTCTCATTGAAAGTAATTTGAACTTCTTAGCCGGCTGAAACCATTAAATTCTCCGGCTTAAAAAAATAATCACCGGCAATCACCTCGAATGCAGCTATTGACAAATCATCATTCTCCTCATCTAACTCCCCTATAGCTGGTAGAGAGACCTGATCAATTCTCCCTCCGGTTATGGAGGTGTCTGGAGAGGAACTCTCAACATCACCTATTTCATCAATAATCTCTAAATCAGAAACTTCCAAAAACTCTTCTGGCAAATCTGACTTTTGTGAAACACAACCGACCCCAGCCAACATCAGCCCAAACAAAAATAGAAAAGCTTTTTTCATACCCATGCATTATACCCGCTTGCCCGGTTTTTTGATAGAATAAGACCACTTATATGTATCTATCCCGACTAGAAATTCAAGGATTTAAGACTTTTGCCAAAAAAACAGTTTTGGATTTTCCTAATCAGAATAAAAACCGCCAGGCTCTCACTGTGATAGTTGGGCCAAACGGCTCAGGAAAATCAAATACGGCCGACGCCGTTCGTTGGTGTTTAGGTGAACAATCATTAAAATTACTGCGTGGCAAAAAAACAGAAGATATCATTTTTTCCGGCTCCAAAACCAGAGCTAAATCCGGATTTGCTGAAGTAACCATGGTAATCAATAACGAAGACAAAGCCATGGGAATTGATTACTCAGAGGTAACAATCACCCGCCGAGTTTACCGCGACGGCACTTCGGAATATTTATTAAACGGAAAACCAGTGAGACTGTCTGACATTCAAATTCTTTTGGCTGATGCCGGAGTCGGGCAACGCTCATACTCGGTTATTGGCCAAGGAATGGTTGATCATGTTTTAACTTCATCACCGGAAGAACGAAAAATCTTTTTTGATGACGCCACCGGTGTCCGAGGCTTTCAAATCAAAAGACATCAGTCCATGTTAAAACTGGAAAAAGCTAGCGAAAACTTGGCAGAGGTAGAAATGTTACTCGAAGAGATTAGACCGCGTTTACGCTCACTAAAGCGGCAAATCAGTCGACTGGAAAGACGCGAACAAATCGAAAAAGAACTGGCTGATATTCAACGCTCGTACTTTGGCGCTTCTTGGTGGACGCTCCGGTCGCAAATGAAAGAAGTAAAAAATGAACTAGAAGAAATTAAATTTCAGATTGAACAAAAAAAATCAGAACTAGAAAAAGGCGATACCGAGCTACTTTCCATGGAGCAAAAAGAAGAAAGTGGAAGCAACGACGACCAGCTAAAAGCCCAAGCTAAATACAAGCTGGCCCAGAATAAATTAAGCGAGGCTAGAACGCAGGAGTTTGAAGCACAGAGAGCACTTGAGTTAGCAAAAATCAGAACCCAATCAAACTGGACTCCCCTGCCACTTATTCAAATCATAAAGGAGCTCGACGAAATACTAACGCTGCCAATTGATTCTGCTGATAAAATTTTAAATCTGGTTAAAAAACTACGCGGACGCCTAACCAGGCCATCAGAAGAATTAATTGTTGATCCTAAAATGGCTAGTGCGCTTGAGCAAGTAAAAGCTAAAGTAACAAAAAGTCAGGAGGAGTTAAGCGTTGCTGAAAAAGAATTAGACGCAGCTAACCAACAAACAACAGGAAGTAAAACTCATATCTTTGAGTTTCAACGAGAGTTAAGAAAATTACAAAATGAAATTCATACTCGGCAAAACGAACGCAACCGTATTCAAATTGATGTCGCGCGTATTGAGACAAAACTTGAAAACCTAGACCGGGAGATGTCAGAACAAGCGCCAAACTTAAAAGATGAGATTCTAAAAGTTGCACCAGCAAAAATGGTTAACAATCCAGAAGCATTGCGTGAGTCAATGCTTAATCTACGCCATCAGCTAGAGCTAATCGGTGGGATAGATGAAGAAACTGTTTCCGAATATACTCAAACACTGGAAAGACATGACTTTTTAGACGGACAGGTAACAGATATTCGAAGTGCCATTGAAAAAACTGAGAAAATTGTTGATGAGCTAGATGAACAAATTCAAAAACAGTCAGAAACAGCATTCAAAAAAATTAACGAAGAATTTCAAAAGTACTTTAAAGTTTTGTTTGGTGGTGGTAGCTGTAGCCTTATTAAAGTAAAGGCTAGCGAAACAGACAGTGCCAACTCTGAAGAAGAAAAAATTACACTTGATCGAGCGATGGAAGCACTAGCCGAGGAAAAAATTGAAGAAAACTCAGAAACACTGGAATCAATAATGCACCGAGTAAAAAAGAGAAAAGATGAAGTTGCCGGAATTGAGATTCATGCCACCCCACCAGGCAAGCGTCTGAAAGCTTTGAATCTTCTGTCAGGCGGTGAACGAGCTCTAACCTCAATTGCTCTACTATCTGCAATTATGGCCACCAATCCCTCTCCATTTGTAATTTTAGACGAGGTTGACGCAGCCCTCGACGAAGCTAACACTATGCGCTTTGCCAATATCTTAGACGAGCTCCGCAAGCTTACTCAATTCATTGTTATTACCCACAATCGCGCTACCATGGAACGAGCTGATCTTTTGTATGGAGTAACAATGAACGACGATGGAATCTCAAATCTTTTATCCGTTAACCTTCAGGACATTGAAAAAAATGGAACCGCCAGACGCTAATTAAATAATCAATTTTATGGAAATGTATAAAGGAAAAGAACAAAGTGAATTAGTTGATGCAAGTTTTGAGGCTCAGTTGGATCAAACCTGGGAAACAATGCAAAACGATCTTACGGTTACTTTAAATAATCTTGGAATAATACTTAGCGCAGAAAAGCAGAACCAACTAGCAATAAAACTCGAATTAATGAAACTCTCAACCCTGCAAAACGCAAATACTTTAAACGAAGTTAAAGAAACATTTAAGACTTTAGTAGAAACCTTAACCAGGGACGAGGAGTCGAACCAAGAAATGACAGATGAAGCGCTCCCTAAAGTTGTACAGAAAAAAGCAGCCTAATATTTAGCGGCCGGGCTTAAAAGCCCGGCCGCTTTGTCAATAAAGCAGGCTTGATGTATGCTTTTTTCAATCAAACTTAGTTTCAAGAAACTAAGTTTCACAAACTAAGTCTTAAAAAATGTTTCAAAGTAAAATTCAAAATTTTCTCTATCAGAAAATCGCTAAGCCGATCTTTTTTAAGATAGATCCAGAATTAATCCATGATTTAATTATAATTGTAGGACAAGTACTGGGATCAAATCCTATTACCCGATATCTAACAAAACTCTGTTTTTATCATTCAGACAAAAGCCTTGAACAGACTATTCTAGGAATCAATTTTAAAAGCCCGATTGGACTTGCGGCCGGGTTTGATAAAAATGCAAAAATCATAAATACAATTGCCGATGTTGGTTTTGGCTTTGAAGAAATAGGATCTGTTACCGGTGAACCTTGTGCAGGGAATCCCAAACCAAGACTATGGCGCCTACCAAAAGCTAATGGTCTAGTGGTCTACTACGGACTGAAAAATAATGGTTGCGAAGAAATTGTTTCTCGACTTAAAAACAAAAAATTTAATATCCCCGTTGGAGTAAGTATTGCCAAAACAAACTCACCTGACACCTGTGAAACCAGGGCCGAAATCGCTGACTACAAAAAAGCTTATGAAACATTTATTGACTCTGGTGTCGGCGACTACTTTACTATCAATGTTAGCTGTCCAAATGCATTTGGCGGAGAACCTTTCTCTGATCCTGAAAGATTAAAAATGCTTTTATCCGAGCTCGATAAAATCGAAACTAAAAAACCGATATTTATTAAAATAGCAGTTGATATAACAATTGGCGAGCTCAATGAAATTACAAAAGTTGCCGACAGTCACCGAGTACATGGATTTGTAATTGCCAATTTAACAAAAGACAAAACTCGAGGCGAAATAAATGGCTCCTTACCTAAAGAAGCAAAAGGAGGAATCAGTGGCCGACCGACTTTCGAAGCATCAAACAAACTAATATCACATTTATATAAAAATACTGGAGATAAATATGTGATAATCGGGGTTGGCGGAGTCTTCTCAGCCGAAGACGCCTACAAAAAAATAAAATGCGGCGCCTCACTTGTTCAATTAATAACCGGAATGATTTTTGAAGGACCTCAGCTGATTGGTCAAATCAACAAAGGACTGGTTGAACTTTTAAAAAAAGACGGATTTTCCAATATTTCAGAGGCGATCGGAGCAACTCACAAATAAGTGTTTCAAAACCTAATTTTTGATTCTTAGTCCCCCATTTTGCCATTTGCCCCGACCCGCCTTCGCCCTTTCAGGCTTCGGACGGACAGGCAGGACTCAATCTCTCAAATTGCCTGTACAGGGCTTGACAAACATCAAGATCTTTTCTAATATCTCTCCATAACCTAAAAGCTATAAGCTATAAGCTATAACCTAAAAGCTAAACTATGCTAACCATTCGACTTTCACGAACAGGAAAGAAAAAGGCCCCATCATATCGTATTGTTTTACAAGAAAATCACCGCGACCCATGGTCACCAGCGATTGAAGTTCTTGGCACATACAATCCACGAGCTGAAAAAGATGGAATCGTCCTAAAAGAAGACAGAATTAAATATTGGCTTAAACATGGTGTTCAACCATCAAATACAGTTCACAACTTGTTTGTTGATGCCAAATTAATGGAAGGAGAAAAATTATCATCTGTAACAATCACCAAGAGACGATCAGCTAAACTAGGAGAAAAAGTGGCCGCCGAAAAAGCTAAAGCCGAAGAAACAAAGGCTAAAGCAGCTGAAGCTAAAGCTAAGGAAGCCGAAAAAAAAGCAGCTGCCAAGGTTGCTGCCAAGGAAGAACAGGCCGCTCAAGAAGCAGCTGCTAAAGCTCCTGCCGAAGAAACAACACCGGTAGCAGAACCTGCAGTTGAAGAAGCTCCAGCTGAAGAGTCGGTGCCTGAAGAAAAAGCTGAAGAGTCTGCAAAAGAAACAAATAAATCAGAGTAAATTGACTAAGAAAAAAACAGTTGCTATCATAAGCTAAGCTTAATAAATTCATTCTAAACTGAAGATATGGCAAAGGAATTCGAACAAGAGTTCACAGAATACATAGTCCGAGCGATTGTGAATCACCCAGATGATGTAAGTACTGAACGAACTGTAGATGAACGCGGAGTGCTCATCACCCTGCACATCAACCCAGAAGATATGGGATACGTAGTTGGCCGACAGGGGCAAACTGCAAGAGCAATCCGAACACTTTTAAAGAAAATCGGTGCTCGACAAAACTCAAGAATTAACTTGAAGATCTACGAGCCAGAGGGTTCTCGTCAAAGACACTACGATGAAAAAAGAGCAACAGAAGGTGCTGCTGTAGATTCATCAGAAGAAGCCCCAGCCGAAGATAGAGATGTAGAAGTTGATACCTCAGAGGTCAGCGATCTAACATTCTAAAGAAATTAAAAAACCACACACCTAATGTTGTGGTTTTTTGTTATAATAATCATATGCAATTCGATATCATCACATTATTCCCAAACATTATTGATTCCTACATGCAAGAATCAATTATTGGGCGAGCTCAAAAAGCCAAAAAAATCAAAATAAAGGTTCATGATTTAAGGACATTTTCAAAAGACAAACACCGTAGAGTTGATGACACCCCATACGGTGGCGGTGCCGGAATGGTAATGACAGTGCAACCAATTGATGATGCGGTAAAAAAAGTAACAAGGGTGAAAGGGGTAAAAAAGATCAAAACTAGAATCATATTAACTTCAGCCTCTGGTAAAACATTTACTCAAGAAGATGCGAAACGACTTTCAAAATATGATCAGTTGATTTTCATCTGTGGACGCTACGAAGGAATTGACGCCAGAGTTGAAACTGAAATTGCAGATGAATCGCTTTCAATTGGTAACTATGTTTTAACTGGTGGCGAACTGCCAGCCATGGCAATGACCGATTCAGTTGCTCGTCTTATTCCCGGAGTGCTTGGCGCTAAAGCGTCACTAGATGAAGAGTCTCACACCACGCCAGGTCAACTCGAATATCCGCAGTATACGAAACCGGAGGTGTATGGATACAAAGTGGTCAGGGGTCAGGGGTCAGGGGTCAGAAAAAAGAAAATATTAAAAGTACCAGCCGTGCTTCTCTCAGGCAACCACGCTGAAATTCAAAAATGGCGCCAGGAAGAAAGCAAAAAAAGATCTCGCTGAAGCTAGGTCTTTTTAAATCAATATTTAGCCAAAACTCCTATACTTCTGTCCATCCACTCCCGGTATCCAACCTCCTCACAAATCGCCTTGACAGCTTTTTGGTCATTTAGTACAATTCCCCCGCTACCAGTATCTGGCACATTCAAGAAATTACTTGGTAAGCTTGATCATTCACAACTGAATGCATGAACCAAACAATTCACAATTGTGTGGTTATAACGTCTATATTAATCGCATCAAAGCGATAAAAAACAAAGATCCTTTAATCCGGATCACAAAAAAGTCCTGGAGCTAGCCAGTTCCAGGCACCATCAGAGGTTCAACTTAGTTGGATACTACTTTTGAGAGTTTGATCCTGGCTCAGGTCGAACGCTGGCGGTGTGTCTAAGGCATGCAAGTCGAACGAGCTTTATTTCTTCGGAAATCAAGTTAGTGGCAGACGGGAGAGTAACACATTGGTAATCTACCTCGTACTCGTGAATAGCCCAGAGAAATCTGGAGTAATACACGATATTGATGGGGGGTCACAAGACATTCCCATTGAAAGATTTTTCGGTGCGAGAGGAGCCTATGTCCTATCAGCTTGTTGGTGAGGTAAAAGCTCACCAAGGCTACGACGGGTACCGGGCGTGAGAGCGTGACCCGGCTCACTGGGACTGAGACACTGCCCAGACTCCTACGGGAGGCTGCAGTCAAGAATATTCCGCAATGCACGAAAGTGTGACGGAGCGACACCGCGTGTCGGATGAAGGCCTTCGGGTCGTAAACGACTGTTCTGAGGGACGAAACAATGACGGTACCTCAGCAGAAAGGGGTTGCTAACTCTGTGCCAGCAGCAGCGGTAATACAGAGACCCCGAGCGTTGACCGGATTTATTGGGCGTAAAGAGTGCGTAGGTGGTTTTGTAAGTCATCTGTTAAATCTTCAGGCTCAACCTGGAGGCTGCAGGTGATACTGCAAGACTAGAGAGTGGGAGGGGTAGATGGAATGCCTGGTGTAGGGGTCAAATCCGTTAATATCAGGTGGAACACCAAAAGCGAAAGCAATCTACTGGAACACTTCTGACACTGTTGCACGAAAGCGTGGGTAGCGAATGGGATTAGATACCCCAGTAGTCCACGCCGTAAACGATGGATGCTAGGTATTGACAGTATCGACCCTGTCAGTGCCGTTTAAACAAGCTAACGCGTTAAGCATCCCGCCTGTGTAGTACGGCCGCAAGGCTAAAACATAAAGGAATAGACGGGGACCCGCACAAGCGGTGGATCATGCGGTTTAATTCGATGATACGCGAGGAACCTCACCCAGGCTCAACTACTGGCTGCAAGCTCTAGAGATAGAGAAGCCTTAGAGGGTGCCAGATAGGTGTTGCATGGTCGTCGTCAGCTCGTGCCGTGAGGTGTACCCTTAAGTGGGGTAACGAGCGCAACCCTTGTCCAGTGTTGTACTTTCACTGGAGACTGCCCACGTAAGTGGGAGGAAGGCGGGGATGACGTCAGATCAGCATGACCCTTACGTCTGGGGCAACACGCATGATACAATGGCCGGTACAACGGGAAGCCAAACCGCGAGGTGGAGCAAATCCCTTAAAACCGGTCTCAGTTCGAATTGGAGTCTGAAACCCGACTCCATGAAGTTGAAATCGCTAGTAAAGGCGGATCATAACGCCGCCTTGAATACGTTCTCGGGTCTTGTACTCACCGCCCGTCACGTCAAGAGAGTTGGGGGTGCCCGAAGGTCGTTGTAGAACGGCCGAAGGCAAATCCAGCAATAGGGACGAAGTCGTAACAAGGCATCCGTAGCGGAAGCTGTGGATGGATCACCTCCTTTCTAGGGAGATAATACGAGTCGACTTTAGTGTGACTTAGATCACAGATGTCAATTTAGAAACCTGACATTTTACTAAAGCATTCCACAATGTGGAATAAAAAGACGTTATAACCACATAGTTGTGAAAACGGAACATGCATTCAGCTGGAAGTAAGAAATCGCCATTAGGCGATTTATTGTTTTTTAAAATATGTAGGAGACAGTCACAAGGCTTTTCTTTTAAAATATTTTTCTGATTTTCGATCGTATCAATAAGTGTATCCTGCTCGCCTTGCCCTGTTGCCAAACTCTGATCAAGATCTGACGCGTGGTTATAGCCTCGCTTTTTCATCTCCTCGACCAGGGCCTGATGACGATCATAAAGCGCCCGGAGTTTACCAACCCAGCATTTAGTTTCCGGGTGCTGAGAATAGCCACCCTTTCCATCATGCTTTGTTAAGATATTCCAAAGCCCGTGAAGCTCACGATGTTCACCAAGAAGATGTTTACGACACAAATATTTTGGATGAATATCCCAAACGCGCATAGTTATTCTGTCAAAAATAATGCATCAGGTGTTGTCCAATTTGAAATATCCAAGGCATCACAGACCATCCGAGCATAGTAAGCATCCTCCACAGAAAACGCCTCACCACCGTATGGATAAAACCAAATTACATCTTCTGAAATCGTTCCAGGTGTATTTAAACAACCGCCGAGCTCTCCATATGGACATGAATTTTTTGAGAAAGTACCGACACTACTACAATTTAACTCCATCTGCTGATCTGTCCAAATTGAGCCAATATAATCAATGCAGGTACTAGAAGCATCGATAATATTACAACTACCACGGACTGCAGATGAGCGATCGATTTCTTCAACCAACGGAAAAACATCATCTTCGTAGCTTATATCCTCCCCTTCTTCGGTCCGGCATCCTAAACCCATTAAAAGAAAAGGGATGAGAACTAATAGTGACCTTAGATTTTTCATATAGTTCCATTGTAGCAAAACAAAAATGAACCTGAAGCAGGTTCATTTTTGCCCGCCTGCCAATACGCCCGTTTGCGGGGGCGAGCCGCTGGGGATTTCAACAAAATTGAACTACTTCTCAGTTTGAACCCCTTGATCCAATTCTTGTTCGGCTTGCGCTCTGATTTCAGCGTCAGAACGAGATTCGCCGGGATTGCCTTTGATCCCTTCCACTTTTGCTTTGATTTGGCGTTCTCGCTCCATTTTTGCCTCGTGCTGTTTTGCCGCTTCCGCGGCTGGACCTCCCCGGCCCTGATTCGATTCCCACATATTGATTGTTAAGAGTAAACTAGGTATCAAAACTTTTTATATTTTACCGTATTCACGCAATTGTTCAAGGTATAAATTCACCCTCTCTTGCGCCATTGGGTGTCCGGAATCTCTATCGTTCATAATACGCGTGAGCATGTCATAAGCACGAGTGAGCCGAAAATTTCTCGCCTTGTCGGGATCACCCCCAGACACTTTATCTATTATGGCTTGTTCGTCAAAGTCGACCGACTCATCAAGCCACATGTTTTCAACATTTTTCCGAATTGGATCAAATAACTCCGGACGGTTTGCCTGCACATGTTTCAGAAAAGCTGACTTGTTTAGAATCTCTGACCAATCATGATATTGGTTTGAAATACGCAATCCTTCAAAATCCAGTAAAGAAACATCTAACTCGCCATTATCCGCCTCACTCACAAATATGTTATCGCCGTGCGCATCTCCATGCACAAACACTGGTTGTTCGGCTGTGAGCGACGGAAGCGCATCACGAAATGCTTCTTGTAATACATTGACCGTTTCCGAATCTATCCTACCTTCTTGCAAAAGAGTATCAAGAAAATATTGAGCGTCACGCGCTATTTTTTCTCCATCGTGCGATGGTAGGCCACTTTCACGAGCATTGTCCGTGACAGAAAGCTTTTGAAGGCTTTCTATAGTTCGCCCAATAATCTTGACCTTCTGTTCAGCGGATAAACTCTTTTTTAACTCTGGATCATCCTGAATATATTCGGTTGCTAATCCTACCATTTCGTCATCTTCAAATACATCACCTACCTGCCGTACAAAATGCACATCTAAATTCTGACCCTCCTCAATGGGCGCATTTTCTATGACACGAAGATTTCTCGACTCATTTTGTACAGTGTCGCGGTCTTTTGCTTCACCAACCTTAAACACCACGTCTGAATCATTCAGTTCTCCTTTTTGAATAAAAAAACGTTCGTGTTTTTTGGGATTGAAACGTTTGTAGGGTTTTTCACTTGAATCTATTTTTCCACCAGCCGTGTGTATCAATTCTTGCGCGCTAAGCACTTGCCATTCTTGTTTTTGTCCTGAATGTTCTTTCATCCTTTTTTGGGTTCCAGCAATCTCACTTCTCATTTTCTCATCAAGTTGCGCTCTCGTTTCATCTGAAATTTGCACGCCCTCACAAGCATGCTCATGTTGCTGACGGATTTCGTCCGCACGCACTTCAAACTCGCGGTCGTTGCTTGGCCCCTCATATCCGTCTAATTGTTGTTTGAGTGCGCCAATATGTTCGGCACGTTCTTGTTCCGGGGTTTTGGGCATTTCGGTCTTTTCAGCGGGCTGCTCAATTTTTGTATCGGGTTTTGGTCCTTGCTCGCTCATAATCATGAAATTAAATCATCAACGCTAACATCCAAAGCTTGTGCGATTTTCTTGAGTGTGTCGAGCGTAGGGTTTTTGTTCTTGCCTGCCTCAATCTTTATCACGGTATTGTTGGAAACATCAGCGAGACGAGCGAGTTTTTCTTGTGTTAGCCCCTTTTGCTCGCGCAGTTTTCGCAAAGTTTTGTATATGTTTGACATAGCTTATACTAAAGTAGTAGAATTTAAGTATCATCAGTATTTCAATTCTTCTACTACAATGTTACCAAAAATGGGAGTAAAAATCAAATGCGCACGCACGGGAGGGTGGGGTAAGCGTATTTTCCTTTTGAAATCCCCAGCGGCTCGCCCCCGCAAACGGGCGTATTGGCAGGCGGGCAAAAATTCCTTCCCCCCAACCCCCTTCCTTTTTGCCCGCCCGAGCGTTCGGTTTTCTGCTCCGCCTTTGGCGGAGCAATCAATCGGAGTTTCGTTCAAAATAGGTTCGAGCTTCGTTCAGCAATTGCGACCAATCAAGACATTTCAAATTTTCAGGGGAAAGAGTTTGTTCGCTCGCCCCGCCGGAGTTTATCCCGCACGGCGATGCGGGAACGGGTCTCGCTTCGCAAAAAGCCCTGTATTTCGGAATTAAATCGTAAGGACGGACAAATTCAAATTCAGTTTTTCGGGAAAGCAAACGGCGGTTCGGAATTGCGAAGCAATTCACAAATGAAATTTGTAT
>PFJC01000017.1 GCA_002782865.1 Candidatus Uhrbacteria bacterium CG_4_10_14_3_um_filter_41_21
ACTTGTTTTTGAATTTTTCCAAAGCATATTCGTGCAACTTTTTTTCGATCGACAATTTGTTGATCAAAATATTTTTAATTAAAAACTCCCAATTTCGTATTTAACGAAAGGGAGTACATATATAATGCACCAAATTTTTAATGTTAGATCAAGAGCAAGTGTGGACAGAGGTGAGCAACTTTTTTGCGATCGACAAAAAGTTGCTCATATAACAAAGTCAATCATGCGCTATGAATGCCGAATTCTTTTTATTATAGATCAAAATAGACGCAGTGAATTGCGTCCTTATCTAATATCAGGCGGAACCACACGGTGTCTCTATACCACCTACATCTACGGCCTGTATTGTCTAGTAAGGCGTGCACTTCGTGCACATTACGACTAACACGACGGTGCGGAGCCAAGCAGTTGGCTCCTTACTCCGCCTTGTCACATCCCCTTGCATCCGCCAAAAGTAAAAGCCAACATCTCCAGATTATTAGTACCGGTTTTGAGCTTTAATTTGCCCTGATGATAAGCGTCGGAAGCAATAATCCTGTACATTCTGTGCTCTTTGATTTTTAAAATTGCCTTGCCTTTAATCATCCCCACATCTTCTCCCATCATATCTTCCGGCAATGGTTGCTCGTCTAGTTCAATTTCAATCTCCGCTCCTTTTGTATTTAACGACCCGGCTACCAAATTAACCGAAAAAGCACTATACTTTAAAACCAAATATTCCGATGGGGCCGGAAGCTTACGAGTATGCACTAAGCTTTCTTTTCCAACCTTCCAATGACCATGCAAATAAACGACATCGTCCTCATGTATTGAGGTATCAGTAAAATCACTTTCCGCACCTGGAATAAATGTGCCCACATTGGCATAGCGACCACGCAAAAATCCCAAATATGTTTCAGGTGTGGTTCTGTAACAAATTCCGCCACCAATCGACATATCAGGCTCAATTGCCGGCAAGTTTTCTGCTCCGGCGTCCATTAAAGCCTTTTGAATTGCAGCTTCCGTTTCGGCATATCCTCCTTCGCCAATATGGTCATAAACAATACTGCCAGTTTTATCTAGTAAAAATTTTCTTGGCCACCAACGATTTTGATAAAGATTCCAGATTTTATAATCACTATCAAGAACAACCGGATATTTAATTCCAAAAGTCCTAAGGGCAGCTTCGACTTTTTTTTGATCTTTCTCAAAATCAAATTCTGGCGTGTGGATTCCAATTATCACCAATCCTTTATCTGCATAAAGATCGTGCCAAGCCTTCAGCCTTGGCATTGTTCGAATACAATTAACACAAGAGTAAGTCCAGAAATCTAAAAGCACTACTTTCCCGCGCAACGATTTCAAGGAGAGCGGCTTTGAATTCAACCATTTTAAACCAGTTGGTAATTTTTGCGCTTGAGTTTTACCGATTTTATGTAAAAACATTTTATAAACTTAAATCAAATACACTAGACAATACTCGGCCTATAATAAATCCGAGCAAAGTGGCGGTTAAGGCAACTGTAGTCATTTCCATTCCGCTTTTTAACCAATGTCCACTAACAATTTTTGCTTTTACTATCCCAAGAATAAATAGAACCACTCCGGTAATTATAACGGAATAATATATCGCTACTTCGATTGGAAACAGCAAATATGGCATCAAGGGAAACATCCCACCCACTATATAAAACAATCCCATTATAATTCCAGACACAATTGGTGATCCGCCGGTTGCCGGCAGTAATCTGTGTTCGCACCGACTCACCTCTTTCATCCAAAGTTTACGCTCCCGACCAAAGGCCTCCAAAACCTGAGCGATCTGTTTGTCTGAAAACTTTTTCTTTTTTAAAACATCAAGCATGGATTCTTCATCGTTTAATCGCTCCTGCAAAATTCGGGCATGATCCTGCCCTTGTCTGGCATCAAAAACTTCTTTAGCTGATTTTGAAGAAAGATAACTTCCGGATGACATTGAAATCGCCTCGACAACAACCAAAACAACTCCAGATAATATTATCACAGGCCCACTCCCGGTGCCAGCAGCGATACCGGTTATAGCGCCAAGCGTGGAAACCAAACTGTCTTCGAAACCAAAAACAATTTCACGAATATAGACAGCGCTTTTTTTAAAAATTCCTCCTTTCATAGCGTCTTTAGTATAGCAGAGGAATCTGGAATCTGGATATTGCAACTCCAAATTCAAAATTCGATATTATAAATTCAATCAGGTATAATACAATCATATGCAAATATCTCAGCACTACCTACCATACCCTAAGAAAACTCTGATTGTAGTGACAAATAATGAACTTGCTAAGGTTCTTTGGGTGCATGATAGGGAAATAGACGAACTGCTTACCATGGAAATGCCAAAGGATGATGGTGATTTTAAAGCAACTGGTACCCCTCATTCAGCTGCGCCTGATTTTGATGAAATGAAAAAACATAAACTTCAAGAGCTCTACACAAAACTCAATAAAAAATTGATAAAATTATTAAATGACGATTACGAGGAAATCGTCCTCTGTGCACCTGAAGCAAAAAAAAACGAATTGGTGGAAGGTATGCATCCAGATGTAATGAAATGTACAGTCGAAATAGTTCCAAAAAACCTAGCTTCTTTACCGCTCGATGCAATTGTTAGGATTTTGCAGGAAACACGAGCAACATAAAAACGCCGCTTGAACGCCGTTTTTATGGAGGCCTGAGCGGGAGTCGAACCCGCGGATCGCGGTTTTGCAGACCGCTGCGTTAGCCACTTCGCCACCAGGCCAGATACTAACCGAGCAAATATAGCAAAAATCGAGGATTTGATCAATATTGAGCTAACAAAAGAACCCCCGCAGGGATTCTTTTATATTTAGCCTACTTAACAATCAATTTGCCTATCATGTCGTCATCTTCATCGGCGTAGAAATAATATGTTCCGGGTCTATCGGCAATCGTCAAAACAACTATATCTTCAGCGTCCATTTCTCCTGTTGTCCAACGATTATTAGCTTCGCGAACAGTTAAACCGTTCTCGGCATAGTTTACGAATTTGATTGTGTCACCCTGGTTGACTGTCACAACATTGTAGGCACAATAGTTTTTGCCGCAATCAACTGATTCATCTGACGCTGCAAAACGCAATGGGCTGACATACATCATAACCCCGGTCACATCCCCAATCTCTTTATCGTCTGAAATAGTGTAATGATATTCTTTTTCAAATGTATTGGAAGAGGTTAGATTACCACCAAGGATTGTGTAAAGTGGCACAAAAGCATCCGGCAAATCATCTACATAGCTTTTCCAATCTGATCCAAATAAACTTTTCGCAGTTGATTCACTTTTAAGTGCTGCCAACATTCCGTTTCCAATTGGCACATAAACCGCACTACTCCACTGAGTCTTTAAAAGTCTGGTTGAAATCGTACTACCAAATTGAGGTTTGTAAGTCACCATTCCTGCCAGTGGAATTAAATTCATTTCTGAAACTGCAATTGTTTGTACATCATCAAAATCATCGTACCAAGTAAAATAGGTTTTTTCATTTGGGAATCCATATCTTTGCTCGTCTGTTCCAAAATAATAAACAGTGCTCGAGTTAGAAGATTTAATCAAATCTCCTGGATTAAGATTAGCCACACTCGGAAAGCTTAATGCAGCTTGAGCCTCGAGTGTTAGTCCAAAAAACGCAAAAGCGAAAACGACGCAGAGTCCAAACGCTAAGCGTGCAATTCTCATTTCCATATTACTGTTGGTTAACTGTCACTTCTTTAGCTGATAAAATTACCTCTTGCGCAACAGAGATGTCTTGCCCCATCTGCTCAACGGTAAACATATATTTGTCTCCAGACTCTCCTTCAAAGTAATACAGGTCGCCCAACTTATAAAAACCGTCACCCAGGTCTTCAACATCATCCGGCAAATGGCGGCGTGAGGAGAGACGCAAAATCGAAATTCTTGTCATGTCGTCTCTTTTAACTTCACCCACTTTTTCAACAAATTCTTCCGGAACTTCGCTATCGTCAAAAATCATATGCAGAGATGAGCTTTGAAGATAGATTTCTGAATCTTCAAGACTAACACCGTCCAGCCCAATCGGCATTGTACCTTCGGAATAGACCGTGGTCATTACCCAATCTGATGGCAAATCAAAAGCCAAATACCAATCCCCCTCAACTGTCTTTGTCCCCCCAATGCAATCGGCACCAATTAGTGCTAAGGCTCCTAGAAATAGTAATATTTTCTTCATATGCAAATGTTAGATTATACTTATAGATTAGCATGAATTGCCTAAATACAAAAGACAGCCCGTAGGCTGTCTTTTGCTTTATTTATGAGTTTGGATAAACTTCGATTTCGATGTTTTGCACTCCGTACTGAATAGCATCATCATAGTCTTCCATCCAAATATCGACCTTGTACCAATAACGGGGGTTCATGCGGTCCTCCACAATAAAGACTTGGTCTCCGTAGAGTTCCGGGATTTTAATTCGAGTACCAATCGGCAAAAAGTTTGCCGCCACAACTCCGTGTCGTGTTTTTGTTCCTGAGGCTGTAACGTCGGGTGTTGAGTCGGTTTGACCGGGAAGCGAGTTATAAGCAGTGGATGACACGGTCATTGTATATGATGGGCCGCGCTCACCTGATTCCGGAAGAATGCCGTAGTTTGCAAACTCGTTTTGAATCGCCTTTATCTCAAGGGAAATTGCATCGTTTGCAAAACTAAAGTCAACGTCAGCCTGAGCTTCTTCTGGCAAGGTAGCGTATCCTAATACTAGGACCACAATACCAATAAGGGTACACTCAAGTGGTGACTTTTTAAGAATTTTTCCCAATTTGTTCAAAGACAAAATAGTCATATAATTTTTCATTCAATCGACTCGCCAGTTAAGGATTTAGCCCCGACTTTGCCGGGTAATAAAAAATCCCTCGCCTTACGAGAGGATTACAAGATACCACATTTTTGCCTTTTTGTCAATGTAAAAGTCCAAAACTTAGCTATTTTTAGCCTAAAAAAACCAACGATTTTTTTTGTCAAAAACCGATATTTTCTATATAATGTTCTTGTCAATCGGCTGGATAGTTTGATAGCTTTTTAATCAACGTGCCTAAAAGCTATAAGCTAAAAGCTATAAGCTAAAAATATGAGGAACCAAAAACGCGTTACTCAACACTCTTGGGGCTCAAGAAAGAGATTTTGGAAAAATAAATTACTAGGCTTAACTTCGGGCGCATCAAAACTAGATAAACGAGCTTTGGCTAAAAACGCAGTTTTGGCGGTTATCGCCTTAGCCTTGTTCGGAAGCATTTTCACCTTGGGTGCCTTTGCTTGGCTATCTCGCGACCTGCCAGATCCAAACTCCCTAAGCATTAGGGAGATTCCGCTTTCTACAAAAATCTACGACAACACTGGCGAAAACCTGCTTTACGAGATTGCCGGTGAAGAAAAACGAACCTTGGTAACACTTGATGAAATCCCGCAGTATGTTGTTTGGGCGACGCTAACTGCCGAAGATAGAAAATTCTACGACCACGGTGGAATTGATTTCAAGGGAATCGCCCGTGCTATTTTTGTTGATGTCATCACCCTTAGCCGGAACCAAGGAGCCTCGACCATCACTCAACAGTTAGTAAAAAACGCGATTCTGACAAACGAGAAAACATTCACTCGTAAATTCAAAGAATTGATTTTGGCAGTAGCGCTTGAGCGTCGCTATACCAAGGACGAAATAATGCAGCTGTATTTAAACGAGATTCCATACGGATCTAGAAACTACGGAATCCAGGCTGCAGCCGAAACCTACTTTAATAAACCCGCCGTTGAGCTTACTTTAGCCGAGTCAGCAACTTTAGCCGCTATTCCACAAGCCACAACTTATTATTTAAACAATCCAGACGAACTAAAATCAAGACGCGATTGGATTTTAGGTGATATGGCCGAACTTGGATACATCACCCAAGAAGAAGCAGACGCTGCCATGGGCGAAGACACAGCCATTGATTTGGAAATTGAAGACACCAACGCCACCCATTTTGTGCTTTGGGTAAAGGAACAATTAGAAGAAGAATATACAACCAAAGAAGTTGAACAAGGCGGACTAACCGTAATTACAACCATCAATTACGATATGCAGGTGGCCGCGCAAGAAGCAATTGTAAACAACTACGAAGCCCGCGGAGAATTATATGGATTTAATAACTCCGGTCTTGTAGCACTTGATCCTAAAAATGGTCATATCCTGGCAATGGTCGGGTCGCGAGATTATAGCGACGATGAAATTGATGGAAAGATTAATGTGACCGTTCAACCGCTTCAACCGGGATCAAGCATCAAACCGATTATATATGCGGCTGGATTTGAAAAGGGCTACACTCCCGATTCAATCCTTTGGGATGTTGTCACAACTTTCCCAAGCTCAACCGGCGCCTACACTCCAAAAAACTACGATTTAGGTGAACACGGGCCGGTGACAATCCGCGAAGCGATTCAGGGGTCGCTTAATATTCCGGCTGTTAAAATGATTTACTTGATTGGAGTAGACTCTGCTATTAATTTTGCTGAGAAACTTGGCTATTCGACTCTTGCCGACAGGTCACGCTTTGGTCTATCCATGGTTTTAGGTGGAGCCGAAGTAACGCTGCTTGATCATGTTTCCGCCTACAGTGTTTTTGCTTCAGAAGGAACTTACCGCGAGCCAATTTCTATCCTAAAAGTTACAGATTCAAACGGTGAAGTTCTACAAGAATACGAAGACAACAAGGGCGAACAAGTAGTTGACGCCAATATTACAAGGATGATGTCCAATATCCTTTCAGATGATGTCGCCCGCGCGCCCTTCTTTGGCGGCGGTAGCTATTTGACATTGGGCACGCGCCCCGTAGCGGCCAAAACCGGAACCACTAACGATTATAACGACGCTTGGACAATCGGTTACACGCCGTCGCTTGTGGCCGGCGTTTGGACCGGTAACACTGACGGATCGGAAATGAACCGAGGATCGGGTGGATCAACGGTTGCAGCTCCAGTTTGGAATGAATTTATGAAATCAGCGCTTGAAGGCACGGCGGTTGAATATTTTACCGCTCCTGAAATTCCAACAACAGGTAAAGCGATTTTGGATGGAGAAATCCCAAGCGAACTAGTTGTGATTGATAAAGCTTCGGGCAAACTGGCGACCGACAGAACTCCGGAAAGTTATCGTGAAGAAAAAAATTGCGGTGAATATCACACAATATTGCACTATGTGATTCCGAGTGATCCAAAAGGCAAGGTGCCGGAAGAAAACGAACGCGATTCTGCCTACACTACTTGGGAAACGGCCGTTCAAAATTACATCACAACCTACAATGACAAACTGAAAGACGGCGAAGCGCCACTGGAGGCTTGTGAAGTGCCGACCGAGGAAGATGACTTACACATAAAAGCCAATGAGCCGGAGATTAAAATTGATTCTCCTGAAAAAAATGATGATCTTAGTCGTGAGTTTAAAGTAGACATCGAAGCCGGCGCTCCGCGTGGCATTAGTAGAATTGAATATCAAATTGATGGCACCACAATTAAAACCAGCTCTAGCTCCTCAGGCGTTAACATCACTCTACCAAGCTGGGTAAATGTGGGTTCACATACCCTTAAGGTAATTGCTTATGACAACATAGACAATTCAAGCGGTGATGAGGTTGATATCAATGTTACTGAAGCGGGCGCTAGCGCTAGCGCCAGAATCACCAACCCATTTTCTGGCCAGGAGATTGAAATGACCGGTGACGCCTACACGGTAGTAGTTGAAATCTCTAATGTTTCTGAAGTATCCGCCTTAACACTGACCGCCAACAATCTTTGGACAGGTGCTTCGGAGATAATCCACGAAACTTCCAGCCCAACATCAGTGAATACAATTTTGTGGACAATCGCTGCTGAGGCCGATTATCAAATCACGGGAACGGTCGTTGTGGGCGGGGAGACAATCGACATCAAGCCGGTACTAGCAACCGCAACCAAAGCCCCATCCGCAGCCGAACCACCGTTTTAAAAGATAGGTCAATAGAGATTGGGCCGATAGACAATAAGAAAAAGTAAAGCCTCGACCTCCACGGTCGGGGCTTTACTTTGAATCGTTTTAGTACAAATCATTGACAAAGCAGCGCGACAAGCCCCAATGCTTGGCATTGGGGAAGGATAGCGCAACGGCAATTTGGACAAATAGGCGCGTTCCTTTTAAGGTTGAGTCCTATGGTTGTAAGAAGGACATCTCATGCGCGTTATGATCTTTGGTATCACTATGCGTGGAGTACAAAGTATAGAAAACACATCTGGCGTGACAGCATGAGATGCGAGCAAGTAAAGCGCCTATTTATTCAAATTGCCGAACAGTACGACATGCAGATCGGAGAGATAGAATTATTAAGTGATCACATACATTTTACACTGACCGCCCCTCCGAGGATTGCTCCTGCACGAGCCGGCCAAATATTAAAATCAATATCAACGAAAGCAATATTAAAATATTATCCTGATCTCAAACGTCAGTACTGGGGAGGCGAAGTGTGGGTACAAGGATATTTTGTAAGATCATGCGGTCCAGGTTTAACTAAAGAAACAATAGAGAAGTATATTCAGGAGCAATCAGAGGAAAGATAAATATATGGTCACGCCCCAATGCTTGGCATTGGGGTCTTCCATAGCGG
>PFJC01000044.1 GCA_002782865.1 Candidatus Uhrbacteria bacterium CG_4_10_14_3_um_filter_41_21
TCATATTTCACTAAACATGATGACGCCAAAAGAATTTGCTAAACAATCTACTACATAGAGCCCATGTCGCATTTGACGTCGGACAGAACGCGTGCTTGGCTACTTGGATAATCAACAGTATAATAATATCGAAGAAACAAGGAGGAAAACTGCTTTCTTATTAGAGCGCGCAATTCAGAGTATTAAATGAATTTTTTCCTATTCCTTATTTAACTTTTGTTACCCTTGTTACCCCTTTTACCCTTTTAACCCAATCTAATATGATTGAAACAACTGATATTTTTTACATAGTGCTCGCCTTTTGCGTGCTCTGGGTAACAGCCTTTGTCTGCTGGTTTATCTATCAAATTACTTCTGTTCTTAAGTCTGTAAATGATTTAATGCGGGAGTTAAAATGGCAGGTAGAAAAAGTGGAGCAGGCTTTGCAGGGAATTAAATCAAAGTTTGAACTCGGTAGTGGACATCTTTCCAAGCTGGTTAATCATGTTAAGTCGGCTGCTGATTCGTTAAAAGATAAAAATTAGTATGAGAGAAACTTACGATCCAATGGCTGAAGCTATTTCAAAGCTTTATGAGATCCGTGACGAACGAGGTCTGGATTTGGAAATGAAAGGAGGTGAATGGGTGTTGCGCATTCCAGATAGCAATAATACGGCTACAATTAAAATGGAAAAAGATGGCAGATGGAAGCTTGATTTTATTGGTGGCTTGGTTGGCGATAAATCTTTTTCTGGATTAGATATTGATAAAGTTAAATTACTTATTGATGAGGCTTTTGCCGATAGAGGTAAGACTCAGATTGGTGGCCCCGGATTTGACGCTAAAGTTGAGCGTGCTAAGGATAGAATCTTATTATCAAAAAAACTGAACTTGAGGGTGATCCAACTCAAGAGATTGCGTACAATAAACCAACTGAGATTGGTACACCTTTTGCAAGTGTGAGGACGCAATTTGATGAGGAAAGTTATGAACCTTCTAAGCCAGACGAGAGACCAGCTAAATTTGATGTTCCGGATTCAGGCAGAACACGATTGGGACTTGATGACGATTTAGACCAAGCAGCTTAAAAAAAGTTTATAAAAAGAGGCGCGCGGCAAAATGTTGCCGCGCGCCTCTTGGCATACAGAAAGTTGGGGCATAAAAAAGAATCCGCCCGGCGTACATGGCACGCGGGCGGAGCGGAAGAGTGGCGGTGAGCTACTCTTCCGTGATGGGAGGAACGGGGCGACGGATCGTCGCCTTCCAGCGGGGGTTGATGTCATCCCACTGGATGGTGATCTCGTCACCAACTTGGAGATCCTCTGAGTACCACCAGAGGCTGACCTCGAAGGCGTTCCTGTACCCCGCGACCACCGGTCCGGTGGTCGAGAGCGTGACCGTCCAGAGTCCGATCGTCTGACTCCACCCGGGTTCGGGGAGGGGGACAACCAGACACCAGCTGGCGGTCTGCACCACCGCCGCCGGGAAGCTGGAGGTGATGTCGGGCATCGCCTCCAAATTGGGCAGGAATTGGACGAGTCCTTCTGTGCAGAGCTGGCCGGAAGCGGCGATCTTCACGGTGGACAGCGCTGTCACCTTGCCGACTACCGGCAAGATCGGCATGGCACCGATCCTCGGTGGAATGTCGGCCATCGCCGGGGTGGCGAAGAAGAGGGTGAGCAGGGCGAGGAGCAGGAGCATGAAACGCGACATTTTTGCCTCCCGGGCTAGTCGCATGGAGCGATTTGTTTCGGCATTGTGCCCAAACAGAATCGACTGCAAATAATAGCATAAAAAAAGGTCTTGTCAACTATAACTGCATATATTCGCCTATTCACAGTAATTTTGGTAAGATTTTGAGGATACAAGGAATGACATGAGTAATAAGGGTGATATGTCGAGGTAAAACCCCTTTAACTCTTTTAACCTCTGTTACCCTTAAATATTTTCATGAATCCACAAGACTTCGTTCACCTCCATGTGCATTCGCACTATTCGCTCCTTGAGGCGCTTGCTAGCCCCAAGAAGCTTGTGGCGCGTGCTAAAGAACAGGGAGCCAGCGCGCTTGCATTAACCGATAACGCTGTCATGTACAGTGCAGTTGAGTTTTATAAAGAATGTCAAAAAGCGGAAATCAAACCAATCATCGGGCTGGACGTTTATGTGGCGCTCGACCGCATGACAGACCGTCGGCCAAGTATTGATAACAAAAATTACCGCTTAACTTTAATTGCAATAAACCAAGCGGGTTATAAAAATCTACTTAAGATTTCAACAGCCGGATTTTTAGATGGATTTTATTATCGGCCTCGAGTTGATAAGGAATTATTAAAGGCACACGGCGAAGGTTTAATTGCCTTAACCGGTGGAGTGAAGGGTGAGATTGCGGAAAAGCTTTTAATCGGAGATGAAGATAAGGCTAAATCAGCCCTGGCCGATTATCAAAAAATATTTGGCAAAGAAAATGTTTATCTGGAGCTCATCCATCATCCAGATTTCCCAAGGCAAGTTGAGGCAAACGAAAAAGTTAAAATTTTTGCGCAACAAACCGGCACCCCGATGGTGGTGACTAAAAACATTTTTTATCTTGATCCAAGCGATCAGGAAGGTTACGAAGCTCAACTTTGCATTCAGCGTGGCCGTACTTTAGATGATTTCCGTCGAACTAATACTGAAGATGTTGATCTTTCAATGTCACATCCACAGGAGATTATTGATGCTTTTGCCGACTTACCAGAAGCGCTTGAAAACACCAAAAAAATTGCAGATAGAGTAAATTTTGAAATGGACCTGGGACATAATTACTTGCCGATTTTTCCAATGCCTGCAGGCATGAGTGACAATGATTATTTGCACGAGCTCGCTTGGGAGGGTTTAAAAAGGCGTTACCCAGAAATAACAGATGCTATAAAGGAACGCTTTGAATATGAATATGGAGTAATGACAGGAATGGGATTTGCTTCTTACTTTATTATTGTGCAGGACTTTGTTCGTTGGGCAAAAGAACAGGGAATTTTAGTTGGGCCCGGTCGTGGCAGTGCGGCAGGATCCATTATCGCCTATGCGCTAAACATTACAGATATTGATCCTTTAGAATACGGTTTGCTTTTTGAAAGATTTTTAAATCCGGATCGTATCAGCATGCCTGATATTGATATGGACTTTGCTGACTCCAGGCGAGGCGAGGTTTTGCAATATGTAACAGAAAAATATGGTGCTGACAGAGTTGCCGGAATAATTACCTTTGGGACGATGATGCCACGAGCGGCTGTACGCGATACGGCTCGAGTATTGGGACTAAGTTACGAAGAGGCGGATTTGATTGCCAAGTGTGTTCCGCCACCGGTTCAGGGAAAATATCAAAAGCTGGCGGATTCAGTTCGTGAACATCCTGATTTGCGTGATTTGGTAACTTCAAACCTAATGGCGCGAAGGGTGGTTGAATTGGCGCAAAAATTAGAAGGAAACCCAAGACACGCCAGTCAGCATGCTTGTGGAATTGTAATAGGCGATGTGCCACTTGTAGAACGCACGGCTCTTCAAACCGGTCAGCGCGAGGACATGGCGCTTGTGGTTCAGTATTCTCTTAACTCAGCCGAAGCGGTTGGGTTGGTTAAGATGGACTTTTTAGGACTATCAAACCTGTCTGTTATTCAAGATGCTCTTGAGATCATTAAAGCTGTTCATGGGCAAACGGTGGACATGGATAATATTTCGCTAGACGATAAAAAAGCTTTTGAGCTTTTAGGTCGAGGTGAAACAACTGGGGTTTTTCAACTGGAGTCAGACGGAATGAAACGATACATTCGCGACCTCAGGCCATCAAGCATGGAAGATATTATTGCTATGGTTTCCTTGTATCGACCAGGGCCGATGCAGTTTATTGATAGTTTTATTAAACGAAAACATGGCAAAGAAAAGATCACTTATGAACATCCACTTCTTGAAGATGCGCTAAAAGCTACTTACGGAATCCCGGTTTACCAGGAGCAGGTAATGCAAGTTGCCAAAGATATGGCCGGGTTTACTGGAGGAGAAGCTGATACTTTGCGTAAAGCAATGGGAAAAAAGATTGCTGAGTTGATGTCAAAAATGAAGATTAAGTTCGTCGATGGTGCCATTGCCAATAATGTTGATAAGAAAATTGCCGAAGCTGTTTTTCAAAAGCTGGAAGACTTTGCTGCTTACGGATTTAATAAGTCCCACGCCGCTTGTTATGCAACGATTGCTTACAGAACCGCCTATTTGAAAGCCCATTTTCCGCCAGAGTTTATGGCCGCACTTATGAATTCGGATATCGGCACAATCGATCGTATTACAATCGAGGTTGAGGAATGCGAGCGCATGGGAATAAAGGTTTTGCCACCTGATGTAAACGAATCTTTCCCCGGTTTTGCGGTTGTTCCAAGTACAAATAATATTCGTTGGGGACTTTCGGCTATTAAAAACTTTGGGGCTGAAGTCGCCAAGGCGCTGGTGAGAGAAAGAAAAGATAACGGTTTGTTTGTGGATTTGGCTGACTTTGTCTCCCGAGTGTCTTCTAAACATTTTAATAAAAAGAGTATTGAAGCGCTGATTAAGTCAGGGGCGCTGGATAGATTTGAAAAACGATCAACTTTAATCGCAAACATTGATCAACTTTTGATGTTCAATAAACAGGCGCAAAAAGATAAAGAGCAAAATCAGGTTAGCATGTTTGATTTAAATCCAGATATTTCAGAATCAAAATTAAGCTTAAGAGTTGGGACGGAGATTTCGCGTGATCAGATTTTAGCCTGGGAGCGCGAGCTTTTAGGAATCTATGTGTCTGACCATCCGGCTCAAATATTTAAAGATTTGTTTGGAGAGAAAATTACAAAGTGTGCCTCAATCCCATCAAAACCGGACGGCGAAATCATAAAAGTAGTGGGAGTGATTGGTCCTAAGAAACAGATTTTAACCAAAAAGAAACAGGAGCCAATGGCTTTTATGCGTATTGAAGACACTACCGGACCGCTTGAGGTTGTAATATTTCCAAAGATTTATGCGCGGGTCCGTGAGATTATTGACGAAGGAAAATTTGTTTTGATTGAGGGCAAGGTTTCTATACGCGAGCGCGACGGTCAAAATGAGTATTCTATTTTGTGCGACAAACTTTCAACTTTTTCTGAAAAAGAAATTCCAAGCGTTGTCCAAATGCTACAAGATGATGCTTGGTTTGAGGATGGTCCAATCGGTGGCAATGCTGTTGGTGGTAATGCCGTAGGGGCGTATGACAATACGCCCGTGCAAAATGAAAGTGAGGTTATTATCCGTCTGAATGCCAAACCCACCAATGGTACAATTTCGACTTTGCGCGATATTTTTAAGGCCAACCCAGGGCGTGAGCGTGTTTATCTTTTAGTTGAGTCTGATGGACAAATGCGCAAAGTCGCCACAGAATATTCAATTCACAAAACTCACGAGGTGATGAGCGAAATCGAGGCGGTTATAAACAACAGCACTTGACGAGAGGCAAAGATAATGATGTGTGTAAATGTACACTCCCACTCGACATTGGTCGGGCTGTGGGGTGTTTTGTTTATGGTGGGCCTGGCGGGTTGCACTACCGACCCTCATCAAGTTGGTAGTCAGGGTTCGAATTCCTGCAGGTCCGCCACTAAACTCCTTGACTGTTGCTCTGTTTTTTTGTATAAATAAATAGATGAGGGTCGGTAGCACTGTCAGAAAACACCCGCGATAAATCGCTGGGTGTTTTGTTATAAATAATGAGCCCGCACCACGAGTTGGTGCGGGACAGGCTACCCGACAGGCGAGAGGCTCATCGGGCGGAGTGTGACCAGTCGACGATCCAGAGACTGTCACGATTGTCGGGCGGGCTCGGAGTGTTGGCTCCGAGTGCCACGTACCAGGGCAGAAGTTTCGGATTGGATACGACACCCCACACCGGACCGTGTTTCTTGATGATGACGTCGATTGCTCGGCGCGTCATTGCAGATCCGAGACCACGGCCTTGCATAGGATCGCGAACCTGCAGGCAACTGATGAAGTTGACACCCTTAGCTTCCAGATATTCTGCGAGCGCGAGATTTTGACAATCACGCATCCGTTCGGGCGCTTTGTCAAAGTGCAGGATCCCGCCGACAAAGGTGCTAGCGTCATCATCTGCGACAAACTGGTACGGAGTCACTTCTCCACCAAACCGAGACCTCATCGCATCCTGGAACCAGTGCCCGTCAGTGGCGAATCTCATCTCGTCCATGCCATCCAGCCAGGGAATCACCCCTCCGAACTCTTGCATGATAGAAAAGAACTGAATTGAAAACCTCCGACCACGGAGGCTGACTTTTTCCAGGCCCATTGTTTTCTCCAGGTTGAGGATTAGGTGTCACTTTGGCAGAAAAAAGTTATCTTGTCAATCATTGGACGCCACGGGCTAGACCGTGTAAAATCTGTACATATGAGCAAATCAAGCGAAAATGCCGGTAAAAAACCATTGTCACGTTCTTTGAGAGTGTACCAAAAAATTGCGATTTTTTTTGTTATAATCTCCTTTATTCTTTTACTTTTTGTCCTTTATCTATCAATCTCGGCAGCAACTATCAAAATTACTCCAGTTCTGCAGGTAGTTAGCTCAGAGACCAGTATCGAGGTAGTACCGGAGGCTATAAATGATAGCCAAGTTACAGGTTATGTGATTTTAGAGTCTTTTTCACAATCTAGATCTTTTGCATTGCCAGAAGAGGGTGCGGTGGCTCAAGAAGGCAAGGCAGGCGGAACTGTTACACTTATCAATGAAACAAATAGTGACCAGGCTTTGGTTGTAAATACTCGAGTATTGTCTGAAGAAGGAATTTTATTCAGGCTGGACGAGCCGACAGTTGTACCGGCCGGCGGGCAGGTTGATGCCATTGTTCACGCTGATGAAGCTGGCGTAACCGGTGAGATTGGCCCATCTCAATTTACAATTCCAGGACTATCAGCCTCACTCCAAGAAGTTATTTATGCAGTTAGCGTTGACTCGATGACTGGTGGAGTAGAGTATGTTCGCAGTCTAACAGAACAAGATTTAGAAATGGCGGTTTTGGAATTAAGTGATGAAATGCTGGAAGGAGCAAAAACAGAAATTGCCAAAAATGTTGATACAAAAACTTTTGATGGCGCAGTTTATAATCTTGAAATAATTGAGCGGGTTTCGGACACTGAGCCAGGGACAGAGGCTGGGTCGTTCATAGTTTCAATCACAGCTGATGTAACCGGAGTTTTTTATGACAGCAGTGTGGTTGAGCAATATATGGAGGCTAGTCTGCAGGCTTCGGTTTCTAATGACTATGAGGTAGTAGAAATTGCAGGAGACGGATTACAGCTAGAGATAAGATCCATTGACGCTGATTCTGAAAGTGCAGTACTCGGCGCTTACTTAGACGGCGTAGCTGTAGTTTCTTCAACCAGTGATGTTTTGGACAAAGAGCGATTGCTTGGCAGATCACCAAACGAAGTAATAACATTGCTAGAATCATCAGCACTGATTGAAAAAGTTAATGTTACATTTACACCATTTTGGTTGAAACGAATTCCGTCACTAAAAGATCATATAAAAATAATTGTTGTATACTAATAATATGAATGAAGATACGGAATTTGATGTAACACCAGTTGATGAAGTTATACAAAACATCGAGACTATGATTGGCCAGCTTGATGTAGCCGAGCCATCGTCTGAGGCCGTGGCCGAAATTAGAGATTTGATTACTCAAACTGCAAATCAATTAGGGAATATTGATGGAGACGAAGACGCAGTTAACGCTGGATCCGATGATCGTCTAGCTGAATTAAAGGAAAAACTAGACGAGATTTGCCCAAATTAATTGAATAGATTGACAGGCGCAACGCTTTAGGTAAAATAGAGTTAGTCGCATTGACCGGACCTCACCAACCTGCGAGCGAACGGGCGCAGCCGATTCTGCGAGAAATGAGTGGAGTACTTGATGAGAAAGTTAAGTACCCAACTCGGGTGGAACCGCCTCGCTTAACGGGGTCCCGAGATTAGCTTATTGTTTGGTTAGTCTCGTTTTATTTTTGGGGAATGTCTAACTTCTGCCACCAAATTCCGTTAGAAGCTTGTAGAGTCGTTTGCTCTGTTCATGACGGGTGAGGTG
>PFJC01000049.1 GCA_002782865.1 Candidatus Uhrbacteria bacterium CG_4_10_14_3_um_filter_41_21
TGGCAGTTATTAGTTACACACCAACCATGACAGAATTATGGCTTAACTTACATAGAAAGAGCAGTTTTCAGGTGGCAGATTTTATACATTTCCCTTTTTTTAAATGACTATCGAGCCATTAAGCACTAATCACTAGCCACTTTGTCGCCTACCCATGTACCCACCTGCATGAGTCGTAAAACGAAAAACGCCCACTCTACTTTTAGTAGTCCACTAGATAGGATTGCGGATTAACCGGGATACCATTTACCCTCACTTCAAAGTGAAGATGTGGCCCTGTCGAAAGACCGGTGCTACCCGAATACCCTATCACCTGCCCGCGGGACACAAACTGGTCAGCTGAAACATTAAAGCTCGACAAGTGAGCATAAAGAGTTGCGTAGCCATTGGCGTGAATTATCATTACATAATTACCGTAAGATGCTCCGGTTCGGGCCCAGGCAACATAGCCTGGGGCTGCGGCCTCAATCGGCGTACCAGTTGGAACCGCAATATCAAGCCCACCATGTTCAAATAAGTGTCTGAATGGGTAACTTGGGTCATGAAATATTGCTGTGATAATTCCGTGAGTTGGCCAGCTTATTAAAGTCGAGTCCCCTAGCTCATCAAGGTCATCAAGTTTCCCTGACATCTCGGACTGCAAGGTATTAATTTGATTTGAAATATATTGCTGTTCTTGACGCAACTCGCTCATCAAAACTCTATATTCACTTTCTGAGTCTTGCGTCTGTGCGATCAGAACCGATTTAGCTCCAACTTGATGTTCCATTTGCTCAATTTGATTTTTGAGCGACTCTTGCAAAGCGACTAGGTTCTCTAGCTTTTCTTCTTGTTCAATTTTGTCGGCGCCCAAACTTTCTTTTGTGGCTTTTGTTTCATTAAGCGCATTTTGCAAATCAGCGTTTACAGTCTCCAAATCCTTTACTGCCATAAACAATTCGTTAAAGTCCCCGGCGCCAAATAAAACTTCAACAAAACCAATGCCATCGTTTTTATTTAATTCAAAAATCATGTTTTCCAAAATTTCTCTTTGCCGCACTATTTTGCTTTCTTGTTCTTCTATAGCTTGCTCTAATAATTGAACTTCCATCTGTTGAGATTCAATCTCAATTTCGGTAGATTGAATATCGAGCTGTGCTAGCGCGATTTGATTTTCAATCATTTCAACATCACCCATCAAGCTAGCCGCTTGATTTGAATATTGATTTATTCTGGTTCGATACTCATCTATCTTATCGTTTATTTGATCGATTTGAGCTTTTTTAACATCAATCTGATCTTGAAGTTCGTTTATGTCACCAGCCTGTTGTGCCAAACTAAAATTATTATCGCCAAAGAGCGACCCTAAAATGCACAGAAGCATTAAACAAGCTATTTTACTTCTGATTTTCATTAATTTAATTATAACAAAGAAATTGCTTTTTTAATACGCTCTATCCCCTGTTCACGTCCAAAAACCCATAAAAGCTCAAACGGGCTGGCAGATTTTTCTTGACCCGATAGTGCTACTCGTAGTGGCCAAAGTACATTTCCGTTTTGCAATCCTTCGCGTTCAATATATTTTTTTACCTCCCCTTCTAGTGTTTCTATTTTATCAAAATCTGGATCGTTTAGATTTTCAATAACTCCGAGCACTCCTTCTAAATTCTTTTTTGCATCAAGGGCATCAGCTTTTTTCCAAATCAATGATTCTTTCGCATAACTTGTAGCTTTCAAATATGGCGTAATCTTTTCCTCAAGCTCTTCAAGTCGATTAACTCTTTCGCGTTCAATAAGTAATGCCTTTTGTATTGTTTTATCAATTTCCATGCTTAAAAATGGTTTCGCCATCACAAACAATTCTTCATCGGATAATTCTTTAATATAATGATTGTTCATCCAATCTAACTTTTCTATATTCATGACCGCTCCACTACTTTTTACTTTAGTGATGTCAAAAAGATCTATCAGCTCCTGCATGGTATAAACTTCCCTGTCCCCCGTTGGATTATAGCCAAGAGTTGAAATGAAGTTTATAAGAGCCTGAGGTAGATATCCTTTCTTTAGATAATCTTCAACTGCTACATCACCTTGTCGTTTTGATAACTTTGTTTTATCAGGATTTAAAAGAAGTGGCACATGAGCGAATTGGGGAATATCAAAATCAAACATCTTTTGCAAAATAATATGCTTTGGCGTTGACGGTAGCCACTCTTCCCCGCGAATAACATGGGTGATATTCATCAAAAAATCATCAACAACTACAGCTAAATGATAAGTTGGATAGCCGTCAGATTTTACAATCACCTGGTCATCGATATCGCTGTGATTAAATTTTACATTTCCTCGGACTAAATCTTTTACAATTGTTTCCCCCTCTGGAATCTTCATTCTAATTACATGATTTTCACCGGAATCTAATTTCTTCTGAATCTCATCTGATGTTAATTTTAAACAAGCTCGGTCATACTTTGGCGTTTGCTTTGTTTCTTGTTGTTGCTTGCGCATTTCCTCTAATCGGTCACGCGAACAAAAACAATAATAAGCGTTGCTGTCTGCCAAAAGTCTGTCAGCGTGAATTTTGTATTCTGTCAATCTTTCAGACTGGACAAAAGGGCCTTCATCAAACTCAATTCCTAAATCTTTAAAAGTCTTAATTAAACTTTCAGTGGCGCCTTCAACAAACCTTGTTCTATCTGTGTCTTCGATGCGTAAAATAAACTGCCCACCGGTTTGATGTGCTAAAAAATAACTAAATAAGGCTGTGCGCAATGTTCCGACATGCATGTAACCGGTTGGACTCGGTGCAATTCTTGTTCTAGCTGGTTTCATATTTGCTTATTTGAAAATAATTGTTTAAATACTTCTGGTATTACTCGAACAATTGCTCTATAAAATCTTTTCTGTTTTATAGCCTCACAGGCCACAACAAATGGAAATACGATGACTGCTCTTGCTATTCTACCAACTCGAGCTGGCTCAATCAATACGCGCCAAAACCACTCCAGTCCCATTTGGCGCAGTGGTTTTGGCGCCCTTCGCTTTTCACCGGCAATCATATCAATCGCCCCACCAACGCCAATGGCAACATTTATGAAATCCATATATTGCATATGTTTTACAATAAGCGATTCCTGTTTACCATGACCAAGAGCAACTGCTAAGACCGAAGGCTTTAGCAAATTGATTTTATCAATAACATCTTTTGCTATTTGAGTATTCCCTGTTTTATCTACTGATACATATCCGGTCTCAATCATCTCAATATCAAGCCCCGGGTAATCTATTTTCAGATTTTCAATTGCTTTTTTTGCAATTTTTGAAACTCCGCCAAGCAATATTATTTTTCTTTTTTTCTGCTGACAGATTTTAATAATTTTTTGTAAAGTATCAACGCCGGTGTGTCTATTTTTTAATTTGTCCTCGGTTAACGCCGCCACCGCGTATCTGATTGAAACCGAATCTGGAATTGATAAATCAGATTTTGATAAAACTTTTTTAAACCATGGAGCTTTGTTTGCCAGCAAAAGCATTTCAGCGTTTGGTGTAAAAATTATATGATTTCCACTTAAAACCCATGTCTCAAGTTTTTGATTGAGCTCTTTGCTATCAATGTCATCGATTGATACATCAAATAGTCGATGGGTCTGCATATCATTTATTCTTCCAAATAATTAAGGATGCAACGCCTCCGATTAAATCATTTAGTAGATCCATCATCGTATCTGTTAAATCTGGCTGTCTCCAACTAGTAAAATCACCAATCTGAATTGGAAAAAGTTGATCGAAAATATACTCATGCAGTTCCCAAAGAATTCCAATAAAAGAAACAAAGCCCAAAACCACAAACGGAATAAGCCACCACTTAATGTGTTTTTTTAATGATCCTTTAAACTTGATATCTTCTATTCCCTCATTCCATATTGCCAGCCCCAGTGCGCCCATTGCCAATCCGCCACCAATATGCATTGGAATATCATACCAATCAAACATTTCATATCCCCAAACAAGCCCCAGGGCATGGAAAAGAAGGACTGTAATTATTAGCAAAATGGCTTTTTTGATATTCATAGTGCTATTATTCTACTTTAATATCTTGACTTTCACAAATTAGCAGTCTATACTTCAGAGTGCTAATTTGGTAATATATATCGGCTATGATGCCAAATAATTTTACATCAAAATCTCAAGAAGCTATTCATGTCGCTCAAATGCTGGCCAACGAAAATGGTCAACAAGCAGTGGAACCAATTCATTTGCTTGCCAGTCTTGCTAATCAAGACGATGGAATCGTAGTCACCCTTTTTGAAAAAATGCAGGTTGACATTGATGGCTTACGCGATAAAATTCAACAAATCCTAGAATCCTTACCAAAATCATTTGGAATTAGCCAAGGAGGTATGGGTCAAGTTTTACTCTCCCCTTCCCTTGCCAAAGCCCTTCAAGCTGCCTTAAAGTTGGCAAAAGATTTTGGTGATGAATATATTTCAACTGAACATCTTTTGTTGGGGCTCATGAAAAACAAGCAAATTGAAAAATTCTTGTCAGTCCACGGAGTTGATGCTGAGGATTTACTCGAAGCCTTAAAAGTAGTTCGTGGTAATCAAAAGGTAGACACAGATGACCCAGAAACAAAATTTCAAGCACTTGAAAAATATAGTTTAAATCTTACCGAACGCGCCCGTCTGGGAAAACTGGATCCCGTGATTGGTCGTGACGAAGAAATTAGGCGAGTAATGCAGGTTTTACTTCGTAGAACAAAAAACAATCCTGTTTTAGTTGGTGAAGCTGGAGTTGGAAAAACTGCAATTTCAGAAGGACTGGCACAAAGAATTGTGGCTGGTGATGTTCCTGAAACTTTAAAAAACAAAGAAATTATTTCGCTCGATTTAGGAGCGCTTGTCGCTGGAACAAAATTTCGCGGTGAGTTTGAAGAAAGATTAAAAGCGGTCGTGCGCGAAATTGAGCAGTCTGATGGCAAAATGATTTTGTTTATTGACGAGCTTCACAATTTGGTCGGAGCCGGTAAAGGCGATGAGTCGCCAATGGACGCTTCTAACTTGCTTAAGCCGGCGCTAGCACGAGGAGAAATGCGTGTTATTGGTGCGACAACCTTAAAAGAATATCAAAAATATATTGAAAAAGACGCGGCTCTCGAGCGTCGTTTTCAACCAGTGATCGTGGAGGAGCCCTCAATTACCGATACAATTGCTATTTTGCGCGGTATTAAAGAAAAGTACGAAATCCACCATGGAGTTAGAATTTCTGATGCAGCCATTGTTTCAGCCGTCGAACTTTCAGCCCGCTATATTACAGATAGGTTTCAGCCTGACAAATCAATCGATTTGATAGACGAAGCGGCCTCGGCTTTGCGCATGCAGATTGACTCCATGCCCGAAGAACTAGATAAGTTAAAACGCGAAGAAATGCGCTTGGAGATTGAACGACAATCACTACTCAAAGAAACTGATAAATCTTCAAAAAATCGTCTAAAAGAAATTGAAAAATCAATTGCTGATTTAAAAGAAAAATCAAGCGAGCTTGAGCTGCGTTGGAAAAATGAAAAAGATATCATTCAAAAAATTCGTGATCTAAAAGACGAAATAGACAAACTGATGAATGAATCAGAAATTGAAGAACGCAAAGGTAATCTGCAAAAAGTAGCCGAACTTCGTTACGCCAACATTCCAAGTAAGCGTGACGAACTTAAAAAATCACAAGAAGAATTACGAAAATTTCAACAAGAACGCGGGCTTCTTAAAGAAGAAATTGGTGAGGAAGAAATTGCGACAATTGTTTCAAGATGGACAAGTGTGCCGGTTTCTAAAATGTTGCAGAGCGAAATGCAAAAGTTGGCTCACATGGAAAATAATCTAAAGGAGCGCATTGTTGGCCAAGACGAAGCCATTGGTGCAGTCAGTAATGCCCTGCGTCGGTCAAGAGCCGGAATATCGGAAGAAAGGCGACCGATTGGATCATTTATATTCTTGGGCCCAACCGGGGTTGGTAAAACGGAGCTTGCCAAAGCCCTGGCCGAATTTATGTTCAACGACGAGGAGTCGCTAGTTCGAGTTGATATGTCCGAGTACATGGAAAAACACAGTGTTAGCAAAATGATTGGGTCTCCTCCGGGATATATTGGCCACGACGAAGCCGGTCAATTAACCGAAAAAATCAGACGCCGTCCATACTCTGTTGTACTTTTTGATGAAATTGAAAAGGCCCATCCTGATGTATTTAACATGCTACTCCAAGTTCTTGACGACGGTCATTTAACTGACGCCAAAGGACGAAAAGTAAACTTCAAAAATACAGTGATTATTCTAACCTCTAATGTTGGCTCTGACATTATCCTAAATTCTGAAAACGAAATCGGTTTTGGTAATTCTGAGCAGAAAACAGACGGTGTTAAAGACAGGGTAATGAAACTGCTAAAAGAGCAATTTAAACCGGAGTTTTTAAACAGGATTGACGACACAATATTTTTCCACGCTTTAAACGAAGAGAATATTAGTGAGATAGTCGGCTTGCAATTAGAGCAAGTCGCCAAGAGATTAAAAGCTCAAAAAAATATTGATCTTAAGGTCTTAATTAAGGCTCAAAAATATTTAGCTAAAAAAGGATTTGATCCTAAATATGGCGCCCGGCCGCTTAAGCGAATTATCCAAACCGAGCTGCTTGATCCGCTGGCAATGATGATAGTTTCCGGCGAAATATCCAAAGAAACTAAAGTTACAATTGATGTTCCAAACGACAAAATCGAAATCAAAATAAAGTAGACAAAAGAGACAGCCAAACATACGGCTGTTTTTTTATTTGACAAAATTGAGGCTGATGACATACAGTTGAATTGTCACTTCACCTTCCGAGTGCGAGTGAGCGACTGGTCGCCCGCCCCCAGTTGACGGCAACCAGCAGTCGCACCGTGTGGCCGTACGACACAGGCCCTGTGCGACACAGTACACCACGCTTACTTGCCCGTTGGCTGATGTGACCAACAGCTGCTTAGTATTCGCATACAAGGGGAGAGATCTCCAAAACAGCTGTTGCCCTGCGTGCGGGCGAGGAGTCTTACCATAAGGTCTACTTCCCCAAGCAAAAAAGCTCTTCGCCCGCACGCTCCATCTTTTCGTCTGGCACGGTCTGGCTAAAAAAGCTGGCCCCTGGACTCCTCTGGCTCAATACTGCCAGGCCGTGCCCCCGTTAGCCCCACCGGGTGACTTCAACCCAAACCGACATCCGTGACCATACTCATGCAATGTCAGCCGGTGGGGTTTTTCTTTTTATCTAAAATGGAATATCGATTCTATTTTCCTTAATTTCACATATCCCACAATCACCGCAAAAGTGTAATCTATCTAATATCAAGTGCGTGGTAAACTCTAATATATTTTTGCGCATTCATGATATCAACCAAGGACCGTAGATCATCAACAATATCTAAATCTCCTTCCCATACACTGCGTTGGGTCATACGGAATCCAATATCTTTCAGAAGTTTTCTAAATGTATCCCGGACATGCTTAATATCTTCTGGAATATCAAAAATAACAAAACAAATTTCACCTTCTGGCAAAGTTTGTTTTTCTAGTATTATTTTTGATTTTAAAAGAGAAACCGCCCCTTTCTTTGTTAAGTATTGATAAATCTTGTCTCCTTCTTTTTGAGTTTTAATTAACTTTTGTTGCTTGGCGCGGTAAATAGCATGATTCCTTTCTCTGCGCTCGACTGCGTTTTTAATTTCGCGCATTTCCTCTAAACTTCGGCCGCATTGTCCATATTGACGGCCGTTGGCTAAAAAGAAATCAACATCATTAAAAAGATCAACTAAAACTTGAGCCGTCCTCGAAACTTTATTTTTTTGATTTTCCATACGATTACATTTTACATGCGATCGCATCAAAAATGTAATCAATGAAATTCGC
>PFJC01000036.1 GCA_002782865.1 Candidatus Uhrbacteria bacterium CG_4_10_14_3_um_filter_41_21
AGCCCTTTGTCAGCCTCTCGGCTAGCACGAAATCCGCTGTTCCTCTAGGAACAGCGGATTTTTAGAATAAGGTGCATATTTGGTGTGATATTTTCATAAAATCTCATCTAGTTTGTCCGGTTCCGGCGAGGTACCAGATGCAAGTAAAATCGTGTGTAAGACACGTTCTTTTTGTTTTCGAGACAATCCATTATGGACAGCTACTTTTTTCTTAATATGACTAAAATGACCCTCAAGACTGTTTGTATTTTTAGGGATCTTTCTGTTTTGTTTAAAAGTGAATAAATATGACCTGTGGTGAATCAATGAGTTGATTGCTCGTCTTAAATCTTCATGCGTCCAACTCCAACCTTTTTATTTTTAAACTTATCCGGATGAATTGTTTTCTCATTAAGAAAGTCTCTGTATATTTCGACGTACTTATCTAGTCTTTCGCTAAACGTATTACTGTCTATATTTTGAAATAATGTTCTAACCATAAATAATAATACTCGCCCTGCTTCTGTTTGAGGATTAAGAGTTGTTCCTCTTATTATTATCCTCTCCATGTGAACATGGCACATTTGGTAAGGAATGCCGGAAAAGGCTGTTTTTATTCCTCCAAAGCCATCTCCTGTCACTGAGAGTATTGTATATCCAAGAGCTTCAAGCTGTTCTCGGAGATACAAATAAACGCTAGTTGTTTCCGTTTCTTCAAATGACCAAAGAAGATCTTCTTGTGCTTTAGGATCACGTGCAACAACCGTGCACCAAGATAAACCTTCCTTTCGCTCTCCAAAGTATGTTGCATCTACTACTAGATAAATAGGTCGAGGATTATGAATCTTAGCTGGAGCTTTATAGCTATTGAGTAACGAACGTACAGCTCGTTTGCTTGTGTTGTTGTCGAATGCTAATTCAGAGACAGTTTGTTTTCTGAAAACATATTGCTTCCAGAGTTTTTTAATACATAAGATTCTTGTTCGTTTGCCAGAGTCAAAACGATAAAAACATTCTTTGCAAATATACGTTTGGAGCCCTCGTCTGTTTCCGTTTTTAATGGTTCTCAGCGACTCACACGAAGGACATCTGACTCTTTTTTTTAACCATAAAAACAGGATTACTTAATTTTGAAATTAATAAAACACGCTTTAAGCGCTTATCTTAGAGGAATAATTGAGTTTTTACCACACCAAATATGCACCTTATGCCTTATATTGCCAGTTGCCAAGGAGGACAGATACAACAACCATTGATCACAACACTCATCAACCAGTACCTCTCCGCTGGTGGACAAGATTCGGCCGATAGTGCCAAATCGATTGCCGAGTTCGTACAAGAAACGCTCGAGTGTCTGAAAAGAAGAGAATTCCAGGCAAGGCCAGATCGTCTGGTGTTGGTCGATCTCGCATACGAGATCCAGACCACAGCCAACCCTCCGATGGTCTCCGGCGCGTTCAACCGCGTCTCGCTCGACGACTGCGACGACATCCATGATGTCCACGATGAAGTCGAGCGGGTCCTGCGAGATGAAGCGCGACTGAGCGGCTTCAACCTGACAAGCAGCCGTGACCTTCTGGTCGCGCTGATCGAGCGAGTCAGGCGTGAAAAGTGGGAAACGGTACCGCAGCTAATCGGGATGGTGACCTACCTCGGCCAGCACGGCCTGGTTCCGGTCGGCTTCAGCCACAACGAGGGCGGCCACATCTTTCACATGGCCCAAATCACCAACTACTAGTGGTGCCTGCGGCGCCACGCTCGACCCAGTCTCGACTGGGTCATTACTTTTATTCTGAAAACAAAGCTTTGTCTCCTGCTTCAATATTAAAATGATTAACTGATCCAGATGGTAATTCAATCACCCAACTAACCGCATATGGGTCAGAGCTCATGCGTTCCGGTTCTTCCCCAGCAAAATCCGGAGCTTTAATTCCAGTATCAATCTTTATTACCTGACTATCCGCAATCCACAAAACATCTAAATCAAATAACATTTCCTTCATCCAAAAATTTTGTACAGTCGGTTCGTCAAATAAGAATATCATTCCATCAGCTTCTCTTGAGCTTTGGAAATCTCCAAGATAAGTGTTAGAAAGTCCCTGCTTGCGCTCTTCAAAACTATCAGCTACCCAAAGGCAAAATTCATTTTCTCCAATTTCTACTTGCCGGCAATCTTGCTTGGCTACATTGATTGCAACACTTCGTGATCCAAAAATCCACAAAACAAAGGCAATAATCACTAAAGCTGAGGCGCTGATGATGAGTTTTTTTGAGACAGCCATATAATCGAAAAAATACTAAGTAAGAATAAAATCGCAAGCGCCAACAACTTTTGCCAGCTTTCAAAAACTAAAGTAGAAAGTCCAAAAAGCAAAGCAACCACATAATAAACAGCGACAATCTGGCGAGGTTTTAGTCCAACGTCAGCTAGCCTGTGATGCAGATGACGCCTATCACCAGAAAATAATGGCACTCCAGCGCGATAGCGAGCTATCAGTACAAATATAATGTCAAAAAGTGGTATAGCGACTACTAAAAGTGCAGTTGCGATTTTTGAACCACCAATTACCGCCAGAACTCCAATCGTGTATCCGACAAGTGTACTTCCGCCTTCGCCAAGAAAAATTGAAGCCGGGTGAGTATTCCAAACCAGAAATCCTATCAAAGCTCCGAGCACAACCAATGCCAACAAAGCAACATCGGGTTGAAAATAAGCCACGCTTAACGCAAGTAAAGCGATCATGAAAGCTCCTACCGAGCTGACACCGGCTGCCAGGCCGTCGAGTCCATCTAAAAGCTTGGTTGTATAAGTAACGCCCAACAGCCAAACAAAAGTTACAATAAAAGAAATTATTTCTCCAACCTCGAAATATCCACCCAGAGGATTGGTGATTTTTGAAACTCCAATTCCAAAACCAGCCGCAATTAAAGCGGCAGTGATCGGGAACATAATTGAATGTCTTGCTCTAAGACAAAGTTTGTCATCGATGAGTCCCCCAACTATTAGTACTAATCCGCCTAAAAGAAATCCGACAAAATGCAAAAGATTTATTTCACCTGCAGTTAAATGATTAGTTGACCATAAAATGACGATCGTCACTAAAGCGACCGAAATATAAATAGCTGCGCCGCCCAAAGTAGAAGTGCCGCTCCTATGGCGCTTTCGGTCGCTTTTTGGCTCATCGATAAAACCAAACCTCCGGCCGATTCCCTTGCCAAAATCACTTAAAATCAAAGACAGTAGAAAACTTAGTATAACTGGATAAAACCACCAAGTAGGCATATAGCAACAGCCTATCAGAGCTCGGCTGCTTTCTCAACCTGAATGTCACCATTTGGACCAAGTAGCAGTGTATCGCGACGACTGACTTTTCCTTGCAGCAAAAACTCGGCGATTGAGTTGTCCACAGTTTCCTGTATAACACGACGAAGTGGTCGGGCGCCGTATTTAGGATCATATCCCTTCTTTGCCAAATCATGAACAGCTTCGTCTGATGCTTTAAATACAATTCCTTTAGCTTCCAATCTTTGCTCAACCTTTTTGATCATCAAGTAGGCAATCGCCACTACATCTTCCTGACTTAACGGCTTAAATACCATCACTCCATCAAAACGGTTCAAAAACTCCGGTCGATAAATAGTTTTAAGTTCTGTTTCCATCAAATACTGTTTGATCTGCTCGAGCGACGAGCCTTTTTCAACTTCATCTTGAATGTATTGCGTACCAGCATTTGAAGTTGCAATCAAAATGACATTTGTAAAATCAATTGTGCGACCAGAGCCATCTGTTAGCCGGCCATCGTCCATTACCTGCAAAAATAAGTTTAGAATATCTGAGTGAGCTTTTTCTAACTCGTCAAGAAGTAATAAAGCAAACGGTTTTTGGCGGACAGCCTCGGTCAAAAGACCACTTTCACCGGTGCCGCCAATTAAACGCGCAATGGATGCTTTATCTTGGTATTCTGACATATCAAAACGCAACATGGCGTTTTCGTCGCCAAAATAAACTTCAGCCGTTGTTTTTGCAAGCTCTGTTTTTCCAACTCCGGTTGGTCCTAAAAATAGGAAGTTAGCAATTGGCCTATCTTGTGAGCGAAGCTCAACTCTGGCTCGTCTTAGCGATGCCGCCACAGCTTTAACCGCTTCTTCTTGGCCAATAATTCTTTCGTGCATTCTGTCTTCCAAATGCAAAAGCTTTTCCCCTTCTTCTTGGCCAACTTGTGTAATTGGAACATTAGTTTTTTCTGAAATTATTCCAGCTACATCTTCTTTTGAGACCCTGGCCCACTGTTTACCGCGACGACCAACTGAGTTAGCGACTTCTTCTGCGAGCACAATCGCTTTTTCCGGCAACATAGCCTCGCGCATATAACGACTTGAAAAATCGATTATTGCTGCCACAGCCTCGTAAGTAAAGACAACTTTATTTTTATTTTCGATTCCACCTATTTTTGATTCGAGCACCTGAATAGCGTCATCGCGCTCTGGTTCATTTAAAACAATTTTTTCTAGCTTTTGTCCAAGCACTGAGCGCTCTATCACGCCCGTGTAACCCTGAGGCGTAGTAGTTGCAATTACAAATGTATAACCCTTCTCTAGCTCTGAGGACAAAACTGATGCTAAATCAACTCCGCCAGCACGGCCTACAAGTTGATCAATATTTTCAATTACTGTCACAATGTTTCCTGATCGTCCGATTTCTTGAAGCGCAGCTAGCAGTCTTTCCTGAGCGCCATCTCCACCTTCTGAACTAACAATATGTGGAATTGAAATTTTAACAAGTCGTTTGTCTTGAAGAATTTCAGGGACTGATTCTTCTACCATTTTTTCGGCAATTCCCGCAATTATGGCAGATTTTCCAACACCAGGCTCGCCCACCAAAACTACGCTTTTATTTCCTCCTTCAATAGCGCGCAGAATGTTATTCATTTCCTTGTCGCGCCCAATCAGCATCGGGAGACGACCATAAACTGCATACTTTGTTAAGTCTTGGGAAACACGATCTAAAAACGGAGTTGCCACTGCTGTGTAAGCCCGGTTCATGTTACTGGTTGGTTTAAGTGAGGCTGCTTTTCTAAATTCCTGATAACGATCAACTAATTGTTCGTTAATTCGAATCCACATTGCCGCGTTTTCCAATTCTTTTTTTTCAATTTCCAGCGAATACAAAAGTTCTTGAATAAACTCGTCAGCATTATAAGCCTCCACAAACATCTCAATAGTTCCCAAATAAGGTCGCTTATATAAATAAGAATTACGCATTGCCCCGGCGATAATCTCCTGTGCCTTAACGCCAAAAACCGTATTTCCTTTTTCGTAAGTTGTCAGTCGTCGCCTGACAGCATCTTTTATTTGATCAAACGAAATCCCCAAGCGCATGAATAGTGTTGCCACCGGTTGGCTTGATAATGTTCCAACAAATATATGCAAAGGCATTACCTCGGCTACGCCACCTTTTCTGGCAACATGATAAGCATTTTCCACAGCTTCACGCGCTTCTTTTGTCATCACCAAACCAATGTCAACTTTTTTCTGGGTTGCTTCAAGTGATGGTATTGTCTGAACTTCGTTGACTTTTTCGCCTTTTAAAACAGGAATCTTTTTCTGCTTCATCTTTTTATCCTGTACTCTAAAGAACAAAAATAGTAAACATAAAACTGCAAACCACAAAGACAACATTGTAAAATTGGTGCCAAACCAAAAGTCAGCTTCCAGCGCCAGCGCCGGCTCAACAAGCACAATATTTAAAACGCTAACTGCAATTGCAGCCAAAACAAGCACACTTGTAAAAACATTAATAGCTTTATTAACTTTGTCTCTAATTTTCCGAAGAGCAATTGAGGGCTCGGTTAATTTTTCTCTCCAATGCCAAAAAGTTCCGTCTATCAATAGTCCAGGATAGCCAGACTGGATTTGAATATCTGACTTTTCAATTTGAACATCAAGATCAGCAGGTTGCGTTATCGGCTCCTGAACTTTGTCAGTAGCTTGATTGTCTTTTAAAAAATCAGGCATGTATTTAATTGAGTGATAAGGGTAACAGGGGTAATAAGGGTAAAATCACTATTACCTATATTACTCTTTTTACCCCTATAACCCCCCAATAAATTGATAAAAAAATGCAAGCGCAGCAACCGGCAAAATCAAAACATAAATTACAACGGCGATTAAAACACCGATAGACAAGATAATGATCCCGATACTCCTACCAATAATATTGACAATGCGCATGAAAATACTGATAAGTCGACTTTGCCAATCGTAAAATCCAAACATTGGCACAAAGATATTTTTTATCCAAACGCTGAGCGCCAACATTCTGGCATACATTTTAATTGTTTTAATTCCCCAATTTCCCGCCATTACCAAACCACGCGTATACCACCAAATTGGCCAGCGAATTATTCCGCCAATCAAATCAATGAAAAAATATTTTAATCCCAATACAAAGGTTTGCATGTGACAATTATAACACGAGGTGGTCAAGTATGCAGGTATTCAGGTAGTCAAGTAAGAATCTTCCGAAGTTCTTTCATCATTCTCAAGTAAAAGCCTAAATTTTGCATAGTTGCCAGTCTATAGCCCAAAGCTTCATCTGTTTTAAACAAATGGCGCAAATAAGCTTTAGTATAGGTCCCGGAACTTTGAGGCCCATATTCATCAATTGATTGTTGATCAAATTCAAAAGCTTCGTTTGTAATCTGAATCTTACTATATAAAGCATCAGCTATTCTGGTGTCGGCCGCGCCATCAACTGCAAGTTCAAAGGCGTCACGAACCGCCTCTGCCGGATCTTTTTTCCACAAAAACATTGTACCGTGTCTGGCGTTTCGGGTTGGCAAAACGCAGTCAAACATATCAACGCCAACACTAACATAATAAACTATTTCCTCAGGCATCCCGCCACCCATAAAATAACGCGGTTGATTTACGGGTAAAATTTCACAAACACGCTTTGCAATCCGAAAGGCAGATTCTCGCGATTCTCCAACTGATAGCCCACCGATTGCATAACCATCAAACCCAATCTCCATTAAACCCTTGGCTGATATTTCGCGTAAATCTTCGTGTGTTCCACCTTGAACTATTCCGAAAAGCTTTTGATTTTTGTTATATGAATCTTTACAACGCTGTGCCCATTTGAGCGATCTTTCCATTGCGTCTTGGTAACGCTCGCGCGTTGAGTCGCCAGCGGTGACATCGTCAAACTGCATTATAATGTCCGCTCCAATTGCTGACTGCATAGCCATTGACCCCTCGGGAGAAATCTTAATTTTTTTTCCATCAATATGGGACTGAAACGCTACGCCGTCGTCATCAGTTTTATTTATTTTGGACAAACTGAAAACCTGATAACCTCCGCTATCTGTTAAAATTGGTTTTTGCCAATTCATGAACTTATGCAAACCACCAAGTTTTTTAATGCCGTCCGCACCAGGACGGAGTAAAAGATGATAAGTATTTGAGAGAACTATTTGTGCGCCAAGCGCCACAATATCTTCAGACGACAATGTCTTAACAGCCCCTTTGGTGGCAATCGGCATGAAAAACGGCGTCTCTATAACACCGTGTGGCAGTTCAAGCTGTCCTCGCCTGGCAGTTTTTCTTGTGTTCTTTAGACTAAACATTTAGTAAAGCACGGCTCTTTATTTTAGAAAGATCAATTATTATCTCAGAGCTGTCGCTAATATCATCTCCAATAATGAACTTGGTAAAAAATGTTGGTTCAATGTCAATTATATAAGCGTTCCAGTTTGCACCA
>PFJC01000001.1 GCA_002782865.1 Candidatus Uhrbacteria bacterium CG_4_10_14_3_um_filter_41_21
TAGTCTTTTTTGACCAATAAAGGCAATGTATGCAAGTTGCTTATTTCGAAACTCAGGTGGTGCATTGAGTATAGAATGTTCGGCTGACATGGCATCTGATATCTGGACCGAGCTCGGGCACTTGGTGCTCGATGCTCGTCACAACAACACGGCGCGTGAGCGCGGTGAGGCCGCCCGCCTCACTCTGCTGGGTAAGCCCACCTCGCGTTCGCCCTACATCCCGGTCACGCAAGAAGTGCCCTGGGAACGGCTGGCGGATGTCGCGATCTCGCCTGACGGGCGCGTGGCCGCGTGTGGCATCGAGGCGAATGGCGACAAGCAGATCATGGAGTGGACGGTTGCAAGCCGTCAATGGATCTGTCGCATCATCGACTCGACCTGGGCGGAGATGCGCGTCGCCAACCTCCACTACCCGTCGGACAGTGAGGATGTCGCCTACATGGTCATCGCCCTCGACGGCAAGCTCGTGTCTTCTGGGGCGACTGGAATTTCGACGCCGCTGAGGGTGGCGAGGTTGAGAGCATCTTTTGCTACCGAGATGGGTCCGATCAAACATGCTGTATCGTGATCTCTTCGCACGAAGCTCGGCAGGTCGCACGGCTCGCTCGAAGGATTCGCACTGGTGGCGATTGGGTTCCTGGGCGTAAGATTGCAGACAGCGATCTGTCCAAGATCCTGGGTCGGTTCGGTGAACGGATCGCCATCCTCCTGACTCAAGAGGTCAAGCAGTCCGTGTGCCTCGTCGACTTGGTCGGCAATAAGCTCTGGCAGAGCGACTGGTACGACGTCGTGGTTCCGAGTTCGGCCATGGAGCGCAACGGAGTGTTCAGCTTCGTGGGGTGGATCAGAGCCAGCGACGGTGCTGAATGCCACCAACAAAGCCCGGAGTTCAAGTGTTATCTCGGAAAGGTTTCTCAACCTGACTTGATTCACTGCCTGCCGAGCGGCCGCGTGCTGATCGAGGGGTACCGGGTTGGCGAACATGATGACCGAAGCTCTACTACATTCTACCTGCGCGATCTGCGCGATGCCATCGATGGTGATGTCATCAACCTGGGCAAGGTGCAGGGGATCGGCAGCATCGTCGAGGTTCCGCAGGGGCTCGTGATCCACAAGGTCGCGAGCGACAACAGGCACGAACTCATGTTCGTCAAAGAAGACGACACGGATCCCGGCCGGTCCGACATCTACACGATGGCGAAGACGCAGGGAGCGATCTCGCACCTCAACTGCTGGGACGGTTACCTGGTCTTCCAGCACGATGAAGAGATCGTGATTGTGTCTGTTGCCAGCGATGACTGGGCTTATGAAACCGGTAACTGGAAGCGGTTTCCTCTGCTCGTCGATTTCGATCGTCTGGTGCCCACGGACGAAGGCATCCTCTGGTATAAGTTCGAGCCCGACGGAACGTTCATCATCATACGCTACCCGCTGGGCTAGACCTCGCGGCTAGCGGATACTAAAGCCACCGACCTAACGGCCGGTGGCTAATTTTTTATGGCGTGTAGCGTTGTTTAAGTCCTATTATTTTTCCATTTTCCCAAGTCACATCAAACAGATTAAAAGCTCCCAGATTGTAATAGGGGCAATAAAAACCACTTTCGTAGTTGAATTTTTCGCAAGCCTGCTCGGCGTTTACAAATTCTTCAAAATTTAATTCCACATAAGTTTCATCTATCTGATCAGGGCAAACCTCTGCCACCAAACAGAGAACATAAACTGTCATCGCCAGATCAATTTTGTCGCCACTCCAAACGTACTCTTGGGTTTCAATTTCCATTTCAAAACCACTTGGTGCGTTTAAATTATCAGTCCGGGCGACAACGTGGCCGATGATACTATTTGGTGTTAGATTGGTGATTTCGATTAAGTCCGGTTGCTGGTTGGTCTGTTTTGGCCCAAACGCAAAAAAAGAGAGAATAATTAGGGCGATAATAATAACACCGCCGAAAGCTAGCGCTTGATATTTTTTCCCCATAGATTTATAAAATGCAAATAGTTTTTAGTAATTTTCTCAACCGCAGTGGTGCGGTTTATTTTTTTGTCCCGATATTCTTCAAGAGGTTTAAAGAAAATCGTTCGACCAATGGCAAAACCGTCAACAATGTCGCTTTTGGCCGCTTCGGTAATCCATTTTTCCACGGCCTTTTTTGACTCCCCTCGTCCAAGAACAATGATATCTGCTTTTGTCAGAGCATCAATTGTTTTCCAGTCTGACGCTTTTGGCAGCCCCTCAATCTTCCAAAGTGTTGGTTTAATTCCGGCTTTGATTACCTGTTTCATTGAGCGTTCCATTAATTCAAGTTGTGAGCCTTTGCCGGCAACCAGTAACTCAAACATAAAACCGATTTTATTTTTTTGGCAGTAATTTGAAAGTTTTTTCAGTCTTGAAAGTTGGATTTTATTTTTAGCGGTTTGAGCCGGATTATATCTGACCAATGCCTTGGCATAAGTTGGTTTGAGTTTTGTGAGATGTTTACCAAAGTCATCGCCGTGTTCAAAAGTAAAAAGTTCTTGACCGCTTTTTTCCGTTGAAATCGCCAGATTGATTTTTAATCTGCGTGCTTTTTTGATAATCGCTACCCCGAATTCTTCATCAATCAAAATCGCCAGCTTATTTTTATCGGTTGTTTGTTTTCTGGCGAGCAAAAAAGCGTCAAACACCACTTTTTTCATTTTGATAACTTGCTTGGCTTGTGATTTTGTCGGCGGATAATCAAAACCTAAAAGATTTTTTGTGAAAGTTGAGCGGTGATCAAAGGGGAGGATTAGGATTTTTGACATATAGCCACAGTATATCACTTTCTAAACTGACTACCTTTGTAAACAAAAATCGGCAGAATGTCTTCTTCGCGGATTATTTGATATGGCTCATTTCCTGGAATTGGCCAGGCTTCAAAAGCAACAAGACAATCATCTTTAATTTTACCGGCAAATTGTTTGGAAAGGCGTTCGTAGGCTTTTGTGAGTAAAAAAACAAAAATAACATCAGCGTCATTTAGATCTTGTTTAAAAAGATTTCCATACCTAACTGAAACATTTTTGTAGGACTTGGCTTTTATTTTGGCAATTAGATAGGGAAGTATTGAAATCTCGTAACCGATGATTTTTGCATTTGGTTCATGCTTGGCTATTTCAAAAAGTACTGTTCCAGTGCCACAACCCAGGTCGTAAATTATTTGACCAGGTTGAATATTTATTTTTCCTAAAAATAATTTTCTGTATTTTGATCTGCTTGGCACCCAAGGGGCAGCTGACCAGCCAGCCCAGGCAGCTGTAGCAACAATTACCCAAACAATAAAAAATATTAAGTTAGCCCAGCTCATAATTGCTCTTGTAATTCACGCCGTTCTTTTTTGGTAAGGAGTCGCCAGTTGCCATCGCCAAGCTCACCTAATTTTACATTCATAACTCGCGTTCTTTTTAACTTTTTAACTTGAAAGCCTAGCTTTTCACACATTCGGCGGATTTGGCGGTTGCGGCCTTCAGTCAAAATAAGCTCAAATCTGGTGTTGCTGATTTTTTTTGCCCTGGCTGGTTTTGTCATCCCATCTTCTAGTATCACCCCGCTTTTCATTTGATCAATAAATGATCGGGTATAGGGTTTATCGAGAGTCACTACATATTCTTTTTCGTGATTCCCGCGCGGATGGGTGATTGCCTCTGAAACCTCGCCGTTGTTTGTAAGAAGGATTAAGCCAGAGGAGGCAACATCGAGTCGGCCGACATTAAAAATCCGTTCACCGACATCAACCCAGTCGGCTAGGGTGTTGTGACTGTCTTTGTCAAAAGTTGAAATTACACCAACCGGTTTATGAAAGGCGATAAAAATATCTTCCTTGCCTTTATTTGAAACTAAATTTCCACCAACAAAAACATCGTCGCCATCATTAACCTGACTGCCAAGTTGGGCCACTTCGGCACCTATCATTACTTTGCCGTCCTCGATGAGTTTATCTGCCTTTCGCCTGGAGCAAAAGCCAGATTCTGCTAGGTATTTGTTGATTCTCATAATGGGAGAAGTGTAGCATGGAGGGTTGAGATAGAAAAGAACGCGATTGCTCGCGTTTTTGGATGTTGAATGATTGAAAACCGACTTCAACAAATATCACCCCTATTACTTTTATAACCCCCCTTTCACCCATATCACCCCTATAACCCCCTCCTCACTTTTTCTTAATCACCTTCCTTACCGCCTTTACTATCCAGGGAGCTGTTAATTTGTAATGCTCTAATAGTTCGGCTGGTTTTCCTGATTGTCCAAACTCATCTTGCAAACCAACTCGTTCAACTGGTACCGGATATTCACTACTGACTAATTCACAAACTGCGCCACCCATTCCGGCCGCTGCTTGTGCTTCTTCGACTGTGACAATCGCTCCACACTCCCGAGCTGCTTTTAAAATTGTTTTTTCATCCATTGGTTTAATGCTGGAGTTATTAATAACTCTGGCTTCGATTCCTGATTTTGCTAATTCCTCGGCTGCCATTAAGCACTCGTAAACCAAGGGTCCGCAACCGATAATGGCCACATCATTTCCTTTGCGTAAAACTTGAGCTTTTCCGATCTCAAATTTAGCTGATTCAGTTGTAAATACCGGGCTTTTTTCACGAGCGAATCTGATATAAGCCGGTCCGTTAATTTTAGCTGCAGCTACGGTGGCTTTTTTAGTTTCGATGGCATCGCAGGGAATTAGAACTGTCATCTCAGGGAGCACGCGCATTAGCGCAATGTCTTCTGTCATTTGGTGAGTAGCGCCGTCTGGCCCAACTGATATTCCGGCGTGGGCGCCAGCAATTTTTAAATTAGTCTTTTGCAAACAACCAGTGGTGCGGATTTGTTCCCAATTGCGACCGGGAGAGAAGCAAGCATAACTGGTGATGAAAACTGTCTTTCCAGCTAAGGCCATGCCAGCGCCAACGGCAGCCATTGCTTGCTCGGCTACTCCGAATTGTATAAACCTGTCCGGGAATGCTTCTTTAAAAGCTTCAGTCCTGGTTGATTCTGTTAGATCAGCACAAATTACCATTAGGTTTGGATCTTTCTTGCCAGCTTCAACTAAACCATCACCATAACCATTTCGGGTTGGGATTTGTAAAAGTGATTTTGGATTTTTCCAGCTTCTTACCAGCATAAAGTTAAAATTCTAAGTTAGAAATCCTAAATTCTAAACAAATCTGAATATCGAAATTTGAAATTAAATTTAGTACTTCTAATTTCTGATTTGTTTCTGATTTCATGTTTCTGATTTCTTATTTATTCTACTTCTGATTCTATTTTACCACCCAAAGTTCTTAGTTCTTTCAGCGCTTTGTTTAACTCAGTTTTGTCTTTTGGTGTTTTACCGTGCCAGACCGGATCAAATTCCATAAAGCCAACGCCTTTTCCCGGAGTGGTGTGAGCAATGATTACGGTCGGGCTTTCAAAAATAGATTGAGCGTAACGACAGGCATCAACAAACTCGCGAATATTGTGGCCATCTATTTCAATGACATGAAAATTAAAAGCGGCAAATTTATCAGCTAGTGGTTCAAGAGGCATTATGTCTTCGGTGTAGCCGTCAATTTGAATATTATTGCGGTCAATTATCCAGGTTAAATTATGAAGATTATTTTTGCCAGCAAACATGGCTGCTTCCCAAGTGATTCCAGCTTCCAATTCTCCGTCTGACATAACGCAGTAAGTATGCCAGGGAAGTTTGTTCATTTTTGCCACATAGGCCATGCCGGCAGATTGAGGCGACCCATCACCTAGCGGACCCGAAGTATTTTCGAGCCCTGGTAAACGAGTGATTTCCGGGTGACCTTGAAGACGAGAACCAAATTGTCGCAATGTCATTAATTCTGATTTTGGAAAATAGCCAGCGTGGGCCATTGTGGCATAGCGAATTGGCACAACATGACCGCAAGAGAGTAAAAGTCTATCGCGTTCTTTCCAATTTGGTTTTTTAGGATCGTGTTTTAGTATATGAAAATATAGAGCCGTAAAAATATCGGCCAGTCCAAGCGGCCCGGCTGAATGACCGCTACCGGCGTGCTCAAGCATACGCAAAACATCCTGACGAATCTCGTTAGCTTTTTTTTCAAGCGCAAGAAGTTTCTTGTCTGTTAATGTGAGAATGTTTCGAGTTTTGGGCATGTAATAAAATACTAAATTAGAAATTAGAAATCCTAAGCAAATCAGAAATTAGAAATCCTAAATTTAATATTTCGAATTTAGAATTTGATTCTAATTTAGAATTTTGGATTTCGTAATTCATCGTTTAATCTTCGTAAGTTACTTGCATTAAAGCGAAAGTGGCCACAAACATACCGGTGACAAAGTGTGACCAAGTGAAAGCCATGTAATCAAAGTTAAGAGCAAATGGTGCGGCTGCAATCCAAGCGCCGAGCATTAACTGCATCCAGTGCATGGCCTTAAGCCCGGGGTGTTTGCGATCGCCCTGTTCCATAGTAACGACGACAAGAGACAAAATACTGACAGCTAGACCAAGGAATAGGTCGTCCCATCTAAGTAGGCGAATTAAGTCAGCTTGTTCAATTTGATTTTTAAAAAAGAGTCCGAGAATGTCGTCACCAACAAATGGTGCGAGCACGATCCAGAAGGCAAGAGCAAAGATTATCCAATGGATTGATTTCATAAGAAGCTATTAGCTGTTAGTTATTAGTTTTGTAGTTTTACTATTAGCTATAAGCTAATTTCTAGATTATTATACCAAAAATTAAACGAGGCCGTTAGGCCTCGTCTTTAAATTTTATTTTCTCTATTCCGCTATTATCTATTATCTTTGTTTATTCTACATAAATAGCTCCGGAGTTTGATGAATCATAGCTATCAAAGAATGGATATTCACCAGCTGCTTTGAAGCGTTGAACATAACTTCCTCCTGGGCTGATTGTTCCTGTTCCCCAAGAAAGATTGTCGGCTGAAGCGGTATGCTTATCGCTGTCATTGTTAGTGAAGCGAACGGTTTGCCCAGCTTCAATAGTTGCCGAGATTGGACTATAACCACTAGAGGTGATTGAGATTTCTTCCGGAGCAACTAAATCTTTATCATCGTTTATGGTGTATCCGGGTAAGCCATAGAGACCGGTTCCCGGTCTTTCGCTAATTTCTTCTCCTGTTTGCGTATAGTTGCCAAAAAATCCATCCGGGACATCATCGATCTGTTTATTCCAATCACTGCCATACATACTGATAGCAACACTCTCGCTAGACACCCAATATAATCGTCCTCCGCTTCCAACATAATAAACTTTTGGATCGGTATTTATTTTGATCATATTACTGTCAGGTCTGTAAGTAACATTTCCGCCGATTTGGATTTTAGCCAAATCAGAGTCTGAAATCCATCTTACATCATCAAAATCTGTGTACCAGGTAAAATAGGTTTTATCATTTGGAAATACATAACGGAAACCGTCTGCTCCCATGTAATAAACAGCTGAGAATGATTCTCCGCGAATCAAATCGCCTGAATAAATGTCACTTAGAGATGTTAGGGCCTGGGCCTGTTTTACACCAATCATTGCACCGAGCATGATGGCAACAGTTAGAAACCCGATTGAATAATCTCTCATTTTTTCAGAAATCATAGTAATTATTATTAATAGCTAAGAAATTATAGCACTTAATTTTTGGATTGGGAAGTGGACATATTTGTCTTAAATGTGCTTGAAATCAAGATATTTTTGACTTGGATCAGGGTTGTCCCAAAGGGCTGAGGAAACGCAGAGTTGAGTAGCACCAGCTTTGATTATTTTTTTAGCGTTTTTTTGATTAACACCACCATCAACTGCGATTTTTAAATGCGGATATTTCTTTCTGGCCTGTTTTATTTTTTTAATTATTATGTGTCCCAGAAATTCTTGACCGGATTGTCCGGGATGAACACCCATTATTAAAAGAAGTTTTATTTTGTCTGCGACATTTTCTATTTCATCTATTGAAGTTTCGGGGTTAATGGCGACCCCAATCTCCAATTGCTCAAATATTTTTAGGCGTCTTATTAATAGGTCTAAATCCTGTCCAATCTCGGCATGAATTATTACGCGCTTAAGAGTTGGGATATTTCGTTTCCAGATTTCGATTATCGGAAGCGGATCTTTTATCATTAAATGTAATTCAATTTCAGGCAGTGATTCGATTTTGGAAATTTGCTCGGCGTCTGCCCAACTCATTGAGTTAAACATCGAGCCATCTAAAACATCAATTTGATAAACCGGCGCTACTTTTCTCATTTGTGGATTTAAAACTTTTTCTTCAAAAGCATCTTTTGACTGGACAAGGACAGCTGGAACTATACTGGCGCGAGATCTTTTTGATTCCGAGATGGCGCTTTCTAATTCTTCAAGTTTATTTAGTCTGCGCACATGTCTTGGGGCATTTGAAAATGAGGTTGAAAGAAATGCGGCTAAGATTCCCAGGGGATCATCTTCAGTTTGGAGTCTGCCGGGAATGCAAAGAATATTAGCGTCGTCATCAGTTCTCATTGTCTCGGCTGCTTCTTCGGAATATCCAATACCTGCTCGAATATCAGCAAACTTGTTCGCTGCCATACAAATACCCTCGGCATTTCCACAAGATAAAATTCCAAATGAACCAGCGTGCCCAACAACAGCCTGGGCAACGGCAGCGGCATATTCGGGATAATCATCATTTGGATCAAATTGATGCGCCCCTAAATCTTCGACCGTATAGTCGGTCAATTCCAAATGTTCTTTGATCATTTCTTTTAGATCAAATCCAGCGTGGTCTGCCCCGATGTATATGGTTGGTTTCATATTATGATTATACAGTAGGTGAAAGGGGTAAAAAAGGTGAAAGGGGTAGAAAGATAAATTATCTTGATTTCAAGGCTCGATACTGGTAATCTTGCTCCATATGAGTGATGAAAAAAAATTGACCCATGCAGAGAAAGAAAAGGAAATTCTCAAATATTGGGACAAAAATCAATGTTTTGAAAAATCAGTTGAAAATCGATCCGAAGGTAATCCCTATGTTTTCTATGACGGCCCTCCGTTTGCCACCGGGCTTCCTCACTACGGCCATTTGGTGGGAGGTGTGATTAAAGATGTTGTGCCTCGTTTTTGGACAATGAAGGGCTACCGAGTGGAACGAACTTGGGGTTGGGATTGTCATGGTTTGCCAATTGAAAATATTGTTGAAAAAGAACAAAACCTAGGATCTAAAAAAGACATTGAAGAATATGGTATCGCTAAGTTTAATGATACTTGTCATAGCAAAGTTTTGATGTACGCAGAGGAATGGAAAAAAGTTATCAATCGTTTGGGCCGTTGGGTGGACATGGATGGCGCTTACAAGACAATGGATTTTGAATATATGGAATCCATTTGGTGGGTGTTTAAAAGTCTTTGGGACAAAGGTTTAATTTATGAAGGCCGAAAGCCAATGCATATTTGTCCACGCTGTGAGACAGTACTTTCAAACTTTGAAGTGACTGATGGCTATAAAGATGTAATTGATATTTCTGTTTTTGTAACGCTTCCAATTTTGGATGGAAAATTTAAAGGTGCAAAATTGGTTGCCTGGACCACAACGCCTTGGACTTTGCCCGGAAATGTTTTGGCAGCTGTGAACTCAAACATGAAATATGCGTTGATCGAAAATGAGGGGCAGAAATACATCATGCTTGAAAAAAAGGCTGAACATTTGTTGCCTCAAGGACTAGTGGCAGAGACTTTTTCTGGTCAGGATTTAATTGATGCTAAGTATCAACCACTTTTTGAAATTTTTAAAGATCATAAAGACGCCTTCCGTGTTGTTGGAGCTGACTTTGTAACAGACGAAGACGGAACAGGAGTTGTTCATATTGCCCCCGGGTTTGGAGAAGACGACATGGAGCTTGGAAAAAAAGAGGGAGTTGAGCCAATCATGCATGTTGCTATGAACGGTCAGTTTGTAGAAGAATTAGTTACCGATCTTGAAGCAGAAGGCTACACAGTTAAAGACATCCCGGTGCGCAAAAAAGAAGATCCAAACGATGTTGATATTCAAATAATTAAATATCTAGCTCATCACAACCGACTTTTAGCTAAGGAAAAAATCACTCACAGCTATCCGCATTGTTGGCGCTGTGATACTCCTCTTTTGAACTATTCAACTTCATCTTGGTTTGTGCGCGTTACCGAAATCAAAGATAAGTTAGTCACAACTAACAAAGAAATAAACTGGGTGCCGGAAAATATTAAAGAAGGAAGATTCGGTAAATGGTTAGAAGGCGCCAGGGATTGGGCTATCTCTCGTTCACGCTATTGGGGCGCCCCGCTTCCTGTTTGGAGAAGTGAAGATGGGGATGTGATTTGTGTCGGGTCAAGCGAGGAGCTTGCCGAATTATCAGGTAAAAAACTTGATAACCTGCACAAACATATTGTGGACGAAGTAGTAATTGAAAAAGACGGTAAGAAATATCATCGCATTGATGAAGTTTTAGATTGCTGGTTTGAGTCTGGTTCTATGCCATACGCTCAGCTTCATTATCCGTTTGAGAATGAACAAAAGTTTGACAGAGGATTCCCGGCTGAGTTCATTGCCGAAGGGCAAGATCAAACCCGAGGTTGGTTCTACACTCTTCACATTTTATCTAACGCTCTTTTTAAAATGCCAGCCTTTAAAAATGTAATTGTAAACGGAATTGTGCTGGCTGAAGATGGTAAAAAAATGAGCAAGAAGCTAAATAATTATCCAGACCCAATGGAGGTGATGGAAAAGTATGGGGCTGACGCAGTTCGTTATTATTTGATGTCAACGCCGGTAGTAAAAGCTGAGAATTTAAGATTTAGCGAAGCTGGAGTAGATGAAGTTTCCAAAAAGTTCATTAATATCATGCGCAATGTTTTGTCATTTTATCAGTTATACGCAGAGCATGATGATAGTCGTGATCCAAAAGCAGAGCATGTTTTGGACGCTTGGATTCTGTCACGACTCAACCAAACATTGCAGGAAGAAACAGAGGCAATGGAAGCTTATGAGCTTGCAGATGCTGCCAGAACTTTGCAAAATTTCGTGACTGATCTTTCAACTTGGTATGTTCGCCGTTCACGCGACCGCGTTAAGATTGATGGCGAAGATAGGGTCGAAGCTCTTTCAACACTTCGAACAGTATTGGAAACATTTGCAAAAATGGTGGCCCCCTTTATGCCATTTTTGGGAGAAGATATTTATCAGGGAATCAAAGGTGACTTTGCTGGGTCTGAGGCGCGAATGAGTGTTCACTTAGAAAATTGGCCAGAAGCTGAGAATATTGCGGAAAAGATTTTGGAAGATATGGGCCAAACTCGGGCACTTGTAAGTCGAGCCCTAGACGATCGTGAAGAAGCTGGCCGACCAATCAAACAAGTTTTAGCAAAGATGGCTGTTTCGGTCCCATCTGGAAAAATTGAAAATGGATATTTGGAAGTAATGAAAGAAGAAGTTAATGTTAAAGAGATAACAGTCTCGGAAGGTGAGCTTTCAGTTAAACTTGATATTGAGCTAACACCCGAGCTTGTTCGCGAAGGAATGGCGCGTGAGGTAACGCGTAAGCTCAACCAGATGCGTAAAGAAGCTGGTATGACGATCGAAGATAGAATTAACGTTCACATTGATTCAGAGTCAGATCTTGTTAAACAGATGGTTGAGGAATTCGCAGGAGTAATCGCCGACGGCGCTTTGGCAACATCGGTGAGCTTTAGTTGCAACGATGAGGTAAAACAGCAATCAGAATTCCGCGCAGCAGAGCAGGATATTTGGCTTGGTTTTTAGACCATTATTTTAGTATCGATCGTTCGTTAAGAGAAAATACCATCCTGGTCGGGATGGTATTTTGTAATTGAGTAATCAATTTTTTGTGTCTTCTAATTGTTTCCAGGCCAATTGAAATACTACTTTTAGAAAATTTGCAAATGACTGGCTAGTGACCTCATAGGCAATGTTTTCTTCTGGATTGGAGAGCATTACAATTACTTTGTCATCAAAAGTTAATACTTCGCCCGTGGGGAACAGTCCGTCGCTTTTATCAGTCCACCGGTATTCTGTATTAATTTTGTTTTTTGGTAATCCAGAATAAGCTTCCTTTTGCCATCTGCGCGCGACTTTATTGTCGATTGCTATGACTTTCTGCGCGACTCCTTTTTTTATTCGTTCTTTAATTTGTTTTTTCCCTGTTGAATCAAAAATATCGGAATATCCCTCAAGATTCAAAATTGAAAAAACATCACTTTTTGCCTCAAGGACGCCATTATATATTTGCTCCATTTCGGCTTTGCCGTGGCCGACCTTGATTTCTGGCTTCAGCACTGTTTTATATTGATCGCCGAGTTTCTCTAAAACAAAGTCAGCTTCCTTTAGTCGTCTTTGTGCTGAAGCGATTTTACTTTCTAATAGTTTTTTTAATTTTCTTGGATGCTCGGGAATAAAGATAGTCTTTTTACTAGAAGCTCGCGATACTAACCCTTGCATCATTAATCTGTCGATAATGGGGTAGATGGTAGTTCTATTTAAATGCGTAGCCTGTGAAATCTGTGCGATTGTTCCTTTTTTTAGTTCAAATAAAGCCGCATATACAGTGGCATCGCTGTCATTTAGCCCGAGTTTAACTAAATGGTCTTTAATTTTTTCCATATGAAATTAATTATTGCAGATTTCTTGAAATATGTCAAATTTAATAAACATTTTACTAATTAATTAGTATATTCGTTTATTTTTAGCTAAATAATTTGTCTTTTTTGTTGCTGATGATTGACACAATTAAGAAATACTGATATTTTTACTCGTCGCAAGCTCGCGACGAAAATGGAGTGTGAGATGAGTCTTCCTAAGGACGACATCGTAATCAGGGACAAGGCGACGCTGGATGTCACCATTGCATATATTATGGCGATGACCGGCAAGCTGACCGACGGGACAGAGCTCGCGATCAGGATTCGTGATCCCGTGCTCGTAGCTCTTATTAAGCTCAATACCGAGATCATCGAAGGGCTGAAAGTTGCCCTCAAGATCGAGAGTATGAGCGATCTGACGGATGCTCTTGGGGTGGTAGGCAAGAGCGTTCTGTACGGGTACCTGGCTGGCGACAGCCGTATTAGTCGCAAGGCGTTGGACAAGATGATCGCCGTTCTTGATCCAGAACGCGATGCGGAACTAATTACCAGTATCCGCCAGTACTGACTCATACCCCAGCCTCTGGCTGGGGTTTCCCATTCGTGATAAAAAATACCCCCGCCAATCGGCCGGGGTGTTTTTTTGACTAGGACTCAAGTCCGAGTTTTGACTCGATAATCTCTACTCTATCTTCAAGCCGATAATTTTTACTTCGGACGGATAAAATTTCAAGATCTAGCCTTTCGTACATTCTCGTAAAATGATCAAAAGATGTAGTTATATGGTCCATTGCCTTATGAAATTCTTCTTTTGTAACAAAAATATTAGGCAAATTGTTGATTTTCTCATCCATTTCAATGACTTTCAGTAGAATTTTTTCTAACATTGTTTCACTCATAAAAATTAATTTAGTTTATAACCAGGGGGAGTGTATTTATATTTCAACATCGCCAGTTGGGACGGTCAATAGTGACTGTGTATAGCCTTGCCAATTGTGGCTTAAATTGATATACAAAAGCCATATGATAGATGTTTCCAAGATTGTACTTGTTTGTCCGCGTAATGATGAAGAGGCTTTGCAGATTTTGAAAATCGCCAAAAAAGCTGGTATTAAAACCGTGGTTTCAAATCAACCACATGGCGCTAAACTTGACCGTGAACCTAATCTTATTTATCGAATAAAAGCTGAGAACTTAGAGGCTGATCACTTATTTATTGTTGAGCTTCCGGGGATATCAACCGAAGAAGAGCTAAGAGGCATTGGTTATAAAATTTCGATTATCGATCATCATCAATACGAAGGACTTGATCGCAGTAACGAGAAAAGCTCACTCGAGCAATTTTTAGCAAAGTTCGAAATTTCAGAAGAAGAGTTACAAGATTTAGGTTTTGATATTGAAATGATAAAGGCTGTTGGTGTGATGGATAGTGAGTTTATTTGGGGCTTGCGTGAACATGGCTATACTCAAAATAAGATAGATGAGGTTTTAAAATACTGGCGAGCAATGACTCTGGAGTTAGGCGATGAGCGGCGGCAAAAAGAAGAAGCTGAGGCTTTGAGTGTTTGGGCCGGGCGTCGTGAACAAGACGGAATTGTGATTGTGAAAAGTGAAGTAGATGACATCAGTATCCGCGATGCCTTGTCATTTTTAGTTGAGAAAACTTACCACGAGCCAAGGACTGTTTTTATTAAGCAGGGTAACAGGCGAGTTTATTTGCAAGATGTTGACCCGGTGATCGCCAAAAAATTACATGATACTTTTGGTGGATTCATGTTTGGTAAAGACAAGTGTTGGGGGATTTTGGCAGAAAACGGAGAAACTCTGCCAACGCTTAACGAAATTTATAAAATCGTTGTAACATAAAAGTATGGATAAGATAAAAGAGATCTTGACTGGGCTCGGTCTTTCTACTACTGAAGCAAGGCTATATTTAGCAATGCTTAAGCTCGGCCCAGCCAGTGTTCAAAATATTGCTAAAGAATCAGAGCTTTCGAGAACCGCTACTTATGATTTAATCGCCGGGCTTCAAAAGAAGGGCTTGGCGAGTACTTATGACCGTGATAAAAAGACATTTTTTAGTGCAGAAAACCCGGATCAGCTAGAGACTTATTTTAGCGATAAAATGCGTGGGATGGATTCTTCGTTTGAAAGATTGAAAAAAGTGATTCCGGAAATGCGAGCTATAAGCAAACACGATCGACCAAGAGTTAGATTTTATACGGGCGAAGAAGGAATGCGAGCCATGTTTCGCGATGTTCAAGATAGTGGTGCTGAAGAATTTTTGGAAGTTGTGAATGTTGACGCAGTTTATAAAAATATCAAGGAACGCGTTCTACTCGATTTAAGAACCACGGAAAAATTTCACATGCTTAGATTTAAAACTCTTGTTCAAGGCGAGCCACGAAATCCAATGTCCGGAGGAACAATTAGGTTAATTGACGAAAAAGATTTTGGTTTATTTGAAGGTGATATTTTACTCTACTCAGATAGAGTTGTATTTTTAAGCTTTGCATTGGAATCGGAAGTTGTAATTTTGGAAAATAAAACGCTTGCAGACACAATGCGGGTTTTGTTTAATGTGGCCTGGCAGTCTGCTCGACCATATAGTCGAATATAAAAAGGCGGCCGACGAGAACACTTCGACACAACCTTAGAGAAGATCGTATCAAGGTTTGTTCTCGCCGGCCAGATTTGGGCCGCTCTTGCAGCCGAACAGGGGGGGGTTAGACGGACATGTCTTTTGCCTCCCGTTGTCCCGAACCGCAATTCAATATTAGGGTTTTTACCCTATTTTGTCAAGTATTTTTGTATAAAAAATTACCCGCGATGTAGAGCATCGCGGGAGGGAGTGACGACAGGGGTCGGGTTGCGGTTCAGGACCACTGGATGAGGGGTCGAGACTATCCCTTCCCCTGTCGTCAATTTGAGTATACGCAATCTTAGAGTAATAATAAACCCCTTGTCAAGGGTATTTTGGTATAATACTTTTATATGTGGGATAAGATTGAGAGGAGTAAAAAAAGCCAAAAAACAGAACTGATTTTAGGTTGGATGGATGGCGCTATGGAATCAGAAGAATATGTGAGGCAAGCGCGTGATGCTGTTTATAAAGCTGAATCGAAAATTCCAGAAATATCAGTCTTTAGAAATGTTCCGCAATCTGCCCCTTGGCACGCGGAAGGCATAACTTTGATGCATCACATTGAAAGAATGATGACCGGTTTTTTTGCAATGCTTAACGAAGATTTTAATGTTTTGCAGTTTGAAGAATTTGCTCGAGAGAAAAATTTAAAGCTTGAGTTTACTGAAATGCAAGAAATTTTGCGTGAGCAAGCTGCAACGCTAGAAGCATTTATTATTTTGCACGATATTGCCAAGCGGGATGTAATTTCTTTTGCTGCCCCGGCAGGATCTCTTGGTGCGGCCGAAGGTTTTCAAAAAGGATCAAAACTAAAACCAGAAATTCAGTCTCAGAATTATTTAAAATTAGCCCGAGCTTATAGCGCGCAGAGTAATGATCTTTCCGATTCAGATCTGGCTGCTAGGTTTTATGATAAATACCAAATAAGAGTTCATTATTACGACCATTCGCAAATGGCAGTTTCGGAAAAATATGAAGCGACGCGCGAGGCGATAGGGGACCTATACCGGCTAACGGCTCGCGATCGGGAAATGCTGCGACTGATTGTTAAGTATCATATGGATGCCATTTTGTTTTTTAAGCACGGAGTCGATGCTTCAAAATATTCCCTAATGGGGTCAAGAGCGACAAAATCCGGGCTGGATGCTGATGATTATTTAGATATCCAGCTGGCGGCTTTGTTTTTAGATACTACAATCGGTACTAGGGTTTACAAAGAAGGGAAATGTATTTCTGATGTCAATCCAGTTTTAAATATACTTAGGTCAGAAGAAATGTCAGCTCCCCACAGAAGACAAAGAAGGCAGGTTGGTTTAGAGCAAAGACAAAAATCAGCCTTTAAACATATTCTAAAAACAGTTGAGCTTGATTCGGAATCAGTCTTTGAAAAAATGGAAATTCCATTTGGTCCTGGTAGAGCGCAGGTGATTGAAGAACTTCATAATTTGATCAAAAATTCTGAGGAGTTAATTGATACCAATAAATACAGTTCAGAAATGATTAAAAAAATTGAAGCTGCTCGCGGACTTTACGAAGCCCGCCAGGCATGAGAAACTAAGGCTATGATTGCTTATCTTGAAGGTAGAGTAATAAATGTTGATTTAGACGCCATGGTTGTTTTAGCAGGTGGTGTTGGCTACCGGGTCTATTATATTGGATTTTCACCGGAAAATGGTGATAATGTCAGCGTTCATATTCATGATTATATTCGTGAAGACAGACACGAACTGTTTGGTTTTACAGATATCGGACTACTCAAATTATTTGAGAAATTGATTGATATTTCCGGAGTCGGTCCCAAGTTGGCTCAGAAGATTTTACGAGCCGGGTCGTCAGAAGAATTGCACCGACACATTTTGGGCGGAGATATTGATTTTTTAACTGCGATTTCGGGAGTTGGAAAAAAGACGGCTCAAAAAATTATATTGGAATTAAAGGGTGTACTAGTTCAAGAGCAGGAATCAAGCCCAGAAGATTCAGATACAATCGATGCTCTGGTAAGCCTTGGCTATCAAAGGCGGGATGCTGTGGCGATTATCAAACATTTAACAGCTGAGTCGCCAGAAGATAGAATTCGGGAGGCCTTGAAATATTTCTCAAATGGATAGTATGGATCGTAGAGAGTGGAACAATTTGGTTGAAAAGTATGCTCCGAGTTTTGGAGCCTTTTTGCATTCTTACGAATGGGGGGAGTTTCAGCGTTCAATTGGCCGAGAAATTGTCAGAGTTTGGGTAGACGACGAACAGGGGCTAGTAATGGCACAAGCTATAAAAATGGATTTACCGTTTGGACAGTTTTATTGGTATGTCCCAAAAGGACCATTTGGAACGGCGCTAATGGAAAGGCAAATTGAGGTATTGCACGAGCGCCTACCGGGAGCTGTATTTTTGCGAGTTGAGCCGCAAGATGGCGGGCATATGTTAAGGGTGTCTGACATACAACCATCTGTCACAATGACCCTTGATTTGCGCAAAAGTGAAAATGAGATTTTTTCAGAACTAAAATCAAAAACCAGATATAATATTAGACTAGCGGAAAAAAAGGGAGTGGTACCAAAGGTGGTAAACATAAAGCGCTTTGAAGATTTTATGCGACTGATGGACCAGACTTCAAACCGCGACAGATTTTCCTCTCACCCCGACGCTTATTACCAGGCAATGTTAACAGCAATGCGGGACGACCGAGGAGCAAAGGCTTATATTGCCATGGCTTTTTACAATGAGCGCCCACTGGTTGGAAATATAATGATTGATTTTGCAGGGGTGCGAACTTATTTACACGGCGCTTCTAGTAACTTGCACCGCAATGTTATGGCGCCATATTTACTGCATTGGTATTTAATAAAAGACGCCAAACGGCGCGGATTCCATACTTTTGATTTTTGGGGAGTGGCACCGCCTGGGTCAGGAGAAAAACATCCTTGGCACGGAATTACCAGATATAAAGAAGGGTTTGGGGGAGTAGTAGTTGAGCAACCGGGAACATTTGATTTGCCAACCAAGCATTTATGGTACAGCGCTTACAAAACCGTGCGGGCAATGAGGCGGATTAAACCGTTTTAAAGAGTTTTTATAAAAGAGAACGAGGCCACCCGCGAACAGGGGCCTCGAGAAAGGTGTGAGTCGGTGATCTTCGATTTTGAGACGAGCACTTTGACCGCGCTCCTTTGCGAAGGCACGCAGTTTTCAGGGAGGAGGCTCTTGCGTTCTTACCCTCACTTGCCAGACACGCACCTCTGATGACGAGTGGTGTCCTCGGTGTCGAGATCTTCCTGGCCCGGAGGAATGGCGTTGTGCGGCATCTCAGTCTCCCGTATGCCAAGTTTCTTGAAAACGCAAGACCTTGCTGAGCATGGGCTCGAGTTAGGTTTGCAGTTGTCGTGCAGTTGTCACAAGCTATACTTTTACTTTGCGTAAGTATTCAGCAGGTGACTAGGATATGCTATTAAATCCATTATTTGCTGTCAATTAAAACACCAGCCGTTGGCTGGTGTTTTGTTTAAGTTTATAGCTTGACGGCTCGCATTTCGTGCGAGCCGTACGAGAGATTGATTGGTGGCTGTTACTCCTCATCTGTACCTGGTGACTCTTTTTCTTTTTTTCTTTCTGCAGCCCACCTGCGAAGTGCTTTCATCCGCTCCGGGTCTTCTTCCTTGAAAGCGTCAAGACGGTTGGCATCTAGTCTTGGCCTCCCTCTGGCAAACGCGCCATTGAAATCGGGTGAATTAAGCTGGATGTCACGCTCATCCCACGGCGGCAGGATCGCTACGCTTTTTTCTTTTGGCATTTTGGTCCCCTGGTTGGAAGTGTATAAATAATGCTAACAAAATATACTACAAAACACCAGCCAATGGCCGGTGTTTTGAATATTATTTATATAACCTCTTATTACACTTGTTACCTATTTAACCCCTGTTACCCTTGTATTCCTTGTAACTCTTTTAACTCATATTTCCCCTTTTACCCCTGTTACCTATATTACCCCTATAACCCTTTCTTATTCCACAACCGCTCCTTTGCCAGTTGCAAACTCATCTGCTTCCAAGTCTGTGCTAAGACTGTCCACCGAGTCTGTTAAAGTTTCTCCAGTTTCTGAGTCCTTAGCTGAAAGCGAGCTGGAGGAAATCATTTTTATAAATGAACCGATATCGTCTATATCAGGCGTAGCGCTAATTGCAAAGTTGGCGCTGATTTTTGCTACATCTGTTGAAATATTAGTAATATTCCAGGTAATTGTTTTGCTACTGCTTTCGTAGGAGAAGGATCCAAGATCGCTGTCTGTCTGATTAAACCAATCAACATGGGGCGGTAGCGTAGCTGTTACTTTAATATTTTCTAGATTGTGCACCGAGTTATTAATTGTCCAATACACTCGATAGGTTGTAGTTTCACCGACAGCAGGAGGCAAAGGGCCATTACCAAGAACATTTCCTTCATCATCGTAGTATCTGATGGTCGCTTCAAGTTCGGCTTCGCTATTAACTGAAACTATAATTGGTGAAGATTTTACTATTCCGTGTGCGCCACTGGCCTCGGCGATGATTGTAAACGAATCAGTATCCCCGACACCGAGCGAGTTATCAATAGGGAAGGTCAGATTTAATGTTTTTCGCTCACTCACCGGAATTTCACCAAGAGTAGATGCGCTCCAAACAATGCCGTCACGAGTAATAACCCCGCCATCCAAAGAAGCATTATTCCAGTTAATTGGAATCGAATCTTCGGCTTGGAAATCGAGTAAAAGTGAAACACCGTCAATTTCTTCGGCACCGGTATTTTCGTAAGCAAGACTTAATCGCAGGTTGCTACCTAGTTCAACGGCGGTTGAATCAGACGAACCATTTGCTACCAGTTGTACAGAAAAATCACTGGCTAAAACATCGGTGTAGGCCTGAACTTCATTTTGAACTAAGTCTCTTTGCTCGGTAGCAATAGCAGTATCCACATCAAAATATTGGAATCCTTCAATGTCAGCCGCAAATGATCCAGAAAAGGTTATTGTTGATGTCCCCGCTGCTTCAAGTGAGGCAACAGTCCACTCAGGAGATACACCAGCTTCAACTGCCGGTTCGCTTTCTTCCAAATAAAATCCGTCAGGTAAATCAAGTTTTACTAATATATTTTCAAGTATTTGTTCACTGGTATTTTCAATTTTAATCTCATAAGTAACTGTATCGCCAGGAGACGCTTCTTCCGCGCCTGTGACCGTGGTGCTAAGAGCGCTGGAAATTGTTGTTACATATTTAACATCAATGTCTTTAAAATCAGCATTAAAGTTGGCTGGACGGAAGTTCGCATAAACTTGAACTGGAGTTTCAGAAGGAACCTCGGCAATCCAAACACCGTCGATTGTTATTTTGTTGTCAGAAAGACCGGCTAGCTCGCCAATGTCCCAGATTAGCTTTTCTGCGTCGGTTGGACTTTGACTTGTATTTTCAATTTTGAAACTAGAAGGTAAGTTTACATCTATTTGAAGTGCTGCGATTGGAACTGTGGTTGGATTTGAGTAAACAATATCGATGCTGGTTTTTTGACCGCTGACTAATTCTTTGTTCATTTCAATTGCTAGGGCAAAACTTTCGTCGTGATTAGTCTCGAAGAACTTTGTATAAACAAAAAAGCCACTCCAAGCAGTGATGGCGATTATGGACAGGACAATTACTGAAATAAACAAAATTCTTGTTAATCTATTTTGAGTTTTTTCTAACTTAGTAAAATCCATCTCATCTGAGCCATAGATTGCCTCAAGCCCTTCTTCGATTTGAGCGGTTTTTTCTTTTTGCCGATCACGAGGAGGCTCGCTTGTTTGGTGGGTTGAATGTGTTTTATGTTCGTTCATACAATTACTCTTTTGATTCAAACAAAACCTGGAAAATTGCATCAAGGGTGTTTGAAATTTCAGCGCCATCAAGTGATTGAACGTCTTCGTCCGATGTCCAAACGACTTCCATATTGTCTGGAGTTTGCACAGTAATGTTTGTGGTTCTAGTCTCAACTCCGGGTTGTTTCTGAATAAGCAGAGAGTATGATTCAAGATTTTTAAAGCCTAATCTGGCTTTGGCTGCATTAAATAGAGTGTTTCCAGATTCAGCACTAGCAAAGTTAAATGGTAGCTTGTAGCTGAATGTGACAGTCTCGGTTTCGCCGGGAGCTGTTTGTATCCAGTTTCCAAAAACTGTTTTGCCACTCTCTTCCCAAATATCAGTACCAGTGGCAAAGTCGGTGTTAAATCCGCTCATCATCAAAGACAAATCTTCATCTTGATTAAGGTTGATTTCTGAAGGCTCAAATAAATAATCAGGTGGAATCTCAAAGCCAGAGGCGTCTATTAATTCACTGCCTTCAGGAACATAGAGCCGAATGTAATCAACATTGTTATCGCTTTCAAATAGTAAGCCGACCATTCCGCGGTGTTCTTTTGTGATGGTAACGGTATTTATAACATCACCGTTTTCTTGAATATCAATATCAAGATCAATGTCTTGCAAAATAACTGTGTCTGTTTTTCCTCCGCCTAGGTTTGTGTTTACAACCATTAAGTAGTCGCCAGAAGTTTGTTTGATTGATCCTGACCAACCAAGTTGTTCGATTTTGCTTTGCAGCTCATTATCTCCAAAGTACAAAAGAATATCTTTTTGAGTAAGGGCGGTTCCGATCAGGTCAACTGCTGCTAGCAGGGTAGGAACATCAGCCTCTTCTAGTTTAGCTAAAATTATTGGAGCTAGGTCGCCAATGAATTGTTTTGGCGCCTCTACTTCGCGCTCAGTGTTATTTTGATACTTCTCGTATTCAATCTCAACAATTTTTTGCGTTTCAAATAAGAAGTTTTCACTATCGATTGTTCGGCCATATTCCGGCATTTCAATTGGACCGGTTAGCTCAAGAAGCTTTGGCATTAGGGTGGCATTAAAAGCTATTACGCCATCTGTAGTTGGTCCTCCGGCTTTCTCGTAAAACCACAACATTTTTTGAGCCGAGCTTGGAAAATCCGGGAACCAGTTAGCATCATGAAACTCCCAGCGAGAATTGATAAGTTGTAGTGGCTCAGGTGCGGCCACAAATTCTGACAGCTGACCTTGAAGATCGTAAGTTCCACCCTCCGGAATGTAAATGTTGTCTATTGCGCCATTTAACAAATCCATTTCAGCAAAGCTTCCATTAAACCCGCCGGTTGCTCGAAGCTCGGTATTGTTTTGGAAAGCAACTAAGTAACGCATTTTACTATCCCCACCAAGCATCATGATTAAGGCGTCGGAGAAAGTTAGAAATTCTTCCATGGAGCTAGCTAACCGGGGTGTTGTTTCAAGCAACTGTTCAACCATATCTTTTTGATCGGCCGGAATAATACTTGCCTCAACTTTGGTTAAGCTGTTAGCGGCAGTCTCAACATGAGGAAGAGCAGTTTGAATGTAAGTTTGAAGAACTTCCAGTTTTGTCACAACATCAACTGACGACATTCCGGAAACTTCGTTGGCGGCATTGGCAATAAGCGATGCGGCGGTTGATAGTTCTTTTCCTGCTGTTACCAAGCCGTTGACTGAATCATAGGTTCTGTCAGTTTGAGGAATGATGTTGACTAGAGCGGCAATTGCTTTGTGCATGTTGGAAAGTGACTCTTGTGCGTTAGTAAAATTTTGTGAGGCTCTGTCAAAATTAGTACTAGCGACTGTATATCTATCGGCCTCAATTGCTGATATTCCACTCATTAAACTTTCAAGCGCTGATTTTCCAGAATCAGTAATTGCCGTCTGTCTGTCTTTTGTGTCAATAATCCCTTGCATCGCTTGGATTGGTAAAACTAGCGCAAAAGATAATGCTAGGAAAGAGGCAACAGCGCGGTGGCGGGCTTGCTTTGGAATTAAAACATGCAAACGACAGGCGTGCAGGCTTGGTAATTTAATATTTGAAATCCAGCTACTTGCTGAAGCTGATTGCTTGGATCCAATCACCGGCTCTTCAACATTGATGGTTATGACCTCGTCCTGCAGAGCCAAATCTTCGTCTTCAAATAGTTGCTCAAGATTAAAGCTATCATTTTTAATTTCTGAAATTTGAGCAGGTACTAAATATTCGCTCTCGATTTTTATGTTATTAGTTCTAGGTGGTCGACTGGCAAGATTAAAATCAGGTTCAGATAACTGAGCGGTTAGATCAGACTTGTTTATCTCTAGTTTTTCTGTCTGCTCGTCATTTTCAAAATCATCAAAATCAGCCTCAAGCATTAATTGTTTGGCGAGTTCCCGGAGTTTGATTTCTGGCGAAGCTGATGCCAACTGTTGTTCGTGTGACAAACGGATGATGTAAGGAGAGACAGTTTGAGCGCCATGTGTTTTTAGATTTACTTTTGCGTTAGTAGACTGTGCAATACCTGCAGTTTTAAGCGATGCCGGAAGAGCGGTATCAAAAAGCATGGTCACTTTAGGCGTGTTTGTTTGTAGGGCTTTTTGTTGTTTCTTTTCGGCAGCCATTTTATTTGTCCAGTAGTGACATTTCGTTATAAACCTTTAAAACTTCTTCCGCAGTTTTTTCCCAGGTGTATGATTCGGCCAGATTAAGTCCGGAATCAATTTTTCTTTCCCAGCTTGACTCTTGACTCTTGTCTCTGGACGCTGCTACTTCCATATATCCAATCAAAGTTTCAATATCGTCCGGTTCAAAGAAGTGGGCAGATTCTTGCAATACTTCAGGAAGCGATGATGTTCGCGCTGCCACGACCGGAGTTTTATAACTCATAGCTTCGAGCGGTGGAATGCCAAAACCTTCGATTCGGGAAGGAAATATAAATAGGGCAGCATTTTTATAGAGGGCGGCAATTTCTTCGTCAGATGGTAAATCTATAAATCTGACAGAACCAATCGGTAATCCAATCTCGTTTACTTCTTTTTCCAACTGTCTTGAAAAAACATCACGACGACCGGCAATCACCATTTGAACATGAGGGTGATTTTCGTGAAACTCGGAGAAGGCGTGTAGCATCATTTCTAGATTTTTGTGCGGATAGGCATTTCCTACATATAGGAAATATGGCTGATAGACAGCAAGTGCCGTTAGGCTAACTGACCGAGCTTCTTGTTTTGGAATTACGCCATTTGCGATAACTGTAATTTTGTTCTCTTTAACACCAAAGTGATGTAAGACTGATTTTTTTGTATATTCAGACACGGTTATAATATGGCGGCTGCGGTGAATAGCTGATTCAATGACCGTTCTGAAACCCGCATATTTAAAGCCGTGAATAAACGAGTTTCTGGTACTACTACGAGCTGACTTTGTGTCTTCAAGTAATATTAAGTCGTGAACGGTGACAATAAAAGGAGTTTTGGAAAACACCGGAACATTCCAATGCGGATAATGCATAAAATCAACTTTGGCGCGGGCAACATGTTTTGGTAGTAACCTTTGTTCCTTGAAGGTGTACCAAGGAACATCAACCAAGCGTTTGGAAAAACGATGATTTGTGATTTTGCATTCGTGAAAATTTTCCTTTTTTAAAAAGAGAACGTACTCGTTTTTGTGATCCAGTTCTTGCAAGTGAGACACTAATTCAGCGACGTAACGGCCAAGACCGCCCCCACCAGTTTTAGGTCCATAGAATCGTGCATCAATGCCAATTCGCATGCAGATATTTTATCACAAAAACACGCATTGATTGCGTGTCCTTGTGGGTAAGAATTTAATTACTGCAGGGGCGAGGCGTCGCCTCGCCCGTACGTCACATTGAATGAAATTAAATTAATTGTTCAAGAGTTTTTTGGGCGGTGATTTTCCAGGAAAATTCAGGAGGTAGAATGTAGGGGCGTATTGCAATACGCTCATACGAAACAGACGCAATTGGTGAAATAGTAATTTGATCGAAGGCTTTTACTAGGTCAGAAACATTGTATGGATCAATAAAAATGGCATTTTCTGGCGCTACCTCGGGAAGCGATCCGCTAAAGCTGGTGATGATTTTAGCGCCACACGCAGCCGCCTCAACTACTGGCAGACCAAACCCTTCGTAAAACGATGGGAAAACAAAGGCAGTTGCATTTCGATAAAGAGCGGGTTTATGTTTTTCTTCAACATACCCAATCAGGTGAATACAATTATTATACTTTGATTTTTCAACTAGTTTAAAAATATGTTTTGCTTTCCAGCCATAGCCGCCGGCCACGACAAGGTGTGGCGTCGTTGAGTCGTTGAATCGTTGAGGTTTTTGATCGCGCCAAATCTCGTAAGCCTCGAGGATGCTCTCGATATTTTTTCGAGGCTCGAGCGCACACAGACTTAAAAAGTAAGGGAATTTTATTTTGTTTAAGAGCAAAAAGTTTTTATCACATGGTTCGGTTTTTGGGTGATAATTTTTATCAGCTCCAAGATGGGTGACTGTGATTTTTGAATCTGGAATCTGGAATCTGGAAGTTAGATCTTGTTTGGTATTATCTGAAACTGCCAAAATATGTTTGGCGTTTTTTATTAAATCTTTAGTTTTAGCAGCTTTATACCAAGATCGATCTTTACGCGTAAAAAATTCAGGGTAAATATCAAAAGATAAATCATGGACAGTAATCACATAAGGCAATTTTGTTCGGATTATATTGATGTTTGGAAAAAACCAAAGGTCAGGTTGTTCCGGAAGGAAATCCTCTAAAGCCGGCCCATTTGGTAGCCGTAGAAGTGCTGAAATTATTCTATTTGGTGTCTGTTTACGAGTAATAAAAATATTTGATGCTTTAAAATCTGGCAGGTGAGATAGTGTATTTTGGCTTCCAGCCGCAAATAGTAAAAATCTTATTTCCGGCGCCTGATTCGCCATCTCCTTAATTAGCTCAATTGTGTATCTGCCAATCCCTGATGTCCTTGGAGCACAAAGGTGGCGGACATCGATTGCTATTTTCATTTGAAGTTCACTTGGAAATTACGAGGCCTGATGCCGAAGTAATCTATTTGATAGAATTACCTCGTCGTTGCACTCCTCGCAATATCCAGTTAAGCATTAAATAATCCCAAGAACTTCCCGTCGATGTTCTTCCCATTTTTTATTCACATAAGTGTGAATTTCTTTTCTAAATCTTTGGATCGAAAATTGCTCGGCATGCTTTCTAATTGTGATTGGATCAAATTTCAAATGGTCAAAGTTAAGTACTGTGTCTGCAATATCTTCCCACTGTTGATTATCAAAAAATGTACCGGTAACACCGTCAATAATAGTTTCAACTGCACCACCGCGGCGATAAGCGATTACTGGTCGGCCGGCCGCCATTGATTCAACTGGTGTAATACCAAAATCTTCTTCTTGTGGGTGTAGGAAAGCAATTGCACCAGTAAATAAGCGGGCACGTTCGTCGTCTGAAACTCGACCTAAAAATTCTATATTACTGCCGGCGCGACGACGCAAATCTTTTTCAACCGGGCCAGCACCAAAAACTTTAAGTGGAATACCAAGCTTAGTGAAAGCGTGAATTACCAGGTCATAGCGTTTATAGGAAACTAGCCTGCCACCAATTAAATAATATTCTTTGGGCTTGTCTGTAATTGAAAATTTATCTATTTCAACGGGCGGGTAAATAACATCGCTGCCATAGGAGTAGTATTTTTTTATTCGACGGCGAACAGTTTCAGAGTTAGCAACGAAAAAGTCTACTCTGTCTGCTGCTAATCTGTCCCAAGTACGCAGATAAGTGAGTAGCGGAGGAAGGGCGCTTTTTACAAACCGAGGAGCTTTTAGTTCATCGACATAGCTATGAGTATCACTCCAAAGATAGCGGGTGGGTGTGTGACAGTAGCAAATGTGGATTGAATCGTTTGGTGTTATAACGCCTTTGGAAAATGCGCTTGAACTGGAAATTATAACATCGAAATCTTTTAGGTCATAG
>PFJC01000003.1 GCA_002782865.1 Candidatus Uhrbacteria bacterium CG_4_10_14_3_um_filter_41_21
TCATCCAAGATCAATTTAGATCAACAATGGAGTTGTGGTGGCTTTTAGCGAGCTGGGGTCTTTATGTTTACGGCGCCGTAATGATTGGTCTTATTTTTATTATAGATGGTAAGCACAGAATTTTAATTTGGTTAACCCCGGTTGCGGTTGCATTTGTTGTAACCATTGCACTTCAATATTTAATCAGAAGGAAACGCCCCGAAGTAACTAGAACAACCTACCATTTGTTTGTTCATACTTTTTCATTTCCATCGGCCCACGCTTCAACTAGTATGGCCTTTGCGACTTCGCTTGCTTACGCATTTATTGGTTCAAGTTTACAGTATGGTTGGGCTTTTGCTTTTGCTTGGTTTTTACTAGCCTGTTTAATCGCAATGTCGCGAGTAGTTGTTGGCGTACATTATTTTTTTGATGTTATCGCTGGAGCTTTTCTTGGATATTCAATTGCCTATTTATTTTTTGGAATAAGCATTTATTGATTGGACGGCGAATGCTTTTTCCGCTAAAATGCCTGAACTATGTCAAATAAAATCCAAGCTATTGTTCTTGCCGGTGGAAAGGGAACTAGACTTGCCCCGCTGACTGATAATTGTCCAAAATCAATTGTTCCGGTTAACGGAAAGCCAATGATGGTTTATGTTTTAGAACATTTAAAAAAACACGGCATTACAAATGTCGCGGTAGCTGTTTCACACCTGGGACAGATGATAGAAGATCTTTTAGGCGATGGGTCAGATTTTGGAATGCAGATTTCATATGTTCGCGAGCCAGAACCAATGGGTACAGGTGGTTGGAGTCAACTTATAAATTGGAATGATCTTGACGATCATTTTTTAGTTTTAAACTCTGACAATCTTTTTTGGATTGATGTTGAGGCTTTCATGAACCGAAATAGAGAGCTTAACGCCACAGCGACAATTGCAGCTATTGAGATTGATGCAGATAAGTACCTTGAGTATGAGCTTTGTTTGCATGACAAAGAAAAACGCCGTCTAATAAATTATGTTGACCGCACGGAATGCAAACCTTACTTACAAGTCAACTCTAAAGTTTTTGTTTCCAGCGGCTGGTATGTAATGACACCAAAAGTAAAAGATTTAATTCCAAGACAAAATCCAATTTCAAATGAGGCAGACATTTGGCCTTTGTTAGACAAAAGCGATAAGGATCTTGGTTTTTATCATGCCACTGAACCTTGGTTTGATTCCGGAACGCACGAGCGTTTAGAGCGAGTGGCGGAATTTATAAAAAATAATCCTGATTTATGAGGTTGAGGCAAAATTGGCGTAACTATAGTTTTAAGCCACACCCAACTATGACAGGAAGATTCAGGAAATATTTATTAGGCGCTTCGATCGTAGTCGTAGTTGTTAGTTTGCTGCTTGTTGAGACTATTGTAAAACAATCATTTAGATTTTGGTTTCAATCGCCGGCGGTAGATACACCGATAGTTACATATATAATCGAAGAGGGCGCGACGCTTTCATCTGTAGCACGAGGATTAGAGGCAGCTGACTTAATCTCAAGTTCTTTTTGGTTCAAGTTTTATACATTCTTAGATGGCAGTACTCGGGATATTAAAATTGGAGATTTTGATTTACAGCCTCACATGAGTTATTCATCAATTATTGATATCATCACAGATCTTCAAGGCTCTGATATTTCAATTACCATTCCGGAAGGCTATACCTTGGCTAAAATTGGTGATGTTGTGATTTCAAAATTTGATATTACGCAGGAAGAGTGGAATACGGCCGTTGGTCAATACTCACCGCTTGAGGATCATGAATTTGTTGTATACGCACAAAAGCCGGACGATGTTGATTTGGAGGGTTATCTTTTTCCAGATACATACAGATTTTTTTCAAACGCCACTGCTGAAGATATTGTTGAGCGGATGTTAGACGAGATGGCTGATAAAGTCGGAGAGCCGAATTTAGATAGCGGCCAGACAATGCATGAAGTTTTAACACTGGCATCAATTATCGAGCGCGAAGTTATGGACAAAGCTGAGATGGCAGTGATTGCGGACATCTTTTTGAAAAGATTAGAAATCGGAATGGCTTTGCAGTCTGACGCAACAATTAACTATATAATTAATGGAGATAACCCAGCACCGTCATTTGAGGATTTAGAAGTGGAATCACTTTATAATACTTACAAATATGCCGGTTTGCCACCAGGACCAATTTCAAATCCCGGAATTAATGCCATTGAAGCAGTATTAAATCCAACTCAAAATAATTATTATTACTTTTTAACAACAGACGAAGGTGAAGTAATTTACGCTGAGACTTTTGACCAACATATAAAAAACAAGGGGATTTATTTGAAATAATTTATATGAACAAATATTCAAAAGAGCTGGCAAGTAAGTATACTCAAGGTCGGGATAAATACAGCGGCACTGATGCGAAATTATTTGAGCTTATTCAACAGGTCGGCGTAAAAGATAAAGATGTTTTAGATCTTGGCTGCGGAGATGGAAGATATGCTGCTAAATTTTTAGAGATGGGTGCTAAAAGTGCCGAAGGGATTGATATCAGCCCGGCAATGATTGAACTTGCTCAGGAGCGACACGGTAATATTGAATTTACTATTGGTGATTGTGAAAACATGCCGTACAAGGATGAGAGTTTTGATATGATTTTTAGTAATTTTGTTTTGCATTATTGCGAGGATATTCAAAAAGCTTTTTCAGAGATTACAAGAACTCTAAAAAAAGGCGGGTACTTTATTGGAATATTTAATTCAATTGAAACTGACAATCATAATATTTTACATAAACAAATGCCTGTTTTATTAGGGGAGGACGATCCGGTTACTGTGCATAATCTGATGAGACTAGATGGTGAGTATCAAGATACTATCAAATCTTCCGGGCTTAACATTGTTGAATTCATCGATGAGCCTAATAGCTACGCTTTTGTTGATCCTAATTTTGAATATTATTCAGATATTAAAAAGTTAAAGAACATGATTTTTCTTTGTCGAAAATAAAGTTTAGTTATTCCGCATGGTGCGGAGTCAGAAATTTTAAATTGTCCGCGGACTAATTCGTGTTCAAGAACGAGCCCGAGCTCGTTTTTTGTTTTTCGCAAATCCAACTGCCAGATTCAGTGATATTAATAGTGCAACTTTTTGTCGATCGCAAAAAAGTTGCACTATTAGGATTTTCAAAAACTAGCCTAAAATAGCAATTATTAGAAATGTTGCGAGCAACAAATTTGCGATCGTCGTAAAAGTTGTACCATTTGTATAGTGCATTTTACATTACAGATTCAAGATTCAAGATTCCGTGATATAATGCAGGAAGTATGAACCCACTTCGAAAATCTCACAATAATGCCACAGAAAATGTATGCAGAATTCCTCTGTCTCCAGAGGAGGAGCCTATAGTAAAGGCAACTGGCAAGGCACCAAGTATGTCAGACATTACCTGGCGGATTTTTAGAATAATGGCCGAATTTGTGGAGGGTTTTCAGTTTCTGTCACAACTAAGCAAGGAAGTAACTATTTTTGGGTCGGCCAGAACTTCGGCTGACGACAGATGGTATAAAGAGGCGCAAAAATTTGGCAAGCTTTTAGCCGAACATGGTTTTACCACTGTAACTGGCGGCGGCCCTGGTGTAATGGAAGCTGCCAATCGTGGCGCATATGAGGCGGGCGGAATATCGGTTGGAATTAATATTCAGTTGCCAATGGAACAAAGAATCAATCCGTATGTTACAAAATCACGCGGATTTTATTATTTCTTTACCAGAAAAGTCATTTTAGCGGCTTCGGCTCAGGCTTATGTTTATTTTCCGGGTGGATTTGGAACAATGGACGAATTATTTGAAATTTTAACTCTCATTCAAACAGGAAAGTCAGAAAAGATCCCGGTCGTTTTAGTGGGGCATGATTATTGGAATGGATTGAAGAGCTGGATAGCCAAGGCAATGTCAGAGCAGTATAAAACTATTAATCCTGATGATGTTGAAATATTTAAAATTGTAGATACTGCCGAGGAAGCCTTTGAATTGATTAAGAATTCAGAGGAAAGAACATTTTTTTAAACTATGTCAACCGAAAGAATATTACAGCTTGCCGGTGCAGTTGAAAATTCAAATCTAGATTTAATGCATGAATCAGGCGAAGATACGATAGAAGTTAGCGTTCCGGCTAGTACAGCCGCGGCGCTTTATGAAAAAGTTAGAACAACGCTTGAGTATCAAGAAGAACATTTATTAAGAAGAAACGCCATTTCTCGTATTTTGCGTCGACTTTTAGGAAGTGATGTCCCGCTTGAAAATATGGCAGAAAGTTTGCTAACCGAATTGGTCTGGGCAAAATATTTACCAAACAAACAAATACCAACTAGATTTATTGATACGCTTGCGCCTATTTTTATGAAATATGGCGCCTTGTTTGAAGCGGTGGACTCAACTAGCGATCGCGAATACGCCTTTCAATGGATTTTGGATGTTCTTTCGACCGAGGTTGAATACACGCTGATGTCACATGAAAACGAGGAGTTGATGGCTAGTTTTATGTACGAGCAGCTTCGTACTAGAATTGATTGGGATCCAAAGCTTGGTTATCACGAAGAAGAAAAGGATTTACGATTGTTTATTGCTATCCATCAGATGCTTTTAAAATCAAATCGTTCAACGCTTAGATACAGGACTTTAATTTTGTACTATTCAGCTTGGTCAGGTCCGGCAAGCGCTAGTTTGATTGCTGAACTTGCTAACAATTTAGAAAAAATAATCGCAACAGTTGATTTTCAAATTGATCATCCACTTACGCATCAACTGGAAATAAAGGTGCGTAGAAAAGCAGGAGTTTTCAGAACCTTGCTAGATGTTATCGAAGCTGAAGGATACTTAGAGTTTCAAAAGCTAGTTTTAAATGAACCGGATTTACTAGGGCGAGCGGTTTGGAAACAGTTAAAAAGCAGAACAAAATTATTCAGAGTGCGTTTGCGCAGAACAGCGGTTCGAGCTGTAATGTTTTTGTTTATTACAAAAATGTTTTTAGCACTTATTTTGGAAGTTCCATATGATTATTTCGTACACGGTGAAATATTTTTGATGCCACTAGCGATAAACATCGCCTTTCCTCCGATTCTGCTTGCGTTTATTAGTATGACAGCAGTTATTCCGGAGAGGAGGAACGCTGAAGATTATAAGAGTGCTATTCGCGCAATTATTGTTGGCGCAAATCATGATTATCTAAACTTTAGAATGAAAAAGCCAGGCGCTGGGACTTGGACAAAGATTTTTGGAGTATTTTATGCGATTTTATTTTTCTTTGTGTTTGGCGTAATCGCGGCGGGCCTAAATCAATTTGGCTTTAATATTTTCTCAATTTTGTTATTTATTTTCTTCTTATCATTGGTAACATTTTTTGGTATTAGAATTAGAACTTCAACTAAAGATGTTGTTCTTTCGCCATCGCGGGCAGGAATAGTCGGTACAATTTTTGATATTTTAGTTTTGCCTATTGTTCGCGCCGGGCAGTGGCTATCAATCAAAGTTGCAAAAATTAATGTCTTTATTTACTTCTTTGATTTTATTATCGAATCACCGTATAAAGTGGCAATTAAGTTTATGGAGGAATGGTTTGCCTTTGTGAAGGAAAAGAAGGAAGAGATATAGAAGGATTGCGAATTTAATTTTTATGCTCGCTGGGCATTTTTGACGCCCTCCAGGTATAATATTGAGCTGTTCGGGGTTTAAAAATGCAATTCCAGCTTTGCAAAAAATTATATTCGCGATCCTTTAGTAAAGAAAGAATGGTATGAAAGGAGGAAATAAAAGATTATTTATTGGAATTTTTGCGGCATTGATCATTATGCTGGCTTTGATCAGTGTTTTTGCTTTATTTATTTTTCGATCGCATAATTTAGAATATGGAGCAACATTTTCTCCAAAATATGCGCAGTATCTTGGTCTTGATTGGCAAACAGTATTTAAAGATTCAGTTTCAGATCTTGAAATACACAAATATCGAATTCCAGTTTATTGGTCAGACATCGAGTACGCAGACGATCAATATGATTTTGAAAGGCTGGATTGGATAATGAATTATGCTGAAGAAAATAATCTTCTTATTACGCTGGCAATTGGTGTAAAAGTTCCGCGTTGGCCAGAATGTTATGCGCCGTCTTGGGCTGATTCTTTTACAGATTATAATTTTGACAAGTCAGCGATTGATTTTTTGGCGGTGATTGTAAACAGATACAAAGATTATGAATCCTTGGAAAGATGGCAGGTCGAAAACGAACCATATTTTCCATTTGGTGAATGCCGAGCGCCAAGTCCGGAAAGAATTTTATCAGAAATTACTGTAGTTAATAATCTTGATGGCAATCATCCAATTCAGCAAACTACCAGTGGAGAGCAATCATTTTGGGCGCTTCAAACATCAGATACCGATGTGCTTGGTGTAAGTTTATATCGAGAAGCCTGGAGTTACGCAACCGGTGAATTTGTTTTTCCATTTAGCCCGATGTTTTATAGCGTTCAACGCGTGCTGGCGGAAATGTTTGTTGATAAAGTGATTATTTCAGAGTTGCAGGCCGAGCCTTGGCTTTCGTCAACCACTTTTGAAAATACAACAGAATCAATAGATGATTACTACAATCGTTTCTCTGCCGAAGATCTCGTGACTAATATCAGATTCGCAAAAAGAACTGGCGCTCGGGAAGTCTATTTTTGGGGAATAGAATGGTGGTATTATTTGAAGGACAGGGGCGATACCAGACTTTGGGAGGCTGGTAGTCAAATCATAAATCAGTGAAATGAATAAGGAGGTAAAAAAATACGATGTAATCGTGATCGGAGGAGGCGCTGCAGGCTTGGAGGCTGCTTTTACGATTTCAAATGCTCGGAAAAAAGTTTGTTTAATTGAGGTTTCAAAATTGGGCGGAGAATGTCCAAATTGGGCTTGTATTCCAAGCAAAGCAATGGCAAAGTGCGCTCGGTCTTACTATTTTGCAAAACACAAAATGAATAACTTTGGTGTTTATACAGAATCAGTAACATTTAATTATAAAAAGATAATGTCCCATAAGAGTGCTGTAGTTGAAGCTATCGCCGGCACGAACAGGATGGAAAAATTGTTAAGCACAGCTCGGGTTGATGTGGTTAAGGGTAGGGCACAATTTGTTGATGATAAAACAGTTGCGGTCGGCAAAAAGTTATTTAGTGCCGGTAAAATTGTAATTGCCACGGGAACTGAAAGTTTTATTCCCCCAATCACTGGTTTGCAAAAAGCTGGATATTTGACTTTTAGAGATGCTGTTACAAAAACATCAGCACCAAAAAGCATTACAATAGTTGGTGGTGGTCCCGTTGCCTGCGAGTTTGCTAGTTTTTACGCCATGCTTGGAATAAAAGTAACAATGATTGAAATTGCAAAAGGCATTTTACAATTTGAGGATTCAGAAATATCGGCTCTCGCTGCAAACGACTTAAAAGAATTGGGAGTAGATATTTTTCTAAATACAAAAGTTCTATCGGTCCAAAAGCGCGGACACAAAAAGATTGTCACATTTCAAGAGGGCAAAAAAAACAGGAAAAATGTTTCAGTAGAAGAAATATTAATTGCAGTTGGAAAAAGAGCTAATACTGCTGAACTTAATATCGAAAAGGCCGGTGTTAAATTAGACAAAAGAGGTTTTGTGGCCGTTAATGAAAAACTTCAAACAAGTAAAAAACATATTTTTGCAGTTGGTGACATCACGGGTGCGATGCAGTTAACAGGCGTTGCTCATTATCATGGTGCTTTAGCATCTCAAAATATATTGGCAAAATCAGCGCAATTAATGAAGAAATTTGATTTAAGTATTGTGCCGTCAGTAGTATTTCTTAAGCAAGAAGTGGCAGCGGTCGGTATTGATTCTGAAACAGCAAAAAAGAATAAAATAAAATTTGATATTCATAAGTTTCCAATTGGATATTTAGGGCGAGCCGTAACTGACGGCGAGCGCTCGGGCTTGCTTAAAATAATTACAGAAAAGAAAACTGGTCGACTTCTGGGTGGACATATGATTGGCGCGCGAGCAGGCGAAGTAATTCACGAAATTGCGCTAGGAATCAAATTAAATGCCAAACTTTCGGACTTAACAGAGATGGTTTATGCTTTTCCTACATATTCAGAAGCTATTTCGGCGTTGGAGTGATTTTATTCACAGTTGAAGATTTCAGCCCATAATAGTAGAATCTTGGCATGAACAAAAAAGTCGTGCTCGATATTGAAACAAAAAATACCTTCCAAGATGTGGGAGGGTATTTTACTGATAAGCTGCAAATCTCGGTTGTTTGTGCTTATTTTTATGAAACCGATACTTGGGAGTCTTTTACCGAAGAAACGCTCGGCGACTTATTTAAAAAACTAGAGCGTTGTGATGGAATAATTGGCTACAATACCATTGGTTTTGATTGCCCGGTAATGAATAACTATTATCCTGGCGATTTATTAAAAGTGCCCCAGATTGATTTGCTGGCAAAAATCAATGAAACATTGGGGTTTAGAATTAAACTTGATGATGTTGCTGGTGCAACTCTGGGAACGAAAAAGAGCGGTCACGGGCTTTTGGCTGTGCAGTGGTGGAAAGAGGGAAGAGTTCAAGATGTTATTGATTACTGTATGCAGGATGTAAAAGTGACAAAAGAGGTTTATGAGTTTGGAAAAGATAAAGGTTATATTTTATTTGATGATAGAACTGGTGAAAGACGCCAGGTTTTTGTTGATTTTTCTGATCCTGAGGATGCAGGCGGAGGATTGAATTTGACGATGGGCTTTTAATTTTTTGAAAGTGAGGCAACTTAGTTACCTCTGAGGTAACTAAGTTGCCTCACTTATGCGAAATATCGAATTATCAACTGGAGGGTTTTACCATATTTATAATCGCGGTGTAGACAAGCGTTTGATTTTTAATGATCAAGACGATTTTTTAATGTTTTATAGGTATCTCTATCTGTTTTCAGATTATAATTATAAAAATAGGTTCGGTCGACCCATGATGAATGAAATTGAATTAGCTGGTGCTGAACAGCTATCTATGCTGCGAAAACCTTTGATAAAAATATTGAGTTTTAATCTTGTGGGAAATCATTTTCATTTATTTGCCGAACAATTAATTGATGATGGTATTTCAATATTTTTACACAAGATTAAAAAAACATACTCAAATAAATTTAATAAAAAACATAGTAGAGTTGGTGGTTTATTTGAAAGCGTTTTTAAAGCTAAGCTAATTGATAACGAGTCACACCTTATGCATATTCCAAGATATATACATTTGAATTCGCTGGATCTTGAAATGCCGGAGTGGCGACATGGTAAAATAAAAGACTGGGATAAAGCATTGCGGATATTAAATTCAGATCCTTGGTCTAGCCATCGTGTATACATGGGTGAAAAACAGCTTTTACCAATCGTTGATGAAGAATTTGCTCGTACTAGCTTTATTGGTACGGAGGATTATGTAAATTATTTGAAAGAATGGGCTACATCGGATGACGGCATGTTAGAGGAACGAGATTATTGGAATACAGAGCTTGAAATTTAAGTGGCAACTTAGCTACCTCAAAGGTAACTAAGTTGCCACTTACGCATTACTTGTGCACCATGAGAAGTATTTGTTCATCTACGAATACAATAGAAACATCACCAAAACAACAAACAGTATTGAGGGGAATTTAGGTCATATAAATAAAAACTTTCCATTTATAGTGGTTTATTCGGAAAATAAAAGATCGTGTTTTAAACATCATTATTCTGGCATCTACACCCCCTCCATTGAATATATAAATTGGATGATATTTTATGAAAAATAGCATCCCACTTTGCGCACACTTCGACATCCTTACATTCGGCGGTGTATTCCTTGGAGTTGTCGTGTCCGATGCTGCGGGTTTTACAGAACCGCTCGGTCCTGGTTTTGACGCAGGTCAAAGTCTTGCCGTCAGGGCAGATATTGACCTCGCAGACCGAGCTGAGGGTGGTGATGATGGGCAGTGCAGCGAAAAGCGCTGCACCCAGGAAGACCGCCAGTGCGACCGATTTGGTCATGGCAACCACTCCGTAGTTGGGTTTCGTACGGGTCCTAGTGGATTTTTTATCCACAGTAAAGCTGTTTGCTAACACAAGATGTAGTGGTATAATTACTAATGCAACACAAGATATAGTGTTCATCGATTGAGTGGGAGAGAGATCTGAATGATCCCGATAAGGGGTCTTTCGTTGTCTAAAAGTTATTTAATTATTTATCCTATGAACCAGTCTTCGCAAAATTTGGCTCTTGCAGCCGATACCAAAGATCAAAAAAGTGTTAGTGACGCTGTTTGGAAATATATGACCGCCCTTAAAGCTGTTATAAAAAACTCAGGCGAAGAGCAGGCTTTTGACGCTAATAAATTGTTTAGCTCAATTGAAAAAGCAATGGAGGCAGCTGGTTTAAAAGAAAGAGCTAGAAAAGACAAGGTCACCTCTCAGGTAATGTCGCGCTTGCAAAAGATTTATGATGGACACACGATCCCGACTACAGCCGATGTTCGTGAAGTGATTTCGATGACACTAATCGACAATAACTTGGTTCATGTTTCAAAAAAGTACATGTCATTTAAACAGCGTCTGGCTCCGCAAAAGGCTAGTGCTGCAATTTATGGAAATGGCGTAAAATTTCCAAGATTTTTCACTAAAGAAGGCGTGCACCCATATGATGAGATCGAGTGGGAAATGCGAACCGCTAAAATTACAGACTCAAAGGGAAATATAATTTTTGAGCAGAACGATATTGAAACACCATCAACTTGGTCGCAAACCGCCACTAACATTGTTGTTCAAAAATATTTCAGAGGGCGAGTTGGTAGCGAGGAACGAGAAACATCAATGAAGCAATTGATCGGTCGAGTTGCCACGACTATTTCAAATTGGGGTCGTCAGGATGGCTACTTTCAAACTGCAGATGATGCTCAAATTTTTGAAGATGAGCTAACACATATTTTGATAAATCAAAAAGCCGCTTTCAACAGCCCGGTTTGGTTTAATGTTGGTAATAATCCGCATCCGCAGTGTTCGGCCTGTTTTATCAATTCGGTTGAAGATGATATGCGTTCAATTCTTCATTTGGTGACAACCGAGAGCATGCTGTTTAAGCAGGGTTCGGGTACGGGTTCAAATCTTTCAAATCTTCGGTCTTCACATGAATTTTTGGGAGGATCAAACGGAAAATCATCCGGTCCGGTTTCTTTTATGAAAGGATTTGACGCTTTTGCCGGCATTGTAAAGTCAGGCGGAAAAACTCGTCGAGCGGCTAAAATGGTGATTTTAAATGTTGGTCATCCGGACATCGTTGATTTTATTGAGTGCAAAGTAAAAGAAGAACGCAAGGCCTGGGCTTTAATTAATGCCGGTTATGATTCCTCAATGGACGGTGAGGCATATGGATCAATCTTTTTTCAAAACGCTAATAACTCGGTGCGTGTTACTGATGACTTTATGCGAGCGGTTGAAAATGATACCGAGTGGGTGACGCACGAAATCACGACCGGTAATCCGTCAGTAAAATACCCGGCTCGTGAACTTTGGCGAAAAATGTCTCAGTCTGCTTGGGAGTGCGGTGATCCGGGCATTCAATATGATAGCACTATAAACACTTGGCACACATCAAAAAATTCCGGTCGAATCAATGCGTCAAATCCATGTTCGGAATATATGTTCCTGGATGATTCATCGTGTAATCTTTCCTCGCTCAATTTGATGTCATATCGAAAAGAAATTAATGGCGAGTTAGAATTTGATGTTGAGGCATTTAAATATGCTTCAGGAATAATGATTACCGCCATGGAGATTTTGGTTGGTAACGCTAGCTACCCAACTCCGGCGATTGAACAAAACAGTGATGACTTTAGACCGCTTGGGATTGGTTTTGCAAACCTAGGCGCGCTTTTGATGAGCAAGGGTTTGGCCTATGATTCAGACGAGGGCAGAAATATGGCCGGCGCTTTGATGTCAGTTCTTTCCGGTCACACTTATTATCAATCCTCAAAAATAGCGGAAAAAACCGGACCATTTGAATACTTTGGAGCTAACCGTCAGCCATTTATGGAGGTGATGAATATGCATCGCGAGGCAGCATACAAGATTCCATCTGCCGGTGTGCCAAAGGATTTGTTAAGTGAAGCTCGCTCAGTTTGGGACAGGGCCTTGGAAAATGGAAACAAGTTTGGTTATAGAAATGCCCAGATTTCTGTTTTGGCTCCAACCGGAACGATTTCGTTTTTAATGGATTGCGATACAACCGGTGTAGAGCCTGATATTGCTCTTGTAAAATACAAATGGTTAGTTGGTGGCGGAATGATTAAAATTGTAAACAGTACCGTAAAGCCGGCATTGAAAACTTTGGGATATTCAGAGAACGAGGTTGAAAAAATAATTGAACATATCGATAAAACTGACACGATTGAAGGTGCGCCAAACTTTAAAGATGAACATCTGACAATATTTGATTGTGCTTTTAAGGCAAAAAATGGAACAAGAACAATTCATTATATGGGGCATTTGCGCATGATGGCCGCGGTGCAACCATTTATTTCCGGTGCGATTTCAAAAACAGTCAACATGCCCAATGATGCCACAGTAGAAGAAGTGGAGAGAGTTTACATGGAAGGCTGGAAAATGGGACTTAAGGCAATTGCGATTTATCGTGACGGGTCAAAACGACAACAGGCTTTAACTACATCAAAAGAGAGTGATTCATCAAAAAAGGGGTCAGGGGTCAGATGTCAGGGGTCAGATGATGAAATTAAAACAGTTACAATCACCAAAACAATCGAGTCTCCACGCCGTCGTCGAATGTCAGATGAACGAAAATCGATTACCCACAGATTTACAATTGCAAATTATAAAGGCTACATCACGGTTGGGCTTTACGATGACGGAACGCCAGGCGAACTTTTTGTAACAATGGCTAAACAGGGAAGCGTTATCTCAGGACTAATGGATGCATTTGCTACCAGCGTTTCAATGGCTTTGCAGTATGGGGTGCCACTCCAGGTTTTGGTCAATAAGTTTGTTCACATGCGTTTTGAACCATCTGGGTTTACTGCTAATCCAAACATCAGAATGGCTAAATCGATTGTTGATTATATATTCCGTTGGTTGGCAATGAAGTTTTTGTCACCAGAGGAACAGATGAGGGTCGGTATTAATAACATTGAAACAAATGGAAACGGTGATCAGCTGGTTGAAAACAAAAATGATAGCGATGATGTGGTCGAAGATGAAACGCCAGTAGCTCAGGTTGACTTGTTTGAAAAAAAAGTTGAGGAAACTGCAAACGAGGCAGTTAAAGAAGTGAAAGGTGATTTAAAGATGTTGGTTGGTACATTTGATAATACTTCTGATGCTCCAGCTTGTGATACTTGCGGATCAATGATGGTGCGCAACGGTGCGTGCTATAAATGTTTAAACTGCGGATCAACTTCAGGATGTAGCTAGGGCGTAGTAAGTAATTTAAAGCACAAATTATGAAAATTAAAAAAGAAACAGTTAAGTACTTGATTGGCTTGGCAACGGTTGTGGCGCTTAGGCTATTGCCACACCCACCAAATGTTGAACCGATAATGGCAACAATGATGCCATTTGCAAAAAAATGGGGCCAGATTTCAGGGTTCGCGTTTGCAGTCGCTGCGGTACTCGGATTTGATCTATTGACCGGAACATTAGGAACTTGGTCGCTTATTACCGCCTCGACATATGGACTAATCGGAGTTGCGGCTGGTGTATATCTGAACAATAAAGAAAACAAAACTCGCCATTATTTATTGTTTGCATTTGTGGCTACGATTATTTACGACGCAATAACTGGAGTAGTAATGGGAACCCTACTATTCCACATGCCATTATGGGTAACGATTACCGGACAAATTCCGTTCACTCTGTACCATTTGGCTGGAAACATTGCGCTTGCGGCTGTGTTGTCGCCATTACTTTTCAAATGGGTTGTTAATAATAGAAAAATGGAAACTGGATATCTGTGGAACAGTATTGTGCTCGGCGTCAAGTAAAATAACCAAAATTAGATTAATACCTCGCGAGAAACCGTGAGGTATTGACTTTTTATTATAATTTAGTTACTGTCGCAGCACTTGATTGCACATTGTAGCAGCAGCTCCTCCACCGCTGCCACAATGTGCAAAGCTGGGACGTAGGAACGCCGGCAGGTGACCAATCAAAAGCTGAACAGCACCTGTACGCACCGAAACCCTAGGACCCGTCAGGGTCAAACTTCTGCCGACACTTGATTGTTGACGGAATCTCGCCCCGCCAACGAACTTCCGTCGGCGGGAGTTTCTTTTTATGATAAGATTGAGATCTATGGATTTAATGTATGTTGCCAACAAAGCTGCGATTGTTAATGAGAAAAACGAGATTCTTTTAGTTGGAGATGCCGGAACTCATCATACAGAAGTATCAAGAGGTAAATTAGATTTACCCGGTGGCCGGATGGCGAAAGGAGAGAATCCACGTCAGGGACTTGATCGTGAAGTTTTTGAAGAAACTGGTATTGATATCTCTAAACATGAAGTTGAAATTATTGGGGCAAGTAATTGGTATATCGGCGGTGATGAAAATAAAGAGCAAGTAACTGGCATTTTTTGGTTGGTACGAGTACAGGGGAATCAGGAAGTTATCTTGTCCGATGAACATAGTTTTTTTGTCTGGCATCGTATTGATAAAACTCCAGAGTGGGAAACTTATTCGTTTACAGATTATTTATTAAAAGAATTGCGCAAAAAGTTTGAAATTCAAGAAGCCGATCCTTCAATTCTCGGCCGCCAAGGTTACGGTCTTATTCAGCTTTATCATGGCCACGGCAAGGGAAAGACCACTGCCGCTTTGGGACTGGCCATGCGGGCGGCCGGAGCTGGAAAAAAAGTAGCGATTGTGTATTTTGATAAAGGTGGGAGCGCTCATTACAGCGAACGAGCGTTGTTGGATCAAATTGATAACATTGATTATTTTGTGAGCGGTCGAGATAGGATTGATGAAAAGGGGAGATTTGATTTTTCGATTATTGAAAAAGATAAAATTGAAGCGCGGCGCGGGCTTAAAATCGCCGAAGATCTTTTGTCAGGCGAATATGATCTTGTGGTGCTTGATGAAATTAATTCGACGATCGCGTTGGGAATGTTAGATGTCATTGAGGTGATTGAGGTGATTAAGGAAAAAAAATCGAGTGTAGAACTCATTTTAACAGGCCGAGATCCGCACTCCGAGCTCCTCAATCGAGCACATCTGGTAACAGAAATGAAGCCACAAAAGCATTATTTTTATAGCGGCGTGAAAGCACGCGAGGGATTGGATTATTGAATCTATTTACAGTTTTTTAAAAATTGTTATACTCCAACCTGTTAACTTAAAAATCTTTCCAACTCATAAAATATGAAGGTTTTAAAAGCTTTAGAGATATTAAAAAAAGAACAACCAGTAATCGTTAGTGGTCGTACATTTGAAGTTCATAATCTAGTCCATGTTATTCTAGATTCAGCAGAAGATGTTTATTGGATTCGAAACGGAGAAGGTAGATTACTTTCAGTTGATCCACAATCAGAAGAAGTTATATTGTTTGAAGAACTGGAAGAGGAGCTAGAAGCATATGACGAAACTTTGGAATTTCGTGGAACTGATTATGAGTTTACTTATGAAGAAGGTGGAAAAGTTTTAGATGAAGATGAGGAAGAAGTGGATCATGTTGATTTTAAAGAATACGAAGCTGACGGTGAGATAATCAGAATTGCCGAGTTTGAAGTGAGTGGAGAAATTATTACTTTACGTGGCAGTCGGATAACAGAGGACGATCTGCAAGAGGTTTAAGTTTATTCATGCAGTTAACATGATCGTAGGGGCACAATACTTTGTGCCTACCTGGATTCAAGTGTAAAATGTCCCTATGCATGGGGACAGAAAAAAACAAAGGCCGAAAATAAGCAACTGGCGCATTAGTGTGTTAAGGGGCTTTTTTGTTTTGTTGACCGGTGCAATTATTTTAAGGCTTTTTAGCCTGCAGGTTATCCAAGCTGATTTTTACCAAGCGATTTCATCTGGCCAGCATGAGTTTTATCAAGAACTAGTAGCAAAAAGGGGAACTATTTATGTTTCAGACTGGAAAGATGGCAGTGAATACGCGGCTGCAACAAACGAAGCTAGGGCGTTTATTTATGCTGAACCTCGAAAAATTGAAGATCCAAAATCTGCTACAGAAGCAATCGCTAAGATTTTAGGCTACGAAGAAGTTAGCGTTAGTGACATTGAAGAAATCGAGTTGGCAGAAGACGAAGGAGATGAGCCGGAAAGTGTTGGGCTAAATGATTACGAAGCTTTGTTATCCCGACTTTCAAAATCAGATGATCCTTACGAACCGATTGCCCATGACATTGATGAAAATACGCTAGATATAATTTTAGCTTTAGATATAGAAGGAATTCATTACATTTTGGAGGAGTCTCGAGCTTATCCTGAAACTAATTTAGGTGGACATATATTTGGATTTGTCAGTGAATCAGCCGACGACGGCCAGATTGGTCAATATGGAGCAGAAGGGTATTACGATGAGTTTTTGTCAGGTAGTAACGGATTTTTAGATGCCGTAACCGATGTTGCCGGCAGTTGGATCGGAGTTGGTAAGCGTGATTTTGAAGCCGCTCGTGATGGTGGAGATATTTTGCTAACAATCGATAGATCAATTCAGTACCATGCTTGTAAAACATTGGTTGCTGGAGTTGAAAAATATAATGCCGATAGCGGAAGCGTGATTGTAATGGAACCGCGAACTGGAAAAATTATTGCAATGTGTAATGCTCCAGACTTTGATCCTAATAATTATAGTCAAGTAGAAGATATTTCAGTTTATAATAACTTGGCGATTTATGATCCTTATGAACCGGGCTCTGTAATCAAACCTCTTGTCATGGCAGCCGCACTAGACGTCGGCGCTGTCACTCCGGCAACCACTTATGATGACACTGGAGAAGTAGTTGTTGAAGGTTATTTAAAGCCAATCAAAAATTCTGATCTAAAATCACACGGAATTCAAACTATGACCGAGGTTTTGGAAAAATCATTAAATACCGGAATGATTTTTGTAATGCGACAAATGGGTGGCACGTTGATGGCAAGATATTATGAAGATTACGGATTTGGAATTTTGACTGGCATTGATCTTGATACTGAAATAAACGGAAACATGGAGGCGCTCACCTATGATCACGAAGCTTTTTACGCACCGGCCAGCTATGGTCAGGGTTTCACAATCACACTGATGCAACTGGCGACTGCCTATGGCGCACTCGCCAACGATGGAATGTTGATGCAACCCTACATTGTGGAGGAAAGGCGCTATCCCGACGGAACTGTGGAAACAGCCAGAGTAAATCAAATTAGGCAGGTAATTGACCCGGCCACGGCCACCACAATTGGAGCAATGATGGTTTCGGTGGTTGAAAACGGACATGGATCCAAGGCCGGTGTTGACGGTTATTATATTGCCGGCAAAACCGGTACGGCCCAGGTCGCAGACAGCGGTGGCTATGGAAGTTTGACAAACGCAACCTTCGCTGGTTATGGACCGATAGAAGACCCGCGTTTTGTAATGGTGGTGCGTCTGGAACATCCACGGACGTCAGAATGGGCCGAAAGCACATCAGCGCCTATTTTTGGAGACATTGCTGAATATATTTTGGAATATTTTGAAGTGGCGCCGAATCGTTGATTGTTATTAAATACAAATAGTTGTTATACATAACAATACATTTATAACATTCATAGCGTTTATCAATCGAGTTTAGCCTAAGTAAAAAAATGATCACATAAGGTCCGACCGGCACTTATATGAAACAGTTTAGAAAAAAACATTTAAAGCCAAATTCTGTCGCAGCACAGCTACTTGAGGAAATTGTTGAAACCGCAGATGACTTTTTCACATTAGGCTATAATCCGACTGCAGTGTTAAGATTTGGTTTAGATGGTTACAAAGAAATACGAAATAGGCAGGAAGAAAGACAGAGGCGCGCTGCTCTAAAAAGGTTAGAAGAAAAGAAGTTAATAGAGGACGCTAAGATTGCAGATGAATATAGAGGGAATGTTACTGAGGCTGGAATGCAAGAGTTTTTTAGAATAAAGTTATCGCAATGTGAGTTACTAGATGATGGTTTTGTAAGTGTAGTTGTGTTTGATGTGCCTGAATCTCAGAGGGGATTTAGAAAAAATATCAGAGAATTATTGAAAGAAATCGGTTTTATGCAAATTCAAAAAAGCGTTTGGATTTCTCCGTTTGATGTTTGTGATACCTTGATGAAAATGTTTGGAAAGACAAAAAGAAAATGGATTCGATGTTTTATTGCACGTGAAGTAAGATGAAAAGCGATCACATAAGGTCCGATCGGTACTTATGTTGAGCGATTATAATTAGCTATTTAATAATAAAATAAATAAGGGGGGGGCTAGAATTAGTGGGCAGAAAGGGTAATAGTGGCAAAAAGGGTGATATACTTTAACCAATATGAAAAAATTCATTATAAGTTTGCTCCAAAAGCGAGCCAAAGTGGTTTTAGACAAATTTAAGCCCCGGGTAGTGGCCATAACCGGCTCAGTGGGAAAAACATCGGCCAAACAGGCGATTGCTTTGGTTTTATCCACAAAATACAAAATTAGAACCGCAGAGAAGAATTTTAACAACGAAATTGGCGTTCCTCTTACAATTTTAGGAATGAAAAGTCCAGGCCGAAATCCATTTGGTTGGCTCACACTTTTTTGGAAATCATATTTCATCAAAACTTATCCGGAAATGTTGATTTTGGAATACGGCGCCGATCACCCGGGGGACATTAAAAATCTTTGCGATCTTGCTAGTCCTGATGTGGCAATCATTACGGGCATCTCTCCGGTTCACGCTGAATTTTTCAAAGATATTGATCACTTGGCTGATGAAAAATCAGAGATCATAAAACGATTGCCTGACAACGGAGTAGCGATTTTAAATGGAGATGACAAACGAGTTTTAACAATGCAAACACTGTATCAATCATTCATGACTTATGGTACCAAGGAAACTGATATTCAAGCTGATGAAATAACACTTTCAACTCGGCTTGATGATCATTTTTCACCCGGTGAACTGTTTATTAAAACTCATGCGGTTATCAAACTTAAAGATAAAGAAGTTGGTCGATTAGAACTCAAAAATGCCATCGGTTACGCCTCGGTGCTGGCTTGTTTAAGCGCGCTGACTGTGGCTGATCATTTTGGTATTTCTTTTGCAATGGCGATTCAAAAATTAAATTCTGATTTCAGAGCCATGCCTGGCAGATTAAATCCGATTGCCGGCATTAAGGGCTCATTGATAATTGATGATTCTTATAATGCAGCGCCACTGGCCATGCAAAACGGTTTGGATGTTTTGAAAAGTTTTTCTTTGAGCACTGATGATGATCGCCGAATAGCCGTGCTTGGACAGATGGCTGAACTTGGTCAGTATACGGAAAATGAACATCGATTGATCGGTATGAAAGTTGCCGAGTGCGCTGATTTATTTTTGGCCGTTGGCGAAAATATGCGGATTGCCGTGGAATCGGCTAAAGAGTCAGGTCTGGATCCAAATGCCATAGAGTGGTTTGCAAATAGCGAAGAAGCTGGTAGATACTTGGACAGAGAAGTAAAAACCGGAGACATTGTTTATGTTAAAGGATCGCAATCCACCAGAATGGAAAAAGTTGTAAAGGATATAATGGCAGAACCAGCACGAGCTGATGAGATATTAGTGCGCCAAGATGAAAAATGGTTAAAAGTGTAAAGATAGCTTTAACAAAAAAACGCCCAAAAAGTTGAGCATCATGGGCGTTTTTGTTATAATATTGCCGTCGATTAAGTGCTACTAAGTGCTATTTAAATTATTATGGATAAGACTGGTCAACATTTTAGTGGAGTGGTTGTTCGGGGAGAGGGGGAAGCTGGCGCACTTTACGGTATCCCAACCGCTAACCTACATTTATCTGAGTTTCCGGATATTGAAATTGGAATTTACGCTGCGGTAGTAGAACACAATGGAAAGAAATATAATGCATCAGTGTGCTATGGTCCAGAAGAAGATTCAAAATTTGAAGTTCATCTGTTCGATTTTGATGAAGATATTTCCGGAAAGGAATTAAACGGAGAGATAGTTGAAAAAATTAGTGAGTTTGTAGAAATGTATTCTGTCGAAAGATTGCGTCAGAAAATTTTACACGATATTGAAATAATCAAAGAATATTTTACTAAATAAAGATATCGTCTAGCTGGCGATTTCTTTTAATATTTTTTCGAGTTCATCTCGATTATTTGTCGTCATTATTTGCTGTTTATATTTTTTAAAGTTTGTTATCCCTTTAAAATACCAAGAAAGATGTTTGCGAAAGGTTGAAACTTTATTTTCTCCGTATTGTTTGAGATGAAGATCTAAATGTTTTAATACGATTACAACTCTGTCTGGAAGTATGATTTTGTCTGGCTTTATATTTGTTGACATTTGTTCTATTTGACTAAATATCCAAGGATTTCCCAGTGCTCCGCGAGCAATAAGCGCACCGTCGCATTTGGTTTCTTTTAGGGCTTCAAAGTAATCTTGCCAAGAAAAAATATCACCATTGTACAAAACCGGAATTGAAACTGTTTCTTTAACACGAGCGACAACTTCACGGTTTGTTTTGCCGGTGTAGACCTGTTTTTGAGTCCGTCCATGAACACTGATTAAATCAGCGCCGGCGTTTTCGATAATCTTTGCAAATTCAATACATTCCGTGGGATCACTCCAGCCGGCTCTTATTTTTACAGAAACTGGAATTGAAACTGCGTTTTTTACCGCACTTACAATTTCTGCTGCCAGCTTAGGATCTTTCATGAGAGCTGCGCCGTTAAAGTTGCTGGTCATTTTATAAACCGGGCAACCCATATTGATGTCAATCCCATCCGGTTTAAATTTTCTTTCAATTATTTTAGCGGCTTCCGTCATTACTTTTGGATCAGCTCCAAAAATTTGTTGTATAACCGGGCGCTCCACATCATCAATCACCGCCATCTCTTCTGTTTTTTCATTTTCACGAACTATCGCTTCAGCTGAAATCATTTCACGAAAAATAACCAAGCCGGAGTTTGCAATCTTTTCATTTACAACACCGCGGACGATTTTACTGTACGCGCCGTCAGTCATGTCAGCCATTGGCGAAAGACCTAATATTGGCTTTTTTATTTTTTTCCAATCAAATTTCATAAAGACTACCAAGTGTGTCTTAAAAGATATGGTTTGTCAAACATCGTAAGTCATCGTATTATATCAGAGTAATTTATAGAATATTTTAAATATGAAAAAACCATCTTTTGCAACAATGATAATATTTGTTGCAGTTGCAACTGTAGTTGTATTAATCGCGTCTGCTGTTTGGCGAAACAATGCGCCTTCTGATTATGACGAAGTAGCTCAATGTATAACAGATAATGGAGGAAAGGTTAAAGTAGCATATTGGTGCAGTGCTTGCGCTGCTCAAGAAGAAATGTTTGGTTCTGCTTGGAGATTGATTGATAAAACCGAATGTTCGTCACCAGGATCGCATGATTTTGATTTGTGTCCAGAAATTTCTGGCACGCCAACTTGGGAGATGGCCGATGGGACAACTTTTTCAGGAGCATTTCCGGTGGCAGATTTAGCAGAGACATTTGGTTGTACTGAATTTCTTCCATAGCTTATGAAAAAATGGTTATTAATAATCGCGATCTTGGCTAGCGCCTTCGGAGCTATTATTTCTGGATATTCATTAGTTGCTCATTATGACACTAGTCTTTATGAAGTTTGCACAGTAAACGAAACTTTTGACTGTAGTTCTGTGAATACCAGCAAGTACTCAGAACTGTTTGGAATTTCTGTTGCCGGCTTAGGGGTACTTGGATATTTAGCACTAATGATTTCTTTGATATTTTTTAGCGCAAAGAAAAAAATAGATTTTTTACAGTTTTCAGTTTTAATATCGCTCGGCGCACTTCTTTTTAGTTTTTATTTATCTGGAATCGAAGCGTTCGTTTTATTTAAATGGTGTTTATTTTGTATTGGCTCACAGATTAGCATTTTAGTTTCTGCTATTTGTGTTTTTTGGATGTACCGATTGGAAATAAGAAAATTAAAAGATGTAAACGACGAAAAAAACTAAAGTATGAAGTTATCGTTTCATGGTGGAGTTCGTGGCGTTACCGGCTCATGTTTTCTTTTGGAAACTGAAAAGTCAAAAGTTTTAATTGATTGCGGAATGCATCAGGGGGAAAGAGAAAGCAAGGAATGGAATTTTGATGATTTTAATTTCGATCCAAAGGCGATTGATGCGGTTGTTGTTACTCACGCCCACTACGATCACACGGGCAGGGTGCCATTGTTAGTCAAGAAAGGTTTTACAGGCAAAATATTTATGACAGCGCCTACTAAGGCGCTTTCTGAAATTATTTTAGAAGACGCGGTTCATGTGATGGCGGAAAATGCCAAAAGAAATGGCGACGAAGTTTTGTTTGATTTGACTGATGTGACAAAAATGCTGTCACAAACTGTAGGAATTAATTATCACACAAAATTTAGTCCTGCCACCGGGGTGAGCGCAATGTTTCACGATGCCGGTCATATTTTAGGATCAGCTTTTGTAACAATTGAAATTGAAAATAAAAAGTTTTTATTTAGTGGTGACATCGGTAATCAAGAAATTCCAATTCTTCCAGAAACAGAAAAAATTCAATCAGCTGACTTTGTTATTGCTGAGTCAACTTATGGAAACCGCGACCACGAATCAACCGATCAGAGAAAGAAAAAATTAATTCTAGCAATCACGCAGGTGATTAATCGTGGAGGTACATTAATTATCCCGGCTTTTTCAATTGAACGAACACAAGAGTTACTTTATGAAATTGATGGTTTAGTAGACGAGGGGTTGATGCTAGAGGTACCAATTTATTTGGATAGTCCACTGGCAATCAAAGCTACAGAAATTTATCGACATTACAAACATTATCTAAGATTTGATCGCCCGATTTTAAAAAGCCCGGATCATGATTTTTTTACATTTCCGCGTTTAAAAGAAACTTTAAATGTGGACGCCTCTAAGGCAATCAATGATCATCATGGTCCTAAAATTATTATTGCTGGTAGTGGTATGATGACCGGTGGCAGGGTGATGCATCATTTAAAAAGATATTTGTCAGATAAAAAAAGCGGAGTTTTAATTATTGGCTACCAAGGAGAAGGAACTTTGGGCAGAAAGATTTTTAATGGCGCAAAAACAGTTGACATTCATGGTGATGAGATTGAAATTCACGCGCAGATATCAGCCATTGGTGCATTCTCGGCCCATGCTGACCGAAATAAAATGGCTCATTGGTTGGTCCCGGTTGAAGGAGAAATTAAAAAAGTTTTCTTAGTGCACGGGGATCAAGATGTAAAAATTGATTTTAAAAAGTTTTTGCAGAAAAAAATCAAAAGTGAAATAATTATTCCTGAGTTTTGGCAAGTTTTTGAGTTGTAATTTATGAAGCAGATTATTAGTCATGGAACTGTATTTAATCTAGCTTTTGCCTTTTATGCCCTAGTTGGACAGGCGATTTTACTTGTTTCCGTTAAGTCAGTGTTTTTTAATGAGCAATCAAATATTTTTTTGGGAATTTTAATTTTTGCGGTTTTAATTGCAGAAGTATTGGGGTTGGCGTGGAAGCTTCCGCAGGTTTATGCTCGCGCCACAAAAAAATCTGAAGAAGCAAGTTGGGTAATGATTGTTTGGTTTGCCCATATGATAGTTGGAATGATTTTATCAATGCTTGCTTTCCAGGCAGTAGGATTAGATCATGATTTAAATCAAACTGCTTTCATAATTATAATGTTACTCTCAGTTGTTCGTGAGTTGGTAATTTTAGTTATAGTTTCGTCATCAGAGCCGGCAAAAATCGAAAAACCACCAAAAGAATTAGCTGCTGATATAATGCTTTTGGTTTTTGCCTGTGTTGCTTACACCGCTGTTTGGGAAGCAATGAGTAGTGACTTAGCCGGACTTTATCGGCAAAATCCGGCCGGCGAGGCGACCGTTTCTTTAATTATAATGACAATTCTTTTTGTAATGTTCTTTTTTCCAACTCGACTATCATATTTAATTGAAGATTGGCTTTTTATAAAAACAAAAAGAGACAAATTTTGGTGGTATGTATCTTTGGTGCTGGCTGTGCTGGCAGGAATTTCACCGATGATAATTTAGTCTATTTCAGAAAAAACTTTTGAATAAAAATCAGCTGCTGAAGATGTCTCAGAGATGAAATCAAAATATTCAAAACTGTAGTTTGGCAAAGTCGTCATTTTGACGGCTTGTTTGTTTAGAGTCACCGGTTTTTGATCGGGAACATTAATTATTGATTCACCATTTAGGCTAGCAACTTCGATTTCATCTAACCAGCTGTAATGGACGAATGATGTTGTTCCGTTGATGTCTGTTTTAACCTCTCGAGTTGAAACAGTAATATCACCAGTTATTACAACACGACCTTGTATTATGTTAATCTCGCAAGCATTCGATAGTCCGTCAACGAGTTGGATTTCGGTGTTGATGTCCATCCAAATCATAGCATCGCAGAATTCAAGAATTGATGAGTCATCGCTCGACGAAACTGTTTCCCCGCGTTTGTATTCTTCTGTGCCCACGAATCCAGATGCGTGTTTCTTATATCCGTCACCTCCGGTCCATTTAAACCCAAAGCGATTTCCGACTAGTAATCCTGTGGAAAGAATAATAACTATTGTAATCAAGATCGTGTTAAGATATCTCATGTAATTTATTCTACACTAGTCACTAACCACTAGTCACTAACCACTTTGATTTATGAGTTTTTTAGAATTTTACGGCGAGGGCTGTCCACATTGTACAACTATGAAACCACTTGTGGAGAAACTAGAAAATGAGCTAGGAATTAAAGTAGAAAAGTTTGAAGTTTGGAATAACGAGGATAATGCCGCAGAAAAAGAAAAATATGATAATGGACTTTGTGGAGGTGTACCTTTTTTCTTTAATACTGAAACTAAAAAGTTTATTTGTGGGGCAACGGACTATGATGGTTTGAAGGCCTGGGCGGAAAGTAAATAATCCTCAGGAGGTATTGATAAAAAAGCGCCGATTGTTTATACTTTCGGCATTTTAAATTTAATAATTATATGAATGCACAAAAATGATCTCGTTTATACAGCGCTCTTTTTCTCGGCTTTGCCGTAGCGGGAATAGCGTTTGCAAGCGGTGGAGAAACAGGAAGCTCGGCAGCAGAAACTTTCTTGTGGATCGCCGTTATTTTGTTATTTGCCAAACTTGGCGGACTTGTTGAAAAATTTGGTCAACCTGCTGTTTTGGGAGAATTAGTTATTGGTGTTGTAATTGGAAACCTTGCTTTGCTAGGCTTGCATGCCTTTGAGCCAATTTTACACAATGAAATAATCAAGTTCCTGTCTGAGTTAGGAGTTGTTGTTTTGTTTTTCCAAATTGGTTTGGAGTCAAATATAACGCAAATGCGTAAAGTGGGAACCACTTCGCTTTTGGTGGCAATAGTTGGTGTGGTTGCACCATTTGTTCTGGGAACTTATGTTGTAGGGCCATGGTTTATGCCGGGTCTGGACTCAATAGCGTATTTATTCCTAGGAGTTGCTCTTACTGCAACTTCGGTTGGAATTACGGCGCGCGTATTTAAAGATTTAGGAAAGCTGCAACTTCCAGAGGCGCAAATCGTTTTGGGAGCAGCGGTAATAGATGACATTCTTGGTTTGATAATATTGGCTGTTGTGTCTGCTATTGCGATAGTTGGCGCAGTTAGCATTGGCGTAATTGGAATCATTTCAGGAAAAGCAATTTTGTTCCTTATTGGCGCCGTTGTTCTTGGTCAATTAATAGCACCAATTCTTGGAAAGGCTTTTGCAAAAATTCAAACCGGAATCGGGATGAAGTTTACACTCGCAATCGTCATCTGTTTACTGTTTGCATTTTTGGCTCAGTTGATTGGGCTAGCTGCGATTGTCGGAGCTTTTGCTGCCGGTTTGATTCTGGACCCAGTGCATTTTAAATATTTCAAAGATCCAAAAGTTGTGTCTGATATCAGAGAAGCAATGGATAAAGTTGATGCAAAAGGAAAAATAATAGATGAAGTTAATGAGGCTATTTCGCACCACGCTGAGCGCCACATTGAAGATTTGATTGAACCACTCGCATATTTCCTAGTTCCAATTTTCTTTGTGTTAACTGGAATGGAAGTGAACTTGTCGGTTCTGGGTGATTTAAATGTTGTAATGGTGGCGCTGGCTATCTCCGTAGTTGCAGTTCTTGGAAAATTAATAGCTGGTCTGGCAGCAGGAAAAGTAAATAAATGGTTAGTTGGATTTGGAATGGTGCCACGAGGTGAAGTTGGTTTGATTTTGCCTCAATTGGAAAAGGACTTGGCGTGATTTAAGATGAAGTGTTTTCTGTGATTGTTATCATGGTGATTATCACAACACTTGTTACTTCACCGATTTTGGGAGTAATGTTAAAGAGGAAATAGGATGTAGGGGCTGGCGCATGGGCCAGCCCCTAATATTAAAAAATCCGCACTTGCGAAGTATAGTTCGCAAGTGCGGATTTTTGACTGGGGAAAGACGATCCCCGCGCGGTCAGCTGACCGCGCGGGGTGAGTTCTTTTCAGAGGCCGGCGAGCAAAAGACGCCAGCGCGGAACGCGGGCGTTTCTGGCATTCCGCCAGCACTCGGTTCGGTCCGTGAATCGTTGATCGTGCAGGCGAGAAACATGCGACCAGGCAATTGTCGCCGCAAACAGCCCTCTTTGTGACATGTTTCGAATTATGCAAACTTCGTGGTAAAGGCGGAAAACGCGGTCGCGCGTAGACCCAAGGGCTGCAAGTTCGCATAAGTGAGAAATGTGCTCTGGCTGAGCCCCAAGCTCGGCCAGACGATGTCTCAATGCCATTACCTCACCTCCATGCTTAGCGTAGCGAACAAGATTAAATTAGTCAAAATTATCCACTTTTGTATTTGGCTTTTGTATCTATAAACTATAACCTATTAGCTATAATCTTTGAAATATGGGAATTAATGCTGAGTATTGTCCTAATTTGGCACTTCGGAGTTTTGATCAGTTTGAGCAAGGCGAGCGCAAAAAGGAAGAATGTGTTCCAAAAGAGCTTAGAGAAGGTGAGGCTTATGATTTTCTTAAATGCGGTCAGCGTCTCTATTGGTTTTCAAATGATGAGTTTTGGAAAAATGGACAAATGCCACTTTGCATTACATCCGGCGATCAAAAATTATCTCGCCCAATAGCCAGTATCAAAATGATCGAAGTAACGCACTTTTTAGTTGGTGACAAGATTTGGACACGAGGCAAATACAAAGTTATAGAAATATTCAAAGACAATAATATTC
>PFJC01000052.1 GCA_002782865.1 Candidatus Uhrbacteria bacterium CG_4_10_14_3_um_filter_41_21
AGGTGACAGGCCCGCACAGCGGGTCCATCTCAGAGATCAGCTCGGTAAACAAAATCAGTCGCTCAAGGCGGCTGGTTTTGTTATGATCAAAGATATGTATTTTGTTTATATTCTCTACAGCCATAAAGATGGCAAATTGTATATTGGTTACACATCAGATATTCAACAACGAATAACAATGCACAAAAAAGGTCTTGTACCATCAACGAAAAATAGACTACCACTTCAACTTATCGGATTTGAATCATTTTTATCACAATCAGACGCGAAACGCAGGGAAAAATATTTAAAAGGTGGGCACGGAAGAGAACAGTTTAAAGTTCAATACCAAGATACTTTTAAAAAGATTTGTTACAGATACAGATATTTAATTACAATTCATGGCGCTTAGAAGACATCTAAAAAATCTGAACCTCGCCGTTAGGAGCGTTAGTTAATTTGTGATAGTTTTATGTATATGACCAAAATAAAGACGCTAAAACAAGAGTTGGAACAATTAAAAACATTTGTAAGAGATGAGGAAAGCTACTGTGCCGAACAAATTTATAATTGGGTTAGTGATTGTGTAGCTTTTTTTGCTTCAATAGGTATGAATGAATCCATTATTACGGGATTCATGTCCACATTCGAGTATAAATCTGAGAGACTCAATAAATCACTCAACCTGCAGCCATCTGAGATAGGACCATTTACCGATAAATTAGGTGGGTACAAATTAGCTCATAGCATTTTTGATTACGATAGCGTGCATAAAAAAAGTGTATACCTAAAAATAGCTTTCACAACAGCAGATAAAATTATTGAGAACCTGGAAGATGTAGGACGTCTTGTTCCGAAGCCTTTACTAGAATTCTTTAAAAGCCGAACAGGCCTGTCACATATCTCATCTTCTCTAGAGTTGATGAAGCAAAATTGTGAAACAAAAGATTCGGCAGCTTTATTGGATAATGTTATCACTTTACTTGAAAGTATTTTTGGTCTTGAGTCAGATCTAGTAGGTAAAAAATTATCGCAACAGATAAATACAATCACTAATGAACCAACATTGTCAAAAAAATTCGGCGATATACGTTCGGAAATTTTTCAAGCATTCCATAATTTTCGCATGCTAAGGAATCAACTCGGAAGTCATAAATCAGTTCCGATTCAATACGATATGCCTTTTGCGGTTTCGCTAAGCGCCGCCTATCTAGCTATTATGTTTCTACAACTCACAATGGCTACTGGAGAAGTTGTTAAATAGATAAAAACTTTTTTACCTCCCCCACATTCCAAATCTTCGTCTTCTTTGATCGATTTCCATCTTTATCGATTTTAGTTATGGAAAGCTGCATCGTCGTACTGTGCTGAACAGAGTCATCCGAGAACACGACCTCAGCTAAAATATCAACGCGACCAGCCAGGTTTGCTCGGCCTGGGCGTAATGGTTTTTTTGACCACGCTTCTTATAACCTGTACAATTGTTCTTATAAGTATCAATAAAAACACAAGGAATATGAAAAAAATTATAGTCTCTACTGGCATTATTGTACTTATTATTCTAGTTATAAAAATCATCAGTCCTGCCAGACCTTTGCAATTTTCAATAGACCCGGGAATTAGAATTCAATCAGCTTCAAACCCAATTGCCTATCAAATTGATGGGAAACTTTATTTAAAATATCAAGTCGCCGGCGAAAACAAAAATGCTATTGCAATTACCGAAAATGAAACTGATTTTTCAAAGTCAAATTTAGCAAGCAATAATTTTCATACTTCTATAACTCTCCCTAATGGAACATATCGAACTTATTATTTTGATATGACTGACAAAGTATTATTAAGCGAGTCGTCAGTCGACGGCAAAACTTACTCATTAGATGAAGGTGTTCGTTATACACCAGCCGTTGAGGATAACGGATTTATGGGTGTATTTACTTTTTTTGTCGATAATGACGGTGGTGTCGTACTTCTTTATAACAATTCTGATTTAGAAAATCCGGATGAAGTCGTAGTACGCCGAGCCTATTCCTTACCCGGAGATAACGGCGAAAATTTTGAGCTTGAAAATTTTGATGTGCTTGATTTTCATGATGTTCCAGATGTTGATGATGGATTCCGTGATCCTGATGCCATTGTTTTACCAAACGGAAATATACGACTAATCGTAATGCATGAGGGTTCGAAAATTAAAGCTCCGCTTGGACAAACAGGTGTGCTTTATAGTTTTATCAGTACCGACGGCGGAAAAAGTTTTGAGCTTGAGTCAAATGATCTAGTTAGTTGGGATGATTTTACAGAATTTGAAGTCCGAGCCTTAAATGATCCAAAAATCGTCCAACTTGCAGATGGACGATTTCGAATTTATGTAGCAGCGATGATAACCCAAGAAGACGGCTCGGTTGAGTATAGTATTGTTAGTTTGACATCGAAGTAAATTCACCATGAAAACCACGCCTTTACGGGCGTGGTTTTGTTTTTTTAATTATTTTTAGCTAATTTTAGCCTGTTGCGATTGACAAAAGGACTATTTTGTGATATCTTATTGAGTCGAACGGTGACATTATGTTGCCCTTTGCACGGCTTTCAAGGAGGCCATCATGCGTTCCCTGCTTTTCATCGTCCTTCTCACCACCGCCTGCGCCCACCGCCCGCTCGGAACGGCCGTGGTCATCCAGTCGCCGTCAATCAAGGACGATGCTCCGACCAAGATCGTCTGTGCTTCGATCACGAGGGAGAAGATGGGTGACAGCACGCACTACTCCTGCGACGAGTGGATGAGTATTCCCACGAACGCTCGCGGATGGGATGCGTGGGGAGACCCCATCCACTAGAAGAAGGTGGAGCAGCACCCCTGCGACCAGTACGGCTACTCCAGCACCGGGTGCAGGGAGAGGGTGTTGGCCTACGCATCGTGGCGGGTCGATCAGGCAAACGGGGCGGCAAATGCGTCTACGCCAACGAGGCTAAGAACGATCCTACCGCTCGCGTCTGCGAGGGGATGGAGATCACCATGAACTGCGAGTAGCTCGCGCATCGGCGCGGCTTCGTCCTCAACGTTCAATCGTTGTAGAGAGCGTAGCCCGTCGGTGCGCTCTTTGTTTTCCAAAACTAAAGGGACGGCTCGGTTGAGTATAGTATTGTAAGCCTTACTTCCCTTTAAGCCATCTTGCTCCCAAATAAACAAAGGGGGTGTCGAGCGCTGCAAAAGCAATTTTGAATAAATAATACGGAATTGCCAGGGTAATGATAAAACCAAAAGTAAATTTGTCCGAAATACCGTAAAAAGCAATCATCATAAAAAGCAAAGTGTCAATTACCTGAGAAACCATTGTTGATGCATTGTTCCGCAACCACAGCATCTTGCCGTGGGTTTTCTTTTTCCAAAACTCAAAAGCCCAAACATCATGGGTCTGTGAGACAACAAAAGCGATAATGCTGGCAATAATCATTCGAATCGATACTCCGAAGATTGTTACATAGGCATCGTTGAACTCATAACGCTCAGCTGGATCGAGGATAACAAACACAGCTGTATATACTAATGTCATCAAAAGCGCGGCCACACCGATATAGATGAATGATTGAGCGGTTTTTTTACCCATTACTTCTTCAATAATGTCAGTTATCAAAAATGTCAGAGGTGTCATAAAAATCGCAACCGAAACCGAAATGCCAAGAACAGTTATAATTTTTCCACCAATCAAGTTCATTCCAATGAGCAAACCAACAAAAATCCCAAGTAGTAATCGAACTTTATTTTCTTGTGTCATAGGCAAATTCAAAAGAGGCTTTTACGCCCCCTTTGTTTTTATTAATTTATTTTTTTTCCGCCATTCTATCAAATGCTCGCAAGACCTCAATTGGAAGAGCAAATATTACTGTGTTTGATTGGTCAGACGAAAGATCGTTTAAAGTTGATAAAGTTCGCAAGTGCAGTGCGCCTGGCGTAGTTGATAACATTTCTGCTGCCTTTTGCAAATTTACTGCGGCCTGCACCTCACCCTCTGCTTTAATAACAACTGCTCGACGTTCTCGTTCTGCTTCTGCTTGTTTAGCAATTGTTCGCTTCATGTCCTCAGGAAGAGTAATGTCTTTTAGCTCAACATTTTCAACAGCGATTCCCCATGGATCAGTTAGATTATCAACAATGTCCTTAATCTTTCTTGAAGCTGCCTCTCTGTTTGAAAGCAATTCATCTAAATCCATTTCACCGACCACATTTCGCATTGTGGTTTGAGCCAGCTGACTAACAGCGTGGTAAAAATTTTCAACTTCTATGAAGGCCTTGGCTGCATCTTTCACTTTATAATAAATAACAGCATTGATTTTAGCGCTGATGTTATCTTTTGTAATTGCCTCCTGATCTGGAACATCAACTGCTTTTACGCGGATATCAACCTTTTTCATTGTCTGAATAACTGGAATTATTAATCTCCAACCTGGTTGAATAGTGCTGGAATATTTTCCAAGAGTAAACTTAACTCCGCGTTGATATTCGTTAATTTGGCGGATACTGATTAAAATTACCACCAAAACTACGAAAAATAGAAATATTAGAAAATCCATATATATTTGGTTAATTTATGACTGCACAGTAACATTCAGGCCAAATATCGTCCAGAAACACGGACACCCAAGGCCAGGCCTTGGGTGCGAGGATTACCAGCGCATAAGAATATACACTCGGTACTCTAGATTGTGAGGACGAAGATATGCCCGATCAGCGATCAGTCCGTGTGTTACCAGCTCAGCCTTAACCACCATCGTTTTGGTGCGAAAGTCGCGTGGAGGCGATGTGAGAAATCGACGATCGTCGATTTTCGCCGCTACGAAAGCTTTCGCTTGCGCTTCGGTCTCGAAACTCTCCCAGGCGAAGTGGTCTTTAGGTTGACTCGTACCCATGAGCAGTCGATAGAGCAGGTTTGCCCAGCCATACTGCTGTCTGGTAGCGAAGTCGACCAGCTCTTGCCAGGCCAGATTGTCAGTATTGGTAGCGCATCGCTTCCAAAAGCCTGAGTCCTCAACCGACCGCAACTTGGCCAGTTCAATGATAGCTGAGCGCATGAACACATTTGTCTCGGAGCTGTAAAGCGCTCGATACAAACGCGCCCGCGCCTCGAGCAATCGCCTGAACGCAGCCGTACTATCTGCCTCATAACCCCAAGGATAAACCCCTCGAAGTGACTTAGCAACCTGGGTAACCAGACCAGAATTCTGTCCTTTGAGTCCGAAGACCAAGGGATCGTCCTGCACATAGCTGACTGTGTCCGCCAGCTCGAGCAATTTATAGAACGACCCATAGCCATTAATGGCCATGGCGAACGCCTCGTAGGCGCCCATTGCCCGCAGCACAGTTTTCAGACCGTCGCTCTGTTTGAACAGACGCACTGTCCACTGCTCGTGATTTAAGCCGGTCGCCTTGGCAATCACTGGCTCCAAATCATGACTAAAGGCAAAGTGGCCAACATCGTGCCACAAACCCAGGGCCAAAAGTGCCAGGCAGATGTACTCGTTAAACCCGAGTCTGACTGCCAAAGCAAAGGCCGTTGCCGCCACGCTCACGCTGTGGTGGTAGCGCGTGTAACTCTGGTTTACCAGCTTGCCACCTTTTAACTTTCTGCCAGCCTGACTAACCTTGGAAAGACGCTTCACTTCGTCCAACTCCAAAATTGCAATTACATAGCAAAAATTCCGCTGGAGAATCTGCAAAGCCCTTCCCGTGACTGCTGGGTCGTTGGCCAAAATCCGCCTGAGCGTTTCCTGCATAAACGGACATTCCCAGGTCCCGTAGGCCTGATCGAAAAAAAGAACATCCCCAAACCCGGGGACGATGTCTTTTGTGTTCATGTCGTCTCCCTGGTTTTAGGTTTAAATTACCTTACCAAAACAAAAACTGGATGTAAAGATTTATAAAAACCAAAGCAAAAGTATTAAACCTAAAGCGATTCTGTATATTCCAAACCAAATAAACCCTGATTTATTTATCAAATTAAGCAAAAAAGTAATGGAAAACCAACCAACAATAAATGCGCTAATCATTCCGGATAATAAAACCCATAGGTTTACATCCATACCATTTTCAGCAATGTCTTTTAAACTAACCAGACCTGCGCCAGCAATTGCCGGAATTGAAAGCAAGAAAGAAAATCTAGCCGCTGCTCGCCTATCTAAGCCACTAAACATTCCTGCAGTCATGGTAATACCCGACCTGGATGTTCCCGGCACAAGAGCAACAATCTGCAATAACCCAATAAAAATCGATTGTAGCCAAGTGGTTCTCCCTTCTTTCGAATTTGATTTTTTATTTTCTTGTGTAAAAAAATCAGCCGCAATCAACAAAATTCCCCAAAAAATAAGAGAGAAAGCGATTATATTCATTGTATGAGTAAGCTCGATAATTTTATCGCCAAAAAATACACCAACAATACCGATAGGAATAGTCGCTAGAAATATTTTTGTCAGAAGTGCATTTTTCGGATTTTTGAAAAATTCATTTATATAAATTTTAATATCGTCTCTAAAAAACCAAATAACTGCCGCAAGTGTTGCTATATGAAGACCAACATCAAAAACAAACGACTCTTGTTCTAGGTCAAAAAGATCGTGTAGTAAAATTAAATGACCGGAACTTGAAATGGGCAAAAATTCAGTAACACCTTGAACAATCCCCAAAATAATAGCTTCTATGTAACTCATAATTATTCGTCAAAAGTAATCCGTTCGTTAGGCATAACCGGTTTTGGCGTTTGTGGTTCACGGCTGACTGGCGCTGTCGGTTGCGTGCTTGCCTGGCTATTCTGCACTGGTGCATTAATACGGACGGAGTCTGTGCGTTGGTCAGGTGACTTTTTTTTACGACTGCGGCGTCGCTTTTTCTTTTCCGGCTGTTCTGATTCTATAGTTGATTTTAGTTGTGTATGTTCTACATCAACTTTATTCTCTATTATTATTTCTGTTTTTGTTGGCACAACCATGTCTGCAGCACGAGGGGTACAGGAAGGCTCGATAGTTTCGCCCCCCTTTGCTCCCTCCGTAGCCGAGGGGACTCCGTTCTGACCACCCGTCTCTTGCTCTTTGTTATTTGCATCTTCTTCCTCCCCCATTAGTTGATCAAGGGAAATGTCTACTTCTTTTTCAGTGCTTTTTAATCCTTTAGTTACCAAAACTCCATCGCTTACCTTCGGCGGAGTACTAACAACCCTTTTTTTGCCCTTGTTACCCACATCACCCTTATCACCCTTTTTGCCACCCTTCCTTTCTTCCATAACGATCGGGTGACATTCTTCGCAATAAATTGGACGATTACGATCAAGTTCAACCGGCAGTTTAAAAGTCTTTCCACAACGAGTGCAATCATAATCGTGTGAAAATCTTTCTTTCTTAGCAGCTTTTTTATCGTCGCTCACCTTTTTCATTTCAACTGCAACATCAACATCTTTACCAAATCCGCTCCATTCAGAAACTTTTTCCTCAATTTTTGCCCTTACTCCCGCATATCTTTCTCGCGACTGCGCAATAACTTTTTCCGACGAACCGGTCTTAACTGCGATTGGCGGAAGCGTGGTTGCAGAAAATGGTTGTGAAGTAATTCCATCAATCATCAATTTTAGATAAATTTGAAACTTTGGCAGGTTAACTAAATCCGCAGGAACAAAACGCGGCATAAATTCTTCCTCCATGAAAGCTGCGTCCGGCGAGCCAACTCTAAAAGATATTAAAGTTCCAACGTTTCCAAAAACTGCATCGCGCACTTCTTCAGTCAATTGAGCGATGTACTGGTGAGCCATTATCAAATTTAATCGATATTTTCTAGCCTCTGACAATATTGAAGCAAATGATTCAACAGCAAAATTTTGAAACTCGTCAACATACATGTAAAAATCCTGTCGCTCTTCCTCTGGCATATCAACTCGCTCCATCGCTGACATTTGTAACTTTGTGATAATCAAGCCTCCCAAAAGCCTGGAAGCGTCCTCACCCAGTCGCCCTTTTGAAAGATCAACAATAAAAATCTTTTGTTCGTCCATTATCTGACGAATATTCATTGCTGAATTTGCCTGGGCAACGATGTTTCTAATAATCCCAGCCGATAGGAATTGACCGACTTTGTTTTGAATCGGCGCCACCGCTTCAGATGCAAACGAAGCCTGATAGCCACCGAACTCCTTAATCCAGAACTGTTTTACAATTGGATCTTTAATATTGGAAATAATTTGAGTCCTGTAATCTGTGTCAGAAAGCATTCGATTGATACCAAGTAAAGTTGTGCCTGGCGTATCCATCAAAGCCAAAATTGCATTGTTTAAAATATATTCCATTCGAGCCGACCAAACACCTTCCCAAATCTTTTTAAATACACTCATCATTCCGGCCGCCACAAGGTGTTTCATTTCAGGGTCAACCGATTCTAGAATATTAAAGCCAATCGGATGTTCAACATCGGCTGGATTAAAATAAACCACATCGTTAATTCGCCAGGACGGAATATAATCAAGTAGTTTTTGAGCGGTATCTCCGTGAGGATCGATATAACAGCAACCATGACCGGCATAAATATCAGACAAAATCATGTTCTCTAAAAGCGTGGTTTTACCTGTACCGGTTTTTCCTACCACATAAACATGACGGCGACGATCGTCGGTTTTTACACCAAATTTACGCAAAGCATTACGAAAGTTTGTTTTCGCAAAGTAGATAATGTCATTTTCGTGATCGTGTTCGTAGCGCATTTTTTTAAAATTACATTGGCAGATTTGACGGTCCGTCCATTTCGTCTATTGGTTCATCAGCTAAATCAAGTCCTGGCGGAAGTGGTGCCGGCATTCCAGCTTGCGGCATTCCTTCTTCTATAATATTAGATCCCTGCTTTTGTATCTCACGATATTCAAATGGCGATGTTGGCGCAGTTGGCCTGGGTACTGACATTGGTGGAACATGCGCGTATTTTTTTGCAGCGTCCGGAGCTGCCGCCAAAACATCTGAAGCCGCTTTATCAAAATTGAGCAGAATTTCAGATCCTTCCGGAGCATATTGCAATTCACCGGGTGCTTCTGACATACGCGAACCAAGACTGGTAAGCGCCGGCGTGCGTGCATCAGCTGCTGGAAAATGAAAAATCGTTGCCAGCTCAGCCGAGCTTAGAATATATGGAGTTACCCCTGCGCTAAACGAACGGTTCTTGTATTTGCTCATCAATGTCTTTTGCTTTGATGCCATTTGCCATTCTTGCCAGAAATAGTCATCTTTTGGAGTAGATGTATCAGTTAAACCAAGTTTATTAAAACCGGAATCAAACTGATTAAATATTCCTTTAGTCATTGCTGCAACAGTCCCTTTTCTGTAGAGCTCATGTTTTGCACAATAAACAACACGAATTTTCGAATACCAGCCAATTTTGGCACATTTATCTTTTACTGCATCAAGCAGATCCCTTTCGTCAGGCGTAATTTTAAACATTCTAAAATCGTCTGCCGCCTTTTCGTCACCACCTTCACCAAACATCGCTCCGGTAACCTGACTCATTACTTCTTTTGGAATCCAACCAATCGAGTCGTCAATCATGCTTTTTTTCTTTGGCTCTTCCTTACCATAAGTTTTTGCAATAAATTTAAGTCCTTCTTTTCGCCAATCCTGACTATCCGGTGAGATAATCAACAATTGAATCCAATAATATTCTCCCGGCTTCATTTTGCCCATTATTTCAATCATCGGCAAAATCGGGTCCTTAAAACGCAAATCTTTTTCACCTTGATGCTCAAAAGCTTCATAAGTTTTTAATGGAAAGTAACCTTCTTTTGACATCGATATTTCTGATCCAAAAAGATCATACTCATCATTTGGAAAATCATTTGGTAAAACATCTACATAATCATCAACCTCGACAATCTGAGCCTCGGGATACTGGGCATAGAACGCAGCTTCAACTAAATCCCTATATTTTTTAATCGTCCGTATGTAGAACTGAATATTTCCACCATTACTAATAATTTCAAAAGTAAAATATGCCTGAAATTTTCCGTTTATCCACTCTTCTTTTTTTGTAATAGAAGATTTTGATCCGGCCAGGTTATTGAAAAAGTTCTCCATTCCCATTGGAGTGTTAATAGCATCTTGTGGGATAGTTACAGCCAACAAATCCCATTCTAATTTTGACCAATATTGTCCTTGTTTCAAATCTATCCAGACCTGAAGCATTCCCCAAACCAAAACACAAAACAATACAAATGGACCAAGTACATATAACAAAAGTTGCCCCCCAATTATATCGGCTGGAGTACTGTTAAAGTAATCGGTTATTGCCGGCGGAATATTTATTACGATGCCAAGCATAATACGAAATTATTATATCACAAAAGAGCTGATACAATATCAGCTCCCTGTTATTATTTTTTTGATTCTACTTTGCTATTCGCTTTGATTCCCACCAAACTAATATTGGGCTGGCAACAAAAATTGATGAATAAGCACCAGACACAATTCCAATGATAAGTGCTAGAACAAAAGGTTGGGTTGTACTACCGCCAAAAAAGAAAATCGCAACTAGTACCAGCAAAGTTGTAAAAGATGTATTAATTGATCTGGCAAAACTTTGTACAACACTTTTATTTACAATTTCAGAAAATGGAACATCACCGTGTCTATTACTAACCAAGTTTTCGCGCGTTCTATCAAAGATAACGATTGTATCATTAATTGAATATCCCAAAATTGTTAAAAGCGCAGCTACAAAGGTAGCACTTACTTCGTATCCCATGTAATGCCCCAAAACTGCAAAGACTCCGACCGGGATAATCACATCGTGAAGTCCAGCAATAATTGTCAAAATTCCGTATTTCCACGAAGCAATAGGCTCGGAAACCTTTCGAAACGCCCAAGCAACATAAAGCACAATCAAAATCAACAAAAGCACAACGGCGGTAACTGATTTGCTTTTTAGCTCTTCGCCAATAACCGGCCCGATTGACTCAAAACGATTCTCCTCAAATGCTCCGATTTGCTCTTCAAAAACAGAAAGAATTTCGTCGTGCTTTTCCTGGGTTAGCGTAACTGTTCTAATTAAGTCGCTTTCACTACCCTCTTGCACAACAGCATCAACTCCAACTCCGGAAAGAACATCTTTAATTTGAGCAACTGTTACTTCATTCTCGAATGTGACATCAAGTAGAGTTCCTCCTGTAAAATCAATTCCCCAGTTGAGTCCAAAAATAGCGACACAAAAAATCGAAGCTACTACCAAGAATCCAGAAACTGATAACCAAATTTTACTTTTTCCAATTACATCTAATGTTTTCATATTATTGTCTATTCTCTTTTTTACCGCCGTAGAGCCAAATATTTTTAAGTGGCGCCCAAAGACTGCTCCACTTTAAAAATACTCTGGTTACTAAAATCGCAGTTCCCATAGAAACCAAAATTCCGAGTGCTAGCGTTAAGGCAAAACCTTTTATAAAACTGGTACTCATTGTGAAAAGCACAGCAGCTGCAATTAAAGTCGTTATGTTTCCATCACGAATTGAAGTCCAGGCGCGTCTGAAACCTTCATCAATTGCAGTTGGCAAGTCCCGTCCGCTAGCCAATTCTTCTTTTAGTCGTTCAAAAATCAGAACATTGGCGTCAACCGCCATACCAAGTGAAAGGATAAATCCGGCGATTCCTGCCAAAGTCATTGTTACTCCTAACCATTTATACAAAGCTAGGTTAATGGCTGTATAGATTATAAGAGCAATAACAGCGAGCAATCCTGACAATCTGTAGTACAAGACCATAAAGATTGCCAAAAGAATAAGTCCAATAATTGCTGCGCCAATACTTTTTTGCAGTGACACATGGCCGAGTGTTGGGCCGACTGTTTGCTGGCTCAACATTTCAATTGGAACCGGCAAGGCCCCGGCGTTTAATCTTTGGGCTAATAATTTTGCCTCTCTAATATTAAATGATCCGGTAATTGATGCTTGGCCTCCGTAAATTGCTTCTTGTACAACCGGAGTTGAGATTGCTTCACCATCAAGAAAAATTCCAATAACTTCTCCTACATACTGATCTGTTAAATCCGCAAACAAACTTGCTCCTTCATCGTTAAAGTTTAAAACAACATATGGAACATTTGTGTTTTGATCAAACGCCACAGCGGCGCTACTTACCTGCTTTCCTGAAAGTCCAGTATTTTCCCAAAGGTCAACTTGTAAAACATCTGATTCGGTAGTCCATGGCATTTCAATTCGTGCGAATTCGTAAATATTATTTTCACGAGTATCTTGTCGATAGATTAAGTGATACCCAAATTTTGTTTCAACAATTCCTGAAATTTCACCATCTGCCATTGCTGAATATGCGTCCTCAAACTCAGACACCATCATTCCTTTTGCTACTTCGCCCAATGATCCGCCGTCAGCCGCTACCGAGTCTTCAGAATACTCAATTGCTAAATCAGCAAAGCTAGAAGCTGTTACCTCTTCGCGAATGCTTGTGATTAATGCAATTGCCTCTTCACGACTTCTGTCGTTGTAGCATTCCACTGATTCATTGTGACAAATAATAATGTGTGATAAATCCACTGTTTCTTCGATATCAGATGAAAGATAGTTAATGACATTCATTGTTGAATCATACTCATAAAGTCCATCAACAACTCCGTACTGATATCCTTTAGTTTCAATTTCATCAATCAAACCAGCGTACATGTCACTGCTATCGTCCACAAACCCAACATAGCCGTTATTCATGTAGGTTTTTGAATCGATTGAATACTCTTTGGCTAAATCTCCAAAATCATCTCCTGCAAGCGCTTTATCTAAAACTTTCAGTGCATCAGCACGCTCTTTCTCTTGAGCAGTTTTAATTTCTACCGCTTGCTCATCGGTCAATTCTAATTCAGAAGGATCGATTTGGTTTGGAACTTTAAATTCCAAAATTGGAGTTTCGCCAATCAGTTTTACGGCCTCATCAATATCAAAAATTCCAGCGAGCTCAATAATTACTCGATAATGACCATCATTGATATTTGTTTGTACAAGCGGTTCTGAAACTCCGTAAGCATTAACTCGACGTTCAATAACATCGCGTACACCTTCAAGAGCCGATGATCTATCTGCCTCCGGAATTTGCGACATATCAGCTTCGTAAGCTAAATGAACTCCGCCCTGAAGATCAAGACCGAGTTTATATGGTTCTTCATTTAACTGAAGTCGAATGCCCGTGACATTGTCTATCGCCGAAGCAGCAGCATTCCAAGCAGTTGGATAGGCAACCGAAACGGTAAATATAAAGACTAACAAAATAAGAATCACGGAAGTGTGAATCCCCTTTCTTGACTTAGCTTTTCGTTGTTTCATAGCGTTTTTCAGAATGGCAGTATTTTAGGTTATTATGCTCCTCAAATCAAGTTCTGCGAGAATAGATGTCTTTATTATACAAAAAAAGTGCCAGTATTGGCTAATCGTATACTTTTTATTTTTTATTCGTACCGTAGCGCCTCGATTGGATCAAGGGCGGCGGCGTGGCGGGCAGGATAAACTCCAAAAACAATTCCTACAATTGTTGCCACAATAACTCCGGCGATAATTCCAGAAGCAGGAACATAAATTCCCCAACCTTCTACAAAAAATCCGGCGATAAATCCAATCACAACCGACATGATAACGCCCATTAGAACTCCTATTATTCCGCCAGTCATTGTAAGCATTACAGACTCTACTAAAAACTGTTGCAAAATTTCTTTGCGAGTTGCGCCAAGTGATTTACGCAGCCCGATTTCTTTTGTTCTTTCTGTAACTGAAACAAGCATAATATTCATAATTCCAATTCCACCAACCACCAGCGAAATCGCAGCAATTGAAGAAAGCAAAATTGTTAGAACGCCGCCAACAACCCCAATAATCGCGACCGCGTCACTTTGCGAAGAAACATAAAAATCATCTTTATTTAAATCTCCCTTTGGGTTATCTAAGTTATGAGCATCGCGCATTATCCAGCGTGTTTCTTCTTTAGCAATCTCTATATCACCAACAGCAACAGCAGAAATGTAATTTACATAATCAACTCCCAAAATATCCCTCTGCATCGTTGTAACAGGAATTGCGATTTGATCGTCAAGATTTTGAAAAAATCTGGTGCCTTGTTCATCGAACACACCAATAACTCGAACAGTAATGTCACCAATTTTCATTCTCTGTCCAATTGAATCTTGATCCCCAAAAAGATCCTGAGCAATGTCTTTTCCTAGTACTGCTACTTTTCCATAACTATCAACATCTGATTCATCTAAAAATCTTCCATGCAAAAGATCGGCTGGAAAGATTTCCAAATAATCAGCGTCTACGCCTGCAATTTGAGTAAAGGTGCTTTCTTGGTCGTGTGTAACCGATGAACTAGTCTGAAGAGTAGCTGAAACCGCTGAAAAATAACTACTTTTTCGTAAAGTCTTCACATCGTCAAGCGTCATTGTCTGTTCTATAAATGGATCTGGCGGACCGCTGGTCGGGTCACCGGCGCTAGCCTCAATAAATATTAAATCAGATCCTAAATCAGCAACTTGCGACAAAATTAAACCTTCAGCACTTTTACCAATTGAGAGCATTAAAATAACAGCCGCAATTCCGATCACAATCCCTAAAATTGTCAAAAGAGACCTAGAGGCGTTTCGCCTAAGCGCTACTGATGATGTTTTAATAAGGTCTGATGTCAACATAATTATTTATCAAAAAAATCTGTTCGACGCTTGTGACCATTTCCATCTTGAACGACATCGCCGTCACGGATTGAAATAATGCGCTCGGCAAATTCAGCCGCTTCGCGTTCGTGGGTAATCATCACGATTGTGTTACCTTGTTTATTTAATTCTTGAAATAATTTAAGCACTTCAACACCTGATTTTGTATCTAAGTTTCCGGTTGGCTCGTCCGCAAAAATTATACTTGGGTTACCGACCAAAGCTCGAGCGATTGCAACGCGTTGGCGTTCACCACCGGAAAGTTGATTTGATAAGTGATGCAGGCGATGAGCAAGTCCAACTGACTCGAGCGCACGGCGAGCTTCTTTTTCTCTTTCAGCAATTGGCGTCTGTTCGTAAACCATTGGTAGCGTAACATTTTCCAAAACAGTGGTGCGGGGCAACAAATTAAAAAATTGAAAAACAAATCCAACTTCTTTTCTGCGCATTTGCGCCAACTCGTCATCACTTAATTTTGAAACATCTTTGCCAGCAAATAAATATTTTCCAGTTGTAAGTTGATCTAAAAATCCAATAATATGCATTAAAGTTGATTTTCCAGATCCCGATGGCCCCATGATTGCTACAAACTCTCCTTCTTCGATTTCTAGCGAAACCCCATGAAGAACGGACGTAACAACATCGCCGTTTACATAATCTTTGGTGATTTTTTGAAGATCAATTAAGGCCATTTTATTCTTGAATTGAAACTACTACGATTTCGCTTTCTTCTACACCTTCAATAATTTCTATCAAACCGCCATCGGCTCGCAGTCCCGTTAAAATCTGTCGCTCTTCAAAAGTATCACCAATTAAAATTCGAACATACTTTCCTTCATTATTTTCTAAAATCGCTCGTTGAGAAATATACAGCGCACCCTCTCTTTCATCGATCATAATAATTACATCAGCCGACATTCCCGGCTTAAGAGCAATTGAACGAGTGTCTGAGATGTATACATCAACATTGTAATAAACAACTCCTTCAATGTTTGTTTCAGCTGGGTCAATTGCGCCAACATAAGCTTCAACCACTAAATCATCACCATAAGCATCAAAAGTGACACTTGCTTTGTCACCCTGCGTGACTTTAACAATGTCAGATTCTGAAACTGCAAGTGTGATTTTATAAGCTTCGTCCAAAGTTTGAACAGTAGCGATACTCATTCCAGCGGTTGCCAGCTCTCCTTCGTCTAGCGCAATATTTGTAACAACTCCGTTAATCGGCGAACGGATTTCTGTTTTTTGAAAACGGGCACTGGCAGCATCAAGTTGAGCTCTAGCCAGTCCAAGATCAGCAAAGTATGCAGCTGAGTCAACACCACGAACATCGGCTGTTACACTATCGTAATTAGCCTGAGCCGAAGCCAAGGCTGCTTCTTTCATAGAAATAGTTGCCGTGTTTGTTGATTGAGAATTCTCGTAAACGAGCTTCGCTGAACTAAGCGAATTTAAGGAACTCAACTCCGATGTGCTGGCACTCAGTGTGGTTGTATTTAACAGTTGCATTTGCCCTGTAAGCGTATCTTCATCAGTTTGAATTGCAGCTCTGACAGCGTCAACCGATGCTTTAAAGGCTGTTATATCTGCCTGAGTTAGTACTGCTGTGTCCACTACGGTTGCATCAAGCACGGCCCGAGTGTAGTAAAGCGCCATGGCAGTGTTATTGAGTGCACCGGCTACAGTGTCGGCTACAGTCAAAACATCATCAAACGAATAAGTTTCGTCAATTGCGTAAACTGCGTCTTCGGCAAAATCACGCCCTTCGGCGGCATAACCGTAATACTTTTTTGCACTGGAAAATACTTGCGGATCGTTAGCGCTTAAATAAATTTCAAAATCATTATTTGCCAGTGTATTTTCAACTCCTAAAATTTCATCAGCATCAGAAAGTGCACCCCGGATCTCAATTACATTGGCACGCATTATGCTAATCATGTCTGCATAGATTTGATCAAGTGATTCAGCATTCTGCGCAACAAGATTATCATATGTGTCTTGCGCTGTTTGATAATTTAAAAGTGCAGTTGCGATTGTGTTGTCACCATTTGTCTTTGTGCTTTCCAGATCAATCTTGGCAATCGTTAGTGATGCTTGAGCAATTGCGATTTCTTCATTCGATGCCCCGGCATAAAGTTGATCAATTACCGCCTGCGCCCGATTAACTGATTCCTGAGCTTGGGTAAGATCAGCTAGCGCTTCATCAGACACTAAAGTCAAAACCAAATCGCCGGCAGTAACCTCTTCTCCGACATTAGCATAAATATGAGAAACTACTCCGGATGTTTGAAATGACAAATCAACATCTTTTAGTGATTCAAGCTCGCCTGAAGCCTCAACAGTCTGCACAAGATCACCACGAACGATCTCTGTTGTTGTATATGATGTTTTAGGTCCACCAGAGGCCAAAACCACAACCGCAATTAACAAAATAACAACACTTCCGGCAAACCAGTAGCGTTGTTTTTTAATAAAAGCCTTTATTTTTGATGCCTTTTTGATTTTAGACTTAAAGTTTCGGTCTCCGGTTTCTTGGCTCTGGCTACCATTTAAACTAGAGTCTGAAGGTAAAATATCATTTTCCATAAGCCACCTAATTATCATTTTTCACGCAAATTGTCAATATTCGATAGTTTTCTTAATCAAAAAAACTGTCCAACATTTGATGCTGAACAATTTATAACAGTGTAATCTTATTTTTCACGAACCCACTCAAACCTTGGCCTCTCAACACCATCAATTATTACATTTCCTCCAAGCATTTCTTTTACCTTTGCAATCAATTCTTGCATATTAAGCCCCATGACATTTCTTATACTTTTTTCCACTTCCGCATGGGCAAGGTTCGTTTCTGCCCGCCTTAGCTACTGTTCCGGAAACCGTTTCTTGTTTTGCACCCTGCAAAGTAGCAGCGGCTGCTTTTTTTGCCATTGTCTTTTGTGCGCCACTAAAAACTATTCCGACGCGTTCCAAAATACTTGGCGCCATTTCAACAATCTTTTGCGCTCTAATTGACTGAGCAATATATTTAAAAACATTATAAACAACATCACGCTGAACTTCTTCTTGCATGTCATTATAAAGTCCAAACGCTTCTTTTTTGTATTCAATCAGTGGATCGCGTTGGCCATAACCACGGAGTCCAATTGAACGGCGCAGATATGTCATTGCGTCCAAGTGACGCACCCAAGCGTTATCATTGGCGCGCAATAAAATCGCCCGTAACATCTGATCATATTTTTCCGAAGTAAGAACTTCTTTGGCTTCTTTTAATTTTTGATCTGATCTTTCCTGAAATAGATTGATAACAGATGATCTTTGCCCGGCCAACTTTTCTCGATCTTTGGAGATTACCGCAAAAATTTCTTTAATAACTTTTTCGTCTTCTGATTCTACCGGCAAAATTGTCGTCAAAGTTTCGGTTATTTCTTTAGGATCCCAATCTGTTTTTACTTTTTTACCAAGCTCATCTGGATTACTTATCGCTACTCCATCATTATCAGTGTGAAACAAAACTACTCTTTCTATTTCGTTTTCTACTAATTCTTTTATTTCTGATTCCGGATCAATTTCTTTATTTAACATCTTATAACGCCACCCATAAGTTGCCGTTCGGTGACGATTCAAAACATCATCATATTGTAAAACATGCTTTCTGGTATCAAAGTGATGTCCCTCAACTCGCTCTTGAGCTTTTGTAATTGAATTTCCAATCATCTTACTTTCTATCGGAGTGTTTTCATCAATTCGAAGTGTATCCATTATTTTTCCAACTCTGTCAGCGGCGAAAATGCGCATCAGGTCGTCTTCGAGTGACAAATAAAACTGAGTAACTCCAGGGTCGCCCTGTCGACCGGATCGACCCCGCAACTGATTATCAATTCGTCTTGATTCATGGCGCTCAGTACCGACAACAAATAATCCGCCGAGTTTTTTGACTTCTTCTTGTTCTTCTTTGGTTGATGGATTTCCACCAAGAATAATATCAACTCCACGACCAGCCATGTTAGTTGCGACAGTTACCGATCCCCTGCGACCGGCTTGGGCAATAATCTGCGCTTCGCGTTCATGGTTTTTAGCGTTCAACATCTCATGCTTAATTCCAGCCTGGGTTAAAAGCTTATCAATCAATTCATTTTTTTCAATTGAAGCTGTACCGATCAAAACCGGCTGACCTTTTTCTTGCAATTCTTTTATTTTTTTAACAACTGCCATGAATTTGGCTTTTTCAGTTTTGAAAATCTGATCAACCCTATCTTCACGAGCAATAATCATGTTCGTTGGAACAACAGCAACATCTAAATTATAAATTTGATGAAACTCATCAGCTTCAGTTTCGGCAGTTCCGGTCATTCCCGAAAGTTTTTTATACATTCGAAAATAATTTTGGAAAGTGATTGTAGCCAGTGTTCTGCTTTCGTTTTTAATAGCTACACCTTCTTTAGCTTCAATCGCTTGGTGGAGCCCCTCGGAATATCTTCTTCCTTCCAAAATTCGTCCGGTAAATTCATCAACGATTTTTACCTCACCATCAGCTACCACATAGTCAACATCTTTTTTAAAAATGGCATGAGCTTTAAGTGCTTGCTCGGCATGATGAATTTGCTCCAAGCCCTGTGAATACAAGTTATCAAATCCCAATCTTGTTTCCATCTTTTTTAATCCTGATTCTGTAAAAGTAGCTACGCGCATTTTTTCATCTAAATTAAAGTCCTCGTTTTCTTTAAGATCAATTACAAGTCCTGCAAAACGATTATAAAGATCGGCTGATTCTTCGGCCGAGGCAGAAATAATAAGCGGAGTTCTGGCTTCGTCAATTAAAATAGAATCAACTTCGTCGATAATGGCGTAATGTAAATCGCGCTGAACCATATCTTCCAAACGAGTGGCCATATTGTCACGAAGATAATCAAAACCAAATTGATTGTTGGTTCCATAAGTTATATCAGCCTTGTAGGCATCACGCCTTCCTACTGGTCGCAAAAAATCCATTTGTACTTTAAACGAACCGGTTGTATCACGATCCTCATCTAAACTGTCCACTGACTCCTGATCACTGGTTACTTTGAATTCTTCGTCATAAATATATCCACCTTCTTGCTGAATACAACCAATAGTTAAACCAAGAAAATGAAAAATTTGGCCCATCCAAACCGTATCGCGTTTGGCCAAATAGTCGTTAACTGTAACTACATGAACACCCTTCCCTTCAAGAGCATTTAAATAAATAGCAAGAGTTGAAGTTAAAGTTTTTCCTTCTCCGGTTCGCATTTCAGCTATCATTCCCTGGTGCAATGCTAAACCACCGATAAGCTGAACATCGTAATGCCGTTGCTTGATAGTTCGTGAAGCTGCTTCGCGCACAACCGCAAAGGCCTCGTGAGCAATGTCATCTAGACCGGTACCAGATTGAACCTTAGTCTGAAACTCGCCAGTCTTGGCTTTTAGTTGATCGTCAGTTAGATTTTTGATTTCAGACTCCAAAGCATTTACCCTTGGCACCTCGGCCTGCAAAAGCTTTAATCGTTTAGCAGAATCGTCTCCGAATATTTTTTTAATTAAGTTATTCATAACGCGCTTATTGTGCTCTATTTTCGCCAATCTTTCAAGTCTTAAACAAATAAAACAAAAAAGCTCAGAACAAGCGAGTTCTAAGCCTTTTGTGTTTATATTTTACTTATTTTTCTTTTGTTTACGCTTATACTCTTTCATTTGCCTTTTTAAATCTTTGGCTGCTTTATCTATCGCGGAGTACAAATCTTCTTCAACGGTTTCAGCTCGTAAAAAAGTTCCCGGCACAGTCAAATTATATTCAGCTCTAAAAATCTTGCCTTTGTTTTGCCCTTTGGTAGTTTTTCCAACATCAACCGCTACATCACAAGGTTCAACATCTTTACAAATTTTTTCTATTGACTTCATTCTTTTTTCCACTCGCTCTTTGATGGCATCAGTAAGATCCATATTTGTCCCGACAATTTGTGTAATGCGCATAAAAATGTTAATTCGTATTTAATTAATTTAAATCAACTGGCGTTTTACTATCATCTGCCAACCTAGCTTCTTGCAAGGATTTCTCCACTTCGACACCTCTTCTTGCTAAAGCTCGTTTAGTATCTAAATGTAAATCATCGCTCATTTCTGACCAAGTTTTTTTCTTTGATAAAAATCCTACAAAACTTAATCTCTCTTTTATTCCAAGTGCTCGTGCCATTCCGTGCATTGTTCTGGCATAATTAATTGCGTTCATCGCATCAAGTTCAGCAACTCCATCACTTTCCACAAAGGCATCGAGCTCACCTAAAAATTTACTGGACTGACTACCCGCCATAACATCGAATAATTTATAGTTCCAATTTTTATCTTCTTTCCAAAAAACAGCATTATGCTTCCCGGCCAAATCAAGCAGTTCTTGTGTTTGATTCGTAAAATTAATTGCAGTTCTAACAAATTCAGATAAAAGATTTCTTAATTCTTCATCTATTAGGGCAACCTCTAAAAGTTCCTTGGTATTCCGCTTTATTGTCGAAGCAAAGAAATCTTGATCAAATGGAATCGATTCGTCTAAAAGCATTTGATTTGCTCTCCGGTACGCATCTTTATCAAACCGTTTCTCTATGTAATTATATCCAAAATCATCAGAATCCGATAAAACTTCTGCTGGAATTCTTTCCTGAACACTGATAACTGACTTTGGATAAATGTGACCAACCGTTACGGCCGCACTAGCACCACGTGCGGTTTGAAAAATTTCATTTGCAACTTCCTGAGAGATTGGTACTTCGCCAACAAGCAACTTTTCTTTGGCAACATGGCTACCAAAATAAGATTTTAATATCTCAAGGCGTTCGCGAGATTCTCTTGCTATTTTCTCCAAATACAGAGCCCAATCAATCTCAGACTCAGTATGTGTAACAGATCTTTTCAACAAATGATAAGGAACTTTGACTACTATGTCTCTTTCACGGCCGCCTCTTGCAACAGAATTTAAAACAATTCTTTCTCCACCAGCGGCAATTAATTTTGTGAGTGGATGTAAGGCATAATGTCCCTCTGTAAACAATGAGTCTGACTCAATCATTCCTTCCAAACTTTTTCTTGCCATTGACTCAATATCATGTTTTGGCATTCTATCCGCTTCTCCTTTTCTCATAATCCTAAATATTGAATTTCTTCTTCCAGCTCGATATTAAACTTGTCCCGTACCCTTGTTTTAACAAGTGATATCAACTGAAAAATCTGATCTGCTGTTGCGCTGCCATCGTTGATAATAAAATTACCATGCTCCAAACTAACTGACGCTCCACCAATCTTCTCACCTTTTAACTCCGCTCTATCAATCAGCCATCCACTACTGATACGCCTGGCGTCTAGCATTTCTTTCGGTATTCCCAGCTCGGCAAACATTTTCATATCGTCCCCCTTGTGAGTTTCGTAATTTTTAAAGGTGCAACCTGCTGTTCCCGATGTAAGCGGTTGACTAGTTTTTCGCTTTTCAAGTATTTCGTTCATCCTGGCTTTTAGCTGATCTTTGTCACCGACTTTTAGCTGAAATGTGGCTGTTAAAACAATATCGGTTGATTTTTTAATTGCTGAATGTCTGTAGCCAAAATTTAATTCCTCAGATTGCATTGTTTTGATTTTCCCGTCACTCAAAACCTCAATACTTTTTAAATTATCTTTTGTCTCCCCACCAAAGCAACCGGCGTTTCCTCGAACCATACCGCCAACCGTTCCCGGAAGCGACACTGCCCATTCTAGGCCAGCTAGACCGGCGCCTACGGTTGTTCGTGCGAGCATTACCGCTAGCGCACCGGCACCGGCTTTTACAGTAGTTCCGCTTATTTCAATATTGCGCATTGTTAGTTTAAAAACCACGCCCAGGAAACCTTCGTCGCTTGCTAGCACATTTGACCCACCGCCAAGAATAAAATAAGTAACCTGGCCAGATAAAACATTAATTGCTTTTATAAGTTCGTCTGCGCTATCAACCTCACAAAACCATTTTGCCGGTCCACCAACTCGAAAATTGGTGTGCTTTGAAAGTGGCTCGTTTTCACGCATCTGTTCACCGAAAATGTCTTGTAATTCCTGAGTGATATTTGTCATAGGTCTTTATCGAGGTATATTTCTAGAAACTCCTTTCGATCCATATGCGCCTCCCAAATTTCGCCTTTTTGATCCGGAAAATATAAACGCCTTATCTCATCATCAATTGGACCATCAATATGAAAACCGAGTGACTCAATAATACTTGGCATCTTCGCTACGATCCAACTTGTCGCCTTCACCCTACTAATCTCTGATAATTGCTCGTCTGTGTTCATCCGTAAAGCAAGCTCTCTGAGGCCACCATTCAACAATTGCATCCTTTTCTCCGGCGCTATCGCGCGTGCTGGTGCAAGATGAATATGCGCTACCCCGTCATCTGCACCAAATGATAAAATCTCATTAAGTGGGATAAAGTTTCCCCGCTCTACAAATTTTTTTCTTTCCACTGCTTCAAATTTATCTGGGTCAACATGTTTTGCAAAAAAATCTAAAATATTATTTAAAAGATCATCTCTACTTTGATCGTCTTTAACATACGCTAAATGCTCAGCAAACTCATCGCCGACCTCAGTACCTAAATCACTAACCAACCTATCTTTGACGAACTCAATAAACGCACGCGCAGTCTTTTCTGGCAGACCGTCATGCATCGCTTGAAGACTTGCCAGTAACCGTTCTCTCATGTCTGGCCTCTCAAAAATATTTATAATATTTCCTGATTCTCCCATAAACATGAATTATTTGGCGATCTTTCTCGCCAAGCTATCAATATCGCCGGCACCCATACAAACAATTATATCACCGGGCTTTACAACATCACGCAAATGACTTTCAGCTTTTTTTAGATTTTCAGCGTACAAAACTTCATTATTCTTTTTACGATCTTTAATTTTTTCTGCCATATCTTTTGATGTTTCAAACTTTTCCTCTGTCCTACCGACAACTTCGTAAACTTCTGATAAGATTAAAACATCAGCTTCATCAAAAGACTCTACAAACTCATCAAACAATTCGTGCGTTCTGGAATGTTGATGAGGCTCAAAAACTACAACTAATCGTCTATTTGGAAAAAATTCTTTAAAAGCCTTTATCGATCCAGTAATCGCCGTTGGGTGATGAGCATAATCGCTGTAAACATCAGCATCTTTCCAAACGCCGACATGTTCAAATCGTCGCCAAGTTCCTTTAAACTCACACAGCGCTTTTTTGATTACTTCGTCTTTAATTCCAACAACACGACAAACTGCCACAGCCGCCGCCGCATTCATAGCATTAAACTCACCAGGAATCTGAAGACAGAACTGAACGTCATCAACATTGAAAGTCTGTTTACCTTCTTCTGTTTTTCTATTTTTAAAATCAAACGATTTTTTATCAAGAGCTCTAATTGATTTTGATTCAGGATCATGCGAGTTTATAAAAACCGTAGAGCCTTTTTTCATTTGATCAACCCAAAGCTGAAAAGTTTCCCGAATTTGATTTAAGTCATTGTAAAAATCCAAATGATCTTCCTCAATATTTGTGATAACTCCATAATCTGGACGAATTTCCAAAAAACTTGCCATATGCTCACACGCCTCTGTCACAAACCAATCACCATTTCCAATTCTGGCATTTTTTAAATCCCAATTTGCAAGTTGAGTGCCTAAAATTACAATTGGGTCATATTCGGCTTCGATAAGAACGCTAGCAATCATAGCTGTGGTTGTACTTTTTCCATTTGTTCCGGCAATGGCAATTGTTTTATAATTTTTGGCAAGCAGTCCCAAAAACCGCGGATAAGAAATATCAGTAATACTTCGTTCAGACGCCACTTGGCGCTCAACATTTGTAGCTGCGACTGCGCGCGAATGGATAATCAAATCACAATCGACTGGAACATTTTCTGCGAAATGGCCCAAACGAACATCAATACCAATTTTTTCCAGCTCTAAAACAAGCTCATTTTTATGCACATCAGAGCCTGTTACAGTCGCCCCCTGCTCTTTCCACCATTTTGCCACTGCCGATGTGCCAATTCCTCCAATTCCTATAATATGGACATTTTTCGCTTGTATCATACTGATTTAATTGTAACACGGAGGACAAAAGAGTAAAATGGGCTCATATGAAAATTCGTAGTTATGATATCGGTATAGCCGACGCTCTTGAGTGTGAGCTAAACAGACAAAGAACTGGTCTGGAGATGATACCATCTGAAAACTTTGTTTCAGATGCAGTGTTAGAAGCACTTGGATCGGTTGCCACCAATAAATATTCCGAAGGATATCCCGGAAAAAGATATTACGGTGGCTGTGAATTTATTGATGAGATTGAATCACTTGCGATTGAACGCGCCAAACAAATTTTCGGCGCTGAGCATGTTAATGTGCAACCACTCTCCGGCGCGCCAGCCAACATCGCCGCTTATGAAGCTCTGTTAGAACATGGAGACACGATACTTGGAATGGATCTTTCCCACGGCGGACATTTAACGCATGGTCACCCGGTAACACAGTCTTCAAAAATCTATAACTTTGTTCGCTACAAAACAAATACCGAGGGTTTGATTGATCTTGAAAATCTTCGCGCTATGGCGCTTGAACATAAACCAAAATTAATTTTAGTTGGATACTCCGCTTACTCACGCGAGATTGATTACGCCGGAGTTAAAAAAATTGCGGACGAAGTTGGCGCACTCACAATGGCCGATATTGCGCACATCGCCGGACTAATTGCTGGTGGACAAATGGATAATCCGGTTCCGATTTTTGATCTTGTTACAACCACAACTCACAAAACACTGCGTGGACCACGAGGCGGAATGATTATGTGTAAACAGGAATTTGCCAAAGCGGTCGACAAAGCAGTCTTCCCTGGGCTCCAGGGCGGACCGCACGAAAATGTTATTGCAGCTAAAGCGGTTGCTTTTAAAGAAGCGCTCGAGCCATCTTTTAAGGAATACGCGCGGCAGATTAAAGCTAACGCTAAGATATTAGAAGAAGAGTTTAGAAACCGAGAATACAAATTAATGTTTGGTGGAACTGACAATCACCTACTTTTAATTGATGTGGCGTCAAAAGGTGTAACCGGAGCTGAAGCAGAAGCAGCGCTCGACAAAGCCGGAATCACAGTTAATAAAAATATGATTCCGGACGATCCACGCAAGCCAATGGATCCGTCGGGAATCAGACTCGGAACTCCGGCGCTTACCACCCGAGGAATGAAAGAAAATGAAATGAAAACAATCGCCGACTGGATAGATGATGCGATTACAAATCATACCAACGAAACAATGTTGTCAGTTATCAGGGGTCGGGTGAAAGAATTTGCATCAAACTTTCCACTCTACGAAGGGTTGGAGTATTAATAACCTTTGGGCGTATATCTAGCACTTTTCAGTAGATTATACGAAATGTTTTCACATAGAAACGA
>PFJC01000042.1 GCA_002782865.1 Candidatus Uhrbacteria bacterium CG_4_10_14_3_um_filter_41_21
AGACCCAGAAAACAACTTAACTACAAAACACCCAACGAATGCGCGAAAGACATCAGGAAATCACTCGAAGTGGTGCATTGCTAACTTGAATGTTTCCCAGGTGACCAGCCATGTGACTCAGTCACATGGCTGAATCAGTATTGACGGAATTGAGTGATTTTGGTACTATTTCGGCGTTAATTAAAGGCATGCAAAAGGTCTTAATTTACAAGATTAATAGACGATCGTCCACTTATCTTGTAAAACCTTCGCAGCCGCAATCAATCTACTATGTTCGCAGTAATTAAAACCGGCGGGAAGCAATATGTTGTCCGCGAAGGTCAGGAACTAAAAGTTGAAAAACTGGAGTTGCTTGATGGAGAAAAAATTGAATTCGATGCCTTGCTCGTTTCAGACGACGAGGGCACAGACACTAAAATCGGAACACCATTTGTAGACGGAGCTAAAGTTACCGTTTCTGTGATGGAAACTGGCAAAGGTAAAAAGATCCATATTGTTAAGTACAAACCAAAATCTCGATACCGCCGAAATAATGGCCACAGACAGCCATACACAAAGCTAAAGATTGAGAAGATAGGTTAGTAAGTTGTAGCTGATTAGCTTGTAGGTAAAAAATAAAGAACCCCTCGCGGGGTTCTTTTGATTTAGGTTTCGCGTCGTCCCAAGAGTGCGTCTCCCAGAGTCACTTCATCGGCATATTCAATGTCAGCTCCAATTGGCAGACCGCGCGCCAGTTTTGTGGTTTTGCGTCCCAGTTGTTTAATTTTGCGGGACAAAAACATTATTGTTGTTTCGCCGTGCACATCGGGTGAAAAAGCGAGAATCACTTCTTTAATTTCAGGTCGAGATTTTAGTCGTTCAACTAGTTCGCGCATATTTAAAGTTTCAGGTGTTGCGCCCTCAATAGGGTTGAGCGTTCCGCCAAAAACAAAATATTTTCCGTGGTAAGTATTTGTGGCTTCAATTGTAGAGATATCACGTGATTCAGAGACTACACAAAGCACAGAGTTTGATCTTTGCGAGTCTTTACAGATTGCACAGACCGGGTCTTCGGAATGTGTAAAACAAACCGAGCATTCCGTAATATTTTCTAAATTGATCACTGCTCTCGCAAAAATCTCCCGGTCTTGCTTATTCATTCTAAGGAGTGCAAAAACATAACGCAGCGCTGTTTTTGGTCCCACGCCGGGAAGCCTTGAAAGCGCTGCAATTGCATTATGAATTGGAGCGGGGAATTTACGCATTACATCAAATCTTTAAACGCCTCTAGTCCTCCCATGTCTTTCATCTTTGCAGCTAGCTCTTTTTGAAGTTGTTTGGAAGCGTCATTAAAGGCATCTTTAACTCCTTCGGCGATTTTTTCGCGCTCAAGATTTTCATCAATTTTTACACCTTGAACTTTTTGATTGCCATCAATAGTCACCATTACTTTATTACCTGATGATTTTCCAACAACCATTATTTCAGCAAGCGCTGCTTGCATAGTTTTAGCTTGGTTTCGTAGATCTTTAATTTGTTTGATTTTGTTGAACATAAATTATTTTTAGCTGTTAGCTGTTAGCGCTCACTAATAACTATAAGCTAATGGTTTAGCTATTTTTTGGCGGAATTCCAGGAGGAAGACCGACATTAGCTGGATTAATTTGATTATTTTGTTGAGGGGGTGCTTGCCGTTGCATTTCTGCGTTTTTAAAGCTAGCTCTGGTTTTATCAAATATGAGCCGCACCATTCCAGTTGGACCGTTTCTATGTTTGGCAATGTGAAGTTCGGCAGAATTTTTTTCCTCAGGTGTTAATTCTTCCATTGAGTAGTTTCTATCAGCTGATTTGCGATAAAGAAACATTACAACATCAGCGTCCTGCTCAATAGATCCTGATTCGCGCAAATGAGCTAGTTTTGGAATAGCGGGTTTGCTCATTTCAACAGCACGAGAAAGCTGGGCAAGGGCGATAACCGGTACTTCCAGTTCACGACCAATTTGTTTCAAACCTCGACTGATTTCTGCAACTTCGTTAACTCGGTTATCGCTTTTGTTAGTTCGGCCTTCCATTAACTGCAAATAGTCGATAACGATTAAGTCTAGTCCGTACTCGGCCTTTAGACGCCGTGTTTTAGCTCGCAGACTCATTATATTCGCTACAGGCGTATCGTCAATGTATATTGGTGCTTCAGAAAGAGCTGATAAAGCTTCGCCGATTCTTGGGAAGTCATCGTCATTATCTGATAGCCGACCAGTTCTAAGTTTCCAAAGGTCAACATTAGCTTCGGCACAGATTAAACGATCAACTAATTGTTCCTTGGCCATTTCCAGCGAGAAAAAGCCAACAACTCTTTTTTGCTTTACACCAACATGACGAATTATATCAAGCGCCAGAGATGTTTTACCAACAGAGGGTCGAGCAGCTAGAATTATCAGGTCTGATTTTTGAAATCCTGCTAGTAGATTATCAAGCCCGATAAAACCAGTTGGAATACCACGAAGTTGTCCTTTTCTTTTGTGAAGCTTGTCGATTCTATCAAAAGCGTCAGTCAAAACTGATCTAATTGCTACGAAACTTTTTTGAATAAAATTACTGGAAACATCAAATAATCTTTGTTCGGCGTTGTCGATAATCGAATCAATCTCTTGCTCTTCGTCATAACCAAGTTCAGTAATTTCAGTAGCAGCTTTAAGCAGTCGGCGAAGCGTTGCTTTTTTTTGAATGATTTCGGCGTAGTTTTTAATGTTGGCAGCTGTGGTAATACTGTTTGATAATTCAACCAGCGCTGTTCTACCACCAACTCTGTCGATCATTTTTCTTTCTTCTAATTTGTTGCCGATAGTTAAAATATCAATCGGCTCGTGGCGATCAAATAAGTCGAGCATGGCGTCATAAATCAACCGGTGAGAATCTTTGTAAAAATCGTCAGGTTTTACAACATCAATTACTTTAGTAATAGCTTCGGCATCAACCAAAACTGAACCAAGTAGACTTTCTTCAGCCTCGAGATTATGTGGTGGGATTTTTTGCATGGTAGCCATGGGCGTATCTTACTTCATTTTGATCTTTGATCAAGCGGGAGTTGGGGAAGGAGTGGGGATTGACTGAGTATGATTTTTCTGATATGTTTTTCGCTTCCACAAGGAAGATTAACTGCGTTAATATGGATAGGGGTGGTGCTGTCAATTTCGTCAGATTCTTCCCCTGTAGCCAAAAAGCGCATCTTTCGGTAGCGCCGCGCAAAGCGGCGATCGGAGGAGTGATGGAAAAGCGGTGGCATTTGGTTCTCGTTCTGTTGGCCTTTGCGGGTGCCCATAGCGTGCTTATGTTCATGACGCTGATGACGACCGAGCATGTGCTCGCCACGTTTATCGTCGAAACTGTCATCTGCTTTTTCAGCGGTTTCTTTGCCATCGAAGCCTATACGGGGAAGTGGAACAAGGCGAGGTACCGCCGTGCTTTCGAGCAGGTGTCAAGAAAAGCGCTCGGGTTCGCCGACGAAGATCCTGTCAGTATTGACAAGGACAATATCGAAGTCATCATCAAGGCGCTGGAAAAACAGCAAGCGATCGCAGCCGTTCAGGAAAAACTCGAGGGCGCTCTCTTCGCCGCCATCAAGTCCCTGCGTGGTCTGGAAGCAAGGGACTTCGCGGGTGATGTGATCAAGCGCAAGGCGCTGAAAGACGCCTTGGCCGCAGCTCGCAAAAAGCTGTCGGTGCTCTGGATTGAGTCTGGCTCTCTGCGGCGGTTCAACGGCTTCGAGACGTTCAATGAAATGATGCGAGCCTGCGAGGCCACGCCGGAGATGTTCAGCGGTATCGGAGTGAAGCCCTTCATCAGCTTCGTCGATACTGTCTCTGGAACGGTGGAGATCGACGAGTTGGGCATGGTCTACCTGGCCAGATGGCTGGAGGGGGCACGCCTGAGCGGGTTCGCCGACAAGCCCGACGAGTCCATCGAATCGTAGTCGACTGCGTTCGGCTGGTGTCCGCGCTGTTTTCCTTCGAGAAGACGGCGCGGTTTTGTTTTTATGTAATCTCGTACTTTTCGTGCAATCACAGGAAAAGTGAACACATAAGGTCCGATCGGCACTTATGTGGAGCAAGTCTTCAAAATTCAAAATTCCAGATTCCAGATTCCATGATATAATTATGTCAATTATGAAATCACGCTCTATTCTTTTTGTCCGCAGCACGCAAGCATTAATTGGCGCGGTAATTGGTGTTGGAATTTTTGGAATCCCATATGTTGTGGCGCAATCCGGCTTTACTATAGGTTTAGTTTACATTTTAGTTTTAGGCGCAATCAATTTAGTAATGATTTTAGCATACGCTGATTTGGTATTAAGTTTTGATGGACATAGGCGTTTAGTCGGCAGTGTGCGCAAGCATTTAGGTGAGCATTGGGGGATTTTGATGGCAATTTCGCTTTTTGGTGGAATTTGGGGCGCAATGGTTGCTTACACAATTATTGGTGGAGAATTTTTACACGCTCTGTTGCATGCTTCGCTCGGCGGGGAAGTTTTGACTTATCAAATTATTTTTTTAGCAGTAATGTCAATAATTTTAATCGGCGGACTTAATATTGTTTCAAAACTGGAGATGATTTTTGTCAGTGCCTTAATTCTTCTTTTGATTCTAATAATAGGAGGTGCGCTTCCACACGCTGAAATTCAAAATCTTTTAACAGTAGATTTTGCAAATGTCACTTTGCCATTTGGAGTTGTATTGTTTGCTTTTGGCGGCTTGGCGGTTATACCGGAAATGAAAGAAATACTTGGATTTCAAAATAAAGGCCTTTTACGAAAATCAGCGCTTTTTGGATTCTTAATTATCAATTTAGTTTATATTGCCTTTGCAGCTGTTGTGGTTAGTGTCACCGGAGCTGGTACTTCAGAAGAAGCAATTCTTGGTTTAGGATCGGTTATTGGCGACTGGGCTATTGTGGTGGGTGCTTTGATTGGTCTGGTATCGGTAGGAACGAGTTTTTTGATTCTTGGCGTTGAGGTGATGAACACAATTATTTACGATTACAGAAGGCGCTATATTACTGGTTGGTTGTGGGCTGTAATTGTGCCAATTGTTATTTTTGCACTTGGCGCTCGCAGTTTTATAAGTGTGATCGGTTTTACCGGCGGAGTGCTGTCAGCTCTTGTTGGAATCATAATGATTACTATGTACTTAAAAGCCAAAAAGAGCGCTTGGCTCACAAAACGCTCTTTGGTTATTCCTAATTGGTTGATGTATTTATCCGGTGCGGTTTTGGTACTGGGAATGATTTCGACGATTGTTGGGGTGTTTTATTAGGAACTCAGTAACATGTGTAATATGGTAATATTATAAATATTATTTATGTAACCACAATCACTCCTGTAACCCCTTTTACCCTTTTAACCCTTGTTACTTTCGTTATCCTTTCGCCGCCTCAATCACATTAGTTAAAAGATAAGCAACTGTAAGCGGGCCGACTCCGCCGGGAACCGGACTTAAAAATCCGGCTTTTTCTTTGCCGTCTTCGGCAACATCGCCAACAGTTCTGTTCCCATCTTTATTTGTTCCAACATCAATTACAATGGCGCCGTCCTTTACCATGTCGGCTTTTAGAAAATCTTTTTCACCAACGGCAACGATAATTATGTCAGCTCCTCGTGTTTTAGCTGAAAGCGCGCTTGTTTTTTTTTGTAAAAACTGAGCTTCAATTCCGGCTACTTTAAGTAAAATCAAGAGTGGTTTGGAGAAAATTGGGTTGTTACCAATAATCACTGCAGTCTTTCCATCAAGTGGCTGATTGCTGGCGCTAATTAGTCTCATTATTGCCAGAGAGACTGGAGGCACAATGCAATTTTCACCTCGGTCGTGTTTTTCAAGATTTATTGGGTGAAAGCCGTCGATGTCTTTTTTAGGATCAATTGAACCTACAACTTTATCTTCGTCATGATTAGGCAGTGGGAGTTGAACTAAAATACCATCAATGTCTGGGCGGGCGTTTAGCTCACCGATTTTTTCTATTAATTCGTTTTCTGAAACATCACTATCGTATTTGATGCTTTCAATAAAGATTCCAACTTCTTTGGCGGCTTTTTCTTTTAGTCCAACATAAAGTTTTGATGCTTCATTGTCACCAACTAATATTACCGCCATTCCCGGCGGTTTATCCATTTTGCTTATTTTCTTTTTTGCTTTATCGCGGATTTCATCAGCGATAATTTTTCCTCTTAGGATTTCTACCATACGGCAAGATAATAGCGGATATTGGGTGAGAAATCAAGAGTTCGTAGTTTGTGGTGTGTGGTTTATAAGCGTCATGATTGAGAGAAGAACGAATTGTTTTATCGATTTCAGCATCAGGGATAAAAGAAGTTTTCGTAGCGTAACGAAAAAAATTTGGACGGATATTGCAAGTCGGAGTCTTTTATCCTTTGTTATCGGAAATAAATTATTTTTCATTTTCATTGTTTGATTGATATATTTTTACAAATTTATCTTCATCTACTGCTTGTTCGTATCCCATTTTTTGAGCTAAAGAACTAGTCCAACCTTCATAATTTTTTCCCTGTCTTGAACTTCTAGAATTATCAGTGATTTTACTTTTCAATCTGCCTGATGTCATCCTCTCTCCGTATCTATGCATAACATCACGAATGATAGCTTCTCTCATGAGTAATAAAGCACTTCCTAATCCACGTCCCTCAAAACTCTCATTGGTTTCAACCTCACCATGAACGCTACCTCTTTCAAAATTAAACATGAGTCTAGTCATTGCAATCTCTCCTTCGTTAAAGGCAGTAGAATTTTCTATAGTGGCTAGTGGTTCTTTTCTAAACAGACCTACTCTTATCCAAACTTGACCAGACTTGCGAGGGTAAATGTCATATTGCAGAATAAGTTGTTAATTCCCAACTTCTACTTTTCTTCTTTGCAAAAGTTGTACAGATTCAGAATTGAAAAGATCATAAACCTGTAGTAGAAAATCTTTTGTTTCACGTTTTAGGTCATCATCTTTTAAACCAAAAAATTTTTAGGTCTCATTTAGCCCTACTTCATTTTGATCTTGTCTGTGATTTTTGTATTCTGGTTTTTCTATAAACATAAGAAATGAAAATGAAAAATAATTTATTTCACATAACGTTTCGGCATATCTGATGTTTGTCGTAGCGTAGCGGAGGCAAATATGGGTGGAGGCTTTT
>PFJC01000055.1 GCA_002782865.1 Candidatus Uhrbacteria bacterium CG_4_10_14_3_um_filter_41_21
TCACTCACATATTTACCCATATTGTTTTCATTATGAGTGCAAACGAGAATGTGTGTCTAGTATATGGGGTCCAGTCCACATCTTCGGCTCTGTAGCATGGCTTGAGTCATTGGTTTACATCCTTGTTGGTCTATATCAGCTCTTTGGATGCTGTTTAATCACAAGAAGTCATGCAAGGAATGTGAATAGTTCAACAAAAAAACACACTGCTTAACCAGCGGTGTGTTTTTTGTTGATTATTTTAGTAGGTGCGAAGCTGCGAAGCTTAGCGCTTTTGTAGCTGTCATTATTACAATTGTTTTATTATCTTCACGAACTATCAGGTTGATTCCGTTTTTTAGTTCGTCGTTCATGTATTGAGCAATTAGTTTACCGTTTTTGTCATAAACAATCACTCTGCCTTCAGCGCGGTCAAGAATATAGATATGTTCACTTTTGACATCTGTCCAAATATCAATTGCGTCAGTAATCGCCGGCTCAACATTATCAAATGTAAATGTTTGCTCAATTCCAGAGCTGAATTTTATGATTTTATTTGAAAGTAGAACAAAGACATCGCCGTCGATTGTAAATGATCTGGCATCATCAAGATTTGAGTTAAGACTTGAAATCCAATTTGTTCCTCCCTCGTAGCCATCGCCTCGCGGTCGCATTTTTACTACCTGCTCATCTTTTGCTGATAAGACATAAAGGTTGTCATTATAAATCAGTAAGTCTTCAATACTAGAAAGGGTGCCGGTACCGCTAACGATTGGATTTAATGTTTTGTTTTGAATGTCAGCTAAGCCCAATACTTTGTTACTATCGATAAAAACTAAATCATTGTTTTTATTTGCACTCATTACAACCTCTCCAATACTTCCTTTTGCGCTTTCCTCTGAGCTAAAATTTTTATCTAGTTCATTTACTCTGAATATCCCGCCATTTGCGGTTAGGCAGTAAATCACACCGTTGATTTGAGACGCAGTGGCACAGGTGTCGTCGGTGCTGATTTGAGCGATTGTGCTCACATCCACATATTCAATTCCTTGAATTTCAAGCATCACAGTTTCAAGCTCGGCTGCTATTTCGGAAATACGGTCTTCTTGTGTTTTCTTTTCAATTGGCAAAGTGTTTAAAAGAGCGATTGCTTCATCGAGAAGTTTTTTCGCTTGTTCGGTATCGTCGTATATAAGGCTAGCCTCGGCGGCATTTTTTTTCTCAATAATTCGTTCTATCATGCTTTCAAAAATTGTGTTTTGTTTTTGATTTGATCGTTGAATGCCGAAAATGGTTAAAGAACCAGCCAGAACAATAACTACTAGTATAAGACCAAAGCTCGCATATTTTGTGTTAGGCGAGAGCGCTTTAAAGGAGTTTAGTTTTTCTTGCAGTTTGTTTTTTAGTGCTGGTGCTTTTTTAGTAGCATTTTTCGCAACTTTGTAGGCAGCCGGAGTTCTGCTAACAATGTTTTTAATTATGCTTAATAAATATGCGCCTGCTGTGATAAGAGCAACAATCAGTGCGGCTGTGCCTCGAATGAGTAAGCGCATTGTTTGTTTAAGCGCGCTTTTCGTGCCACTAGTTCCGGGAGCTGATAATTTTTTAAGCACCGGACTTGTGATACTTATTACCCATTTTGCAAAATCAGGTTTTTGAGCTCCAAGTAGAACTTCGGTTTGTTCTTGAGTTTCATCAAGATGTTGGATTGATGAAAGTGGGTTGATTTTCTTTGGAGGCCCAGCTTCTGGCTCTTCAAGAACCTGGAAGCAAATTGCTCCGTAGGCAGTTTTTGGATTGAGGTGTTGAGAAATACGCTTTAAGGCGCCTGATGGAGGAAGCGTAACTAAAATATCCTGCATCTCGGCAAGTGTGATTTCCCGAGCTGAAATGCGGGTTGCAATATAAAAAATATCACCCTGGTTTAGCTCACCGTCAAGAACTGAAACAAAAAGTTTGTCCCAAGTAATGTCCTCATTACCTTTAAATTGGTCTTCTAGCTCGTAAATAACAAAACGCTGTTTAGCGCTGCGGTGCATGAAAAGCGTACTTAGATTACCAACTCCGCTGGTAAATATTTGATTGTCATTGATTACACCTATAACAACATGAAAATCAGAAAGCGGAATTCGCTTTTCCTCCTGCATTACAGCGCTAATGTCCTCATTGAGGGCTTGGAGAAGTTGTTCAAACCGTCTTGGTACATTAACATCTCCGCCCAATGTTTCTTTAAACCGACGCAATCTATCCTCGATAGTCTCGACCAGGCGCATTCTGGTGTTGTTTGGTTTTCCTAAAACTCGAACCAGCCCAAATATCGCATCCCCGGTTTTAGATAGGGGATAAACGATATTAGATATCAACAGGCTATCTGGGTCAGGTATTGAGCTATATTTCGCTGATTTGACTATTATCTGCATATTGTCAGATATTTTACTTTGACAATCATCATGTTTCCAGTTTACTATAAGTGTATACAATGTTAAAGGAGGCGGTAGATAAAATGAACACAAAAATTATGCCTCAATCAGCCATCAAAAAAACCAGTAAAGAAAATGAAGTTATGAATGCTGAAGTTGCCGACTTTAAAATAGAGCATTTATTTGGCTCAAAAACTAGAGTCAGATTAATGAACCTTTTTTTAGAACATCCAGAAAGACCACTTTATGTTCGTGAGGTAACAAGAAAGATTGATGCTCAGTTAAACTCTGTCCGCAGGGAACTGCAAAATCTTATCGAACTTGGAATTTTAAAAGAGATTGAAGGAAAAATTATTGATACAGAACGAGATGAAGATGAAAAGGAACTGAAAAAAACAGATAAGAAAAAATATTATGTTGTTAACCAAGCCTGTCCATTTTTTGAAGAGCTTCGAGGCATAATGAAAAAGTCGGCAGTAATGATGAATCGTTCACTGGTTAAGCAACTAGAAAAAGAGGGTAGAGTAGACTTGTTGATTTTAACCGGCCGTTTCATAGACAACGATTCTGTAGCCTCTGACATTTTGGTGATTGGTGAAATTGACCCGGAAAAGCTACAAAATGCAATTGGAGAATTTGAAAAAGAGCTAGCTCGTGAAATTAACTACACCTACATGCCTCGCGAAGAATATACCTATCGGGCCGAGGTTAAAGACAGGTTTTTGATGTCGCTACTTGAAACAGATAAAGTAGTTTTGGTAAATAAGATTTCAGCAAATATATGAGGAGGTTTTTATATGTAAACGGACAAGATATTAGTCACCTGGTACTTGGTCTGGCAACTGAAAAAGAGATTGATGTTTTAGATAAAAATGATGTTGGGCCGGAGGAATATTTAAATACTGTTCAGGTTTTTTTGAAAGAAAATAAGTTAGCGGTTTCTGATTTTGAAAAGATTTTTGTGGTCGCCGGACCGGGTTCGGCCACAGCTTTAAGATCAATTTTATCAATTGTTAATTCAATCAAATTTGTACTTGATGCAAAAGTATTTCCAATCGAGAAAAAAGCTGATGAACAAGATAGTTATACATTCAAACTTTGCCTGGAAGGAAAAATTGACGAAGTTGAACACAAAAAATATTTTTTCCCAATTTATGAAAATGCGCCCAAAATTACTTTGTCCACAAAGGATGAACTAGGAAGAGCATTATAGAGTAAAATAAAAAGGTGGTTATTGGTGTTCGGTTATTGGTGATGGAGGCATCACCAATAACCTATAATCTATAACCCATAACCTTTTTAATATGCCAGAATATGTAGATATTTTACAATCCGCTTTCATAGACCTTTGGGCCGGGATGGTGCTGTTTTTGCCTAAACTAATTTTTGCCATCATTGTTTTTTTGCTTGGCTTGGTTGTGGCTCATTTATTGCGTACATTAGTCGTTCGAGTAGTACAGTTACTTCGAATTGATGAATTAATGGTAAAACTTGAAGTAAAGGATTTCTTTACCAGAGCCGGAGTAAAATTAAATGTTGCTGAATTTCTTGGCTGGATAGTTAAATGGTTTGTAGTAATTGTGGCGCTTATTGCCTCAGCTGACGCTCTTGGCTGGAATCAAGTGACTATTTTCCTTTCAACTGTAGTCGGATATTTACCAAATGTAATCATTTCAGTGATTATTTTGTTAGTTGGACTTATTCTTGCCAATTTCGTGTTTGAAGTTGTTAAAGGCGCACTTGATGCAGCGAAGATGGAAAGCTCACAGTTTTTAGCAGGGATTTCACGCTGGGCAATAATTATCTTCAGTTTTATGGCAGCGCTTGTTCAGCTTGGCATTGCTCAATCATTGATCCAGGTACTATTTACTGGATTTGTAGCAATGATCGCTCTTGCCGGTGGTTTAGCTTTTGGACTTGGTGGACGCGAATATGCCGCCCGAATGCTCAGTAAGCTTTCCAAGGATTTGAGTAACAAACAATAAGTTAAATTTAAAAAACGCCTGGTTCGCCAGGTGTTTTTTTATTTCCCAGGTCTCCGGGAGACCAGATTCAATTAAATGACGATCATCATTTAACGGTCACTCTCATAGCTTTTTGCTTTAGATTTGTTGTCATTTTTTCAATGGCATAGCGCAGGGCGGTGCGAGGCATTTTGTCTTTATGTTCCATCACAAAATTAAAGACAGCTTCTTGATCAAAATTTGCGGCTGACTTTAACATCCAGCCATAACCTTTTTGCACCAGGTCGTCTGTATCATGGAGTAAAATCGTGGCAACGATAAAGACATCAAGATGATGTTCTCCATGGGCGGCGGCGGGCACGAAAGACACGGCCGCCGCCCTTTTGAGCCAGCGGTTTTTGGATTTTGTCCAGGATTTTATTGCGCCGGCAAGCTCCGGATATTTTGCCAGCATTTGGGCAATGTTATGTGTACAAAAATCATCGCACCAAGCCCAGTTGTGAATATATTTGTGAATCCAAGATTCAAGAATTTTGAAATCAGCTTTTGTTAAGTCATCTATTCGTCGTCTGATAAATGCAAAAGCAATCAGTCCGAGCTCAAATTTTCCAGTTCCAAGCAGAGAGTCACAGAGTTCAAAAACTTCTCGTTTTGTCATTTTGTCGATTTCTTTAAAATGCGCTCGCGCGATTTTTCGAACTGTGGGAGTTCGGACACCAAGCGGTTTAATTGGTTCTTTAAAAAAATTAGTGGCGCCAGCTTTATATTCTGGTTCGATGTAGGGTTTAAGCTCGGAAAGAAGTTGTTTGAGCATATGCGGATATTGTATCAAAAATTAGTTTGTCCACAATCTTTCATTGACAAAGGGATGGGGAAATGATGTATTGGATTAGTGGACGGAAAAAATTTAATTATTTATTTATGTCCAAAAAAGAAGAATTAGTAACAAAAACAGAATTTCAACTAACTTCGGATGAATTTCGAGAGGAGTTTAAGAGCGTCAGAGCGGAGTTTAAGCAAACTTCGGATGAATTTCGAGAAGAGTTTAAAGCTACAAGAGAAAGATTTGATGGTCTTGAAAATGCTCTTATGGATTTAATGGCTTTTTTGCGTGATCATGTGGCCACAAAAGATGATTTAGCAGAGCTTCGTCAGGATATGGGAAAAATGGGTCACGATCTTCGCGATTATACTGATCGTAAGGTTGGTAATTTGCGAGGTGATTTAGTTCAAGCTGGTGTTTTGTAAATAGATATCCATTTTAAACAAACAAAAAAGCGCGCTCTTCGGCACGCTTTTTTACTCATCAAGCGACAAGTTTGCTTCATGGAGGTAGTTGACCAGACTGATCAAAGAATCACTGTGGCGAAGAGACCGTTGTAGATTTGCGCTACATTCCTCTACTTCCAGGGGAGTTTTTTATCAGAAAGAGGAGGACATGTCAATAGTTAAGTGATCGACTCAACCCACTCTAAAATTAGTTTTTGTTGATGTGGGTGACAGCGACAGCACCACTTGATGTGGTCTTGCGCTTGCTTCCAATAGTCGTCCATATTCATCCATTTAGCCTCTGTTACTTCGCCATCAGGAAAGGGGAGATCTTTCGGATTGCCATTCCAAAGTACGGCGTAGTTTTCAAAAAATGCCCGGACATCTTCATTTCTACCTTTGTCGATAAAATGAAGATCGCTCTCTGGTACATCAATTCCAGCCTCTTCAGCCAGCTCACGCCTTGCTGTTGTGATAAACGAATCGCCAGCACTAACATGACCGCCAAAATAACTTTCCCATTTTCCAGGATTACCAACCAAATGATCGGCGCGTTTAGAAACTAAAAGTTGACCTTGGATATTCACTACCCAAACTCGGGCTGTTCCGTACCAAAAACGGTAAGGTTCTTGTTTTACTTCGCTCCTGGGTCTAGCTTCTGTCGGATTACCGTTTTCGTCAAAACACTGGAGTAATTCGTCGTCATGGTTCATGGTGAAAATTATAACAAATATGTTGATATCGGAAAACATTTATAGATCAGCGTTCCTCGGTTTATCCTCGATTTATATTTGACGGAAAGTATTATTTAGGTATAATCATGCTGCAATATTCCCGGATCGTCTAAAGGCAGGACATCAGGTTTTGGTCCTGAGAATCGGGGTTCGAATCCCTGTCCGGGAACCAAACAAGGCGAAGCGAGAAGCCAACTGCTTGGCTTCGAGCCGCCGCGTTAGTATGCAGATGTGCGCGTAGCGCACGATGAGAAAATGTGCAAGCCGTTTATATAGGCGCGTTAGCTTACAGATGTGCACACATTGCACGAATAAGAATATTAATTAAAATTTTTATGAAAAAATTTTTGGCAGGAATAATTTTTGCATCATTGTTATTAGTAGGTGCAGGCTGTATATCATCAGATTCTGTGGTAGTAGATGATTTGACTGTCGTGCGTCTAAGTGATTATAGTTTTATCTTACCGCAAGATAATTGGGAAATTTCCTCACAGCCAACCGAGCGTCAGGTTTTTATCGATAGGGGAATCGGTGATTATTTAGAAATTACAGCGGATATAATTGACGAGTCTGATTATATTGATTTCTCTACAGCTGATCCTGAAGTTCAAACTACCAATGTAACGGTTTATCGTGATGGTTGTGGTGGCGGTTGGTGTAAATTTTACGATCTTGTATTTGAAGATGGATCACAATATACGATTTTTTTCACAAGCGATATTCCAGTTAATGAAGATGACATGCTGGCAATTTTGACCTCGCTTTCAAAATAATTAAAAAAAGTCAAAAAAGTCGCGAAATGAACTCGCGACTTTTTTGGTGGAATACGCAACTCTTGTTTGCCTTTTTCTTGCAGAAAGAGAATACTATATTGCGTATGGTAAAACACATCAGCGTAAAAGATGCCCGCGTCAATAATCTCAAAAATATCTCGGTTAACATTCCGACCAAGTCCCTTGTCGCCGTAGTAGGAAAAAGCGGCAGCGGAAAATCATCTCTTGTGTATGAAGTTTTGTATGCTGCCTCGCAAGGGAAAAAGGTTGTGGCAAAAGTTAGTGGCTTGCCTAAGACATTTGTCGTTCCGCAAAGAATCGTTGTCCTCCCAAAGATGAGTTTAGGCGAAACAAACTGGAAGTATCTGCGCGATGCTGCAAAAGCAATTAAAAAGAATGAGTTATTAATTGTCGACGAGCCTTGCGCTGGCTTGGCTCATAAAGAACGCATTGAGGTTTTAGCGCTTTTGCGAGAGTTAGTGAAGCAGGGCGTTTCGGTAATTGTTGTTGAACACAATAAAGACATTATTGCTGGCGCTGATTATGTTATTGAGTTTGGACCAGAATCGGGCTCACGAGGAGGAGATGTGATTTTCGCCGGAACACTTACTGCGTATCGCAAAGCGAAAACTCCAACATCAAAATATGTTTTTTCTAAATTAGCCGAAGCAGTTGATTATTGCCGGGCGCCAAATGATCGAGCACTAAAGATGAAAAAACGCGAGTTAACCATTAAAGAAATTACTAAAAATTCTTTAAAAAATTATTCATTAACAATCCCGCTTTCTAACCTTGTCTGTCTATCCGGTCCGTCTGGCTCAGGAAAATCAACCTTACTTTCAGTTGTATATGGAGCGTTGTTTAAGGGGAGAAACGCTTGGAAGCTTCGCGCTGGCTTTAAAGACATTGTTGGCAAGGTCAATGTTCGTCGTTCCTATTTTGTTGATCAGCGACCGCTCAGCGGAACGCCAACGAGCACGCCGGCCACCTATATCGGCGCTTGGGACACCATTCGGACTGTTTATGCTAGCTTGCCAGAAAGTAAGCGAGCAAAGCTAAAAAAGTCGGCGTTTAGTTTTAATACAAAAGAAGGAAAGAACAAAACCTCGGCTGTTTCTAAGATTCGTTTTTGCGGTCTCTCGATTGATGATTTACTCAAAACTACGGTCGAAGATGCGATTGTGCTGTTTGCAGACTATCCGCTTGTGCAAAGAAAGCTAGGTTTTTTGGCAGAGGTAGGTTTGGGTTATTTGCCACTTGGTCAGTGTTCAGGAACATTGAGTGGCGGGGAAGCGCAACGCGTAAAGTTGGCAAAGGTGCTTTCTAAAAAACTCGGCGATCGTTGCATTTATATTTTAGACACTCCTTCACGCGGATTACATTTGAGTGATCTGCCAGTGCTTGTAAAAGTTTTCCAAAAGATTATTGATAAAAATAATACGGTTTTGATTGCTGACAACAGGGAAGAGTTGATGGTGAATTGTGACAAGGTGATTGAGCTGGGTTGTAAGTAAGAGAAGATTCATGCTAGCCTTATTTTATTATGAACGACTGTCCGGTTAAAACAGGGCTGGAAAAGGCCTATTCTTCCCATGTTAGATTTGAACGCCGAGAGAGCGGGGATGTTGTTGTTAAATCAATCGGGGCTCAGGCGCGCTGGGGAGAACTAAATTTTCACAAAATAATGAAGGCCCACGGCCTGCCGGCTATGAATGCCGTAATAGATGGTGAAGAGCTTATACTTGATTTTATTGCTAATGCGCAAACGCTGGGGGATTGCGAAATACCGGAAAATTTTAAAAAGTTTGGCCAAGCGGTGCGAGCAATGCATAAAATAAGTTTTAGCGCGCCGTCGTATTTTGATGAGAACGGCGCGCGCACAGAAATCACTTGGAACCAATTTATTAAACAGACAATTGATTTTGGACTTGGCAAACAGCGTAAACGAGGTGGATTTAACGAAGAGGAATCAGCGCAAATTATGACAGCACTTGAAAATCACAAATTTGCTGAACCAAAAATTATTTCACTTTTGCACGGCGACCTCCATCCAAACAATGTTATGTTTGCTGGCGACCGAACGATTTTATTTGATACGGCTGATTGGATTGCCGGCGGTGACAAGCTTTACGATCTCGCCCTAATTGCATTAGATGCCACACCGGAAAATCTTTTGGGATTTATAAAAGGTTATGGTGAAGATTTTACGCAAAATCAGAATGAACTAAACGCCTACATGTTACTGCGTGCTTTTGAACGCTGGCCAAATCCTTTCGAAACCCAAATTCCAAAAGTTGTTGAGAGGATTTTAAATTCAGAATTTTGAATCTGCCAGACAAAGCCTGATTAGGCTTTGTCAGAGAATTTTGAATTAAATCATCTCGTGCATTTTTCGTAATTTTTCTATATTTTTAAGTGTGCGTTTTAGATTAGCAGGGTGATAAACATCAACTTCAATTTTCATATTATCACTAGGGCAGAAGGTTTGCTTAAGCGCTTCTATCCGACCATTTCCGTCAAAAATGTAAAACTCTTTATCATTAATTGGTACGCCTCGTATGTAGGTTGCCGATGGAAGATATTTAGCAAGATCGTTTCTAGTTACTTTTTTGTTTTTTAAAAGTTTATTTTTGTGGATGTTAAGTATTTCAATGCGCTTTTTGGTGGCTTGGATTGTATTGTCTCGGTTATCCACTGGGTGAATAGGCCTTAGATTATAAAGCGGAATAAGGTTGAAGTTATTAGTTTTACTTGATTGTAAAATTTCAACTACAATTTGAGCCATAAAAGCATCTTTATAGTTCATTTCAAAAATTTCCGATCGTTTTTCAAATAACCAGCTCCAAAGCCTATTAATATCTTTTTTTAATTTTTTAATCGTTAGCTTTTTCATTTTTTCATTTTACCAAAATTTTAAATGAATGACATTATTTATTGTGATATAATCGCCTCATGGCTAAGGAGGAAAAAAAGAAAGATAATATTAATTATCGTGGCGTTTGGGAAATGATTGCACCAAGTTATTTTTCCCGAAAATTTTTTATTTTGGCACTTGTGCCAGTGGCACTTCTCTCAGCTGTATTTGGGATTGGTGAGCCATTTATTTACGGAAACATCATTGATCGGTTAGTGACTTCGGTTGAAAATAATTTTGATGTTTCCCAAACTGTTGACTCTGTTTTTCCGCTTTTGATTATTTGGGCAGCACTTGTTGTCTTAGCTACAATTGTCTCGGCTATTTATTCTTTCTTTTCTTGGAAATTAGCTAATTTAGTTTTGGCACATTTTATTCGCCGTTTATTTGATAGACTGCTCGGAATGGATATGAAAGTGTTCGAAGAAGAGCACTCTGGTGATTTGCTGGAAAAGTTTAATCGCGCTTGGGATGCTGTTTGGTGGATTACCGAATTTGGCATTCACCAGGTAATGGGAATGACTTTTGTATTTTTCGGTGCGGTTGGTTTTGGTTTTTACATTGATTGGCGACTGGGGCTGGTGGCACTCATTCCGATTCCATTTGTGTTTATTGTTAGTTTTTTTAATTTAAGACTTTCAGAGAAACATCAAAATGTTAATAGAAAATTTTGGGAGCGAATTGGTGCCCATGTAGGGGACAGTTTTGCGAATGTTACAACAGTAAAAAACGCAGCTGCCGAAGAGCGCTCTGTTACAAAATTAATGCGTTATTATTTTCAGGCATACAAAAATCAAATGCGGATCGATAAGGGTTGGGCAGTTGTTGATGCCACCCAGGGTGGAGTGTATGTTGGCGGCCGGCTTTTGCTATTTGTCTCGGGCGTCTATTTAGTGGCTAGTGGCGCAACTACAATTGGTGTGGTGGTAATGTTCTTGGGGCTGGCCGGGCGCTACTATGGTTCTGTTCAACAGATTTTGGCGCAGGCTCCGCATGGATTAAAATCAATGTCATCGCTTAATAGATTATTGCGATTGTGGAATAGCATTCCTGTTATTCAAGAAGCTGAAAAACCTATCAGCATGAAAAAGGTAAGTGGTGATATTGTCTTTGACGATGTGTCATTCACTTACAAACAAGGTCAAAAACATGTTCTGCGCGATATTAGCTACCACATTAAGCCTGGGCAAACTATTGCGCTTGTTGGTTCCTCAGGAGCAGGAAAATCAACTCTGGCTAAGATGCTTCCGCGTTTTTACGACCCAACCGAAGGAGCAATTTTACTTGACGGCGTTGATATGCGTCAGATATCTCTTAAAGATTTGCGTCGTAACATTGGGTTTGTGATGCAAGAAAATTTGCTGTTTCACGATACGATTTTTAAAAATATTGCTTTTGTTCGCCCTGGTGCTTCCAAGCGAGCGGTAGTGCAAGCGGCTAAGCGCGCTCAGGTACATGATTTTATTATGAGTACTCCACAAGGCTATGGCACGCAAGTTGGAGAGCGAGGAGTGAAACTTTCCGGTGGTCAAAAACAACGCATTGCTTTAGCACGAATTCTTCTTGCCGATCCTCCGGTTCTCGTTCTTGATGAAGCAACAAGCGCGCTTGATTCAAAAACAGAACACGATTTGCAAGCCGCGCTTTTGGAAGTATTCAAAGACAGAACAACGATTGTAATTGCGCACCGGCTTTCAACTGTGATTCACGCTGATGTCATTTTGGTGATGGAAAAGGGGAGAATTGTCGATATGGGCAAGCACAATCAGCTTATTAAAAAACCAGGACTGTATAAAGAATATTGGCAAATTCAGGCCGGAGGATATGTGTAAAATATATGTGCAAACGCCCGCTGTCCCTTGGGGCAGCGGGCGTTGAGGTTGCCGTGTTTGGATAATTATCCGAATGTGCTAAAATCACCCCATGATAAATATCGCCATTGAACAAGGAGAAGACAGACGAGATACTATCCGCCAGGCCGTAGAGCAGCTGGGGGACGAGTTTATTGAGCGTTGCAGAAATGCCAATCAAATTTTTATTAAAGTTAATCTTGTTGACCACGAGCGCTATTTTGCCTGCACTCATATAGATGCTGTTCGCGGTTTAATCGATGTGATTCGCGAAAGATCAAACACATCAATTTTAATTGGTGACGCAGGGTACCGGGGAACAAAAGCGGCATTTAGTAATTTCGGTTATGACCATCTTGGAGGCGAATATTCTGACATCACTTTGGTTGATTTAAATGACGATGAATTTGTCGATGGTTACACAATAAAATCAGATGGCAGTCAAAATCCAATTCGTCGTTCAAAAATCGCCACTAGCCCAGGATTTAAAATTTCTTTGTCGCCAATGAAAACTGATGCCAAAACCGGGGCCTCGCTCACAGTTCAGAATTGGGCAATTGGGACTTGGATTGTGCCGCCACGAATTAGCGCCAGTGGTCAGGTCTGGGCAAGGTGGCCATGGCTTGATAGCGAAGGAGAAGTCGCCCATCACCAGTCAATCGCCGAGCTTTTCAATCAACAAAAATGTCATCTCGGAATTGTAGATGGTATAATGGCGATGGAGGGCGATGGACCGGTGCGTGGTACTAGGATTGATATGGGGGTTGTACTAGCCGGATTTGATCCGGTGGCAGTTGACTCAGCGGCGGCAACGCTAATGGGTATTGATCCACTTGGAATTGGATATTTAAAAGCTTGCCACGAAATGGGTGTTGGTGTGGCTGACATGACTCGCATCAATGTCCCGCCAATGCAAATGGCTCAGTTGAGACGAGAATTTAAGAGAAACATAAAATCTGAAATCTGAAAAACGAAATTTGTTTAGAATTTATAATTTAGAAATTATCAAAATATGTCTACATGTATTTTTCCTGGTCGATTTCAACCTTTTCATACCGGTCATTTAATGGTCGTTCAAGGAATGATTAAATCTTGCGGTAAAGTTGTGATTGCTATTTGTTATGGTGATGCTCGTGAAGATGATTTGTTTTCAGCGGAAGAGGTGCGCGAGATGATTAGTGCTGCGCTTTTGGCCGAGGATATTGTTGACGCCAATATTGTAGATGTTTCCGATTGCGAAGATGACGCTGAATGGGTTGATAAGATTTTGGAAGCTGCCGGTAATCCAGAAGAAGTAAAGATGTGGACAGGAGACGATGATATGAAACAGATTTTTGAAACCGCCGGGCTGGCAATTCAAAATATTTCACCGGTACCAGGATTTAACGGGACAGAAATTAGAAAGATGATTGAGTCAAAAGACAGTACTTGGCGAGAAAAGGTTCCAGCCGGAGCGCTAGATGTTGTCTACGGAAAGTTTTTTAAAGAGTAGCGCTCCAGCCACTGGGTTACCGCCAAAGCCTCGCGCGATTTAGGGGCTGGTGGTAACCAGTGGCTTTTAAAATTATTTAAAAAGATGAATCGGCGCGCGGAGAGTCCTCCGCGCGCCGGTCTTATTTATTGATGTTCCTCTTTTGTTCGGGTTGTGGTATACTCTTAGCGCAGTAGTTAGCTTATAGCTTATAGCTTTTAGGCTTATTACTTGCGAACTAATAATTACTCGATTGAGAACTCGAGATCCCGATGAAGCATTTACTACCCCCTAGTAGAGCAGATTTCGGGAGATTTTCGTTATGCAATTTAAGTTAAGATCAAATTGGGCTCCGGCCGGTGATCAACCGCAGGCAATTGCCAAACTTACAGACAACATCAATCTCGGTCTTTCAAAGCAGACCTTGCTTGGCGTTACCGGATCCGGAAAAACATTTACCATGGCAAATGTCATTCAAAACACGCAAAAGCCGACACTTGTTATTGCTCACAACAAAACACTTGCCGCTCAGCTTGCCCAAGAATTCCGCCAATTTTTTCCAGAAAATGTGGTTGAATATTTTGTTAGCTACTATGACTATTATCAACCTGAGGCATATATGCCGCACTCAGATACTTACATTGAAAAAGAAGCACAGATAAACGACGAAATCGACAGACTTCGCCACCGAGCAACTCAAGCTTTGCTTTCTCGCCGGGATGTAATAATTGTCGCATCTGTTTCGTGCATATACAACTTAGGTTCCCCAAACGAATATCAAAAACAGGTTTTGCATTTTAAAATTAATGATTTTATAGACAGGACTCAACTCATTCGTGATTTAGTTAGTAAACATTACGAGCGAACAAACGCTGATGTTGAACGAGGTAAATTCCGTATGCGCGGTGATATTTTAGAAGTTGTGCCAGCAAGTGAAAATGAACTGATGTTGCGTATTGTTTTTGAAGAGGAACAAATAACAGATATTTTTGCGCTTGATCCAATCACTCGTAAAATTAAAGAGCGCTTACTTGATGCTTGGATTTTCCCAGCTAAACATTATGTGGCATCAAGCGACATGACGGCTGGCGCCATTAATAAAATCGAAGCAGAATTGAAAGATAGACTGATTGAATTGGAACAGGGCGGCAAGCAGCTCGAAGCGCAACGCTTAAAACAAAGAACCCGTTATGATATCCAAATGATTAAAAATTTAGGATATTGTAATGGCATTGAAAACTACTCTAGATTTTTTGATGGTCGAGAACCAGGCGAGGCGCCAGCTTCACTATTAGAATATTTCCCCGAAGATTTTTTAACAATCATCGACGAATCGCATGTAACTGTTTCACAGGTTAGAGGAATGTTTGCTGGGGACCAAGCTCGTAAAAAAACTCTTATCGAACATGGGTTTCGTTTGCCAAGTGCAATTGACAACAGGCCTCTTAACTTTAGCGAGTTTGAGGAGCGCATCGGCCAAACCGTGTATGTTTCCGCTACTCCCGGTGACTATGAATTAGAAGAGAGTTCGGCTGTCGTGGAGCAAATTGTGCGCCCAACTGGGTTAATTGACCCTAAAGTTATTATTTGCCCGGTTACAGCTGATGCAAAAAGAAAAAGCCAAGTAGAGGATGTAGTTGAGCGCATTAAAGATCGAGTTATAAAAAAAGAGCGTGTGCTCGTGACAACACTCACCAAAAAAATGGCTGAGGATTTAACTGGCTATTTGGTTGAGCGAGGGATTAAAGTTCAATACTTGCATTCAGACATTTTAACATTCGAGCGGATTGAAATCTTAACCAAGCTACGCCAGGGTGAATATGATGTTATTGTTGGCGTTAACTTATTGCGAGAAGGTCTTGATTTACCCGAGGTTTCGCTGGTAGCAATTCTTGATGCTGATAAAGAAGGATTTCTAAGATCTGAAACATCACTGGTGCAAACCATTGGTCGGGCAGCGCGTAATGTAAACGGCGAAGTTATTCTTTATGCCGATGTAATGACCGGGTCGATAAAACGCGCTTTAAAAGAAACAGATCGTCGTCGCAAAATTCAGTTGGCTTATAACAAAAAACATGGCATTACGCCAAAATCAATTATAAAATCAATTGGTGACATTCGTGAATTGATTCCAGAAAGGGAGGCGGACATTAAAAAGATTTTGAAAATTGAAATGACAGTCGAGCCACATGAGATAGAAGAGGTGATTAAAGAAAAACGAGAAGAGATGAAAAAAGCGGCGCGAGCAGAACTTTTTGAAACCGCCGCGTTGTTGCGAGACGAGATTGATGAATTGCAAGCGGAGTTAAATAAGAGCTGAAAATGACGCTGAATGGGTTGAACATGAGCGGAAGAAGAATGATATTAGGTTTAAAAAATCTCCGAGATAACTAGACGATCGTCTAGTTATCTCGGAAAAATAAAATATGCAAGATAAAATCGTAATTAAAGGTGCGCGGGAGCATCCCACTTCGCCCTTCGGGCTATGTTAGGGATTTAAATTACAATTATGAAAGATGAAATAATTATCAAGGGTGCGCGGGAGCATAACCTAAAAAACATTAATGTTACCATACCGCGCAATAAGCTGGTTTGTATTACTGGGCTTTCTGGATCTGGAAAATCAAGTTTAGCTTTTGATACTATCTTTGCCGAAGGCCAGCGCCGCTACATTGAATCACTTAGCTCCTATGCTCGACAATTCCTAGGACAAATGCATAAACCAGATGTCGATGAAATTGAAGGGCTTTCGCCAGCAATATCGATAGATCAAAAAGCGCATACTCGTAATCCGAGATCGACTGTAGCAACTGTTACAGAAATCTATGATTATTTGCGCGTACTTTACGCTAGAATCGGTGAAGCGCAATGTCCAAATTGTAAAAAATCAATTGCTAAGTTAACAGTAGACGAAATGACTGATGCAGTGCTTGATAGGGTGGCTCGAGGCGATTTTAAAGATAAAGATGCGGTTAGAATATTGGCGCCAGCGGTTAGGGGCAGAAAAGGTGAGTATTATCAGTTGCTTTATGATTTGTATAACAGCGGTTTTGCAAAAGTGCGTATTGACGGCAAAGAACATGCGCTCAGTGAAAAAATTACACTTTCTCGGTATAAACAGCATACCATCGAAGTTATTATTGATACTTTAGCTGTTTCAGTACTTCGAGCGCCAAGTAAGGAAATTCGTCAGCGACTAAGTGAGGCGCTTGAAACTGCACTTGGTCATAGTGGCAATGTTGCCCTAGCCGAGATTGGAAAAGAAGAAGTTACATTTTCTGCAAAGTTTAGTTGTGTTGAGTGTGGTTTTGCGTTTCCAGAAATTGAACCGCGTTTGTTTTCTTTTAACAGTCCATACGGTGCTTGTTCAGCTTGTGGAGGATTGGGAACCAAAGAATTATTTGGAGAAGAGGCTTGCAGTGTTTGCGCTGGCGTGCGCTTACGACCAGAGGCGTTAAGCATTTATATTGGCGGAAAAAATATTTGCGAGTTTACAGAGCTAAATATCGACAAAGCAGTGGAGTTTGTACTAAATATTTCTCTTTCAGAAAGACAGCAAGAAATTGCAGGCATGGTGCTGAAAGAAATTGAAAATCGAATATCTTTTATGCTTGATGTTGGGCTTCATTACTTAACACTCAATCGAAGGGCGGGGTCACTTTCTGGTGGCGAAGCGCAAAGAATTCGTTTGGCTTCTCAGATTGGATCAAGGCTAGTTGGAGCGCTTTATGTGCTAGATGAGCCAACGATTGGTTTGCATCAACGCGATAATGAAAAATTAATTAGAACACTGGAAGGACTACGCGATTTAGGCAATAGCGTGATTATAGTTGAGCACGATGAAGATACTGTAAGGCGAAGTGATTATATGCTCGAAATCGGGCCTGGCGCTGGCGTGCATGGTGGCTATGTTGTAGCGGAGGGCAATGTTCCAGAAGTTTTTAATGATCCAAAGTCACGAACCGGAGCATATTTGCTGGGCAAGGAAAAAATCCCAGTTCCAATAAAACGGCGAGCAATAGGTCGGGATGTAATTAAAATTAAAAAGGCAACGGCAAACAATTTAAAAAATGTTGATGTTGAAATTCCATTGCGAAGATTTGTTTGTGTAACAGGTGTATCTGGTTCAGGAAAATCAACCCTTATTCATGACGTAATGTACCGCGCAATATCAAAAAAACTTTATAAAACAAAAGCAGAGCCAGGAGCACATTTAGCTGTGCTTGGAACAGAATATATTGATAAAATTATTTTAATGGATCAGTCCGGAATTGGTCGTTCTTCAAGATCGAACCCCGCAACTTATACTGGAGCCTGGGGACCGATTCGAGAATTATTCGCAGAAACTGTTGAGGCAAAATTCCGCGGCTATAAGCAGGGAAGATTTAGTTTCAATAGACCAGGCGGGCGCTGTGAAAATTGTGAAGGTCATGGGCAGATTGCAATTGAAATGCATTTTTTGCCAATAGTGTATGTTGAGTGTGATGTTTGTGGAGGAAAGCGTTTTAGTCGCGAAACACTTGAGGTAGAGTGGAATGGAAAGAACATCAATCAAGTTCTTCAGATGACAATAGAAGAAGCGAAAGAATTCTTTATTGATGTTCCTATGGTTTTTGAAAGACTGCAAACATTGGACAGCGTTGGGCTCGGTTATTTAACTCTTGGTCAACCGGCACCAACACTTTCTGGCGGTGAAGCGCAGCGCGTTAAACTTGCGACCGAACTTGCAAAACGCCAAACTGGTCGCACGCTTTATATTTTAGATGAGCCAACAACCGGTTTGCATTTTGATGACATCAAAAGATTGTTAGAGGTTTTACATCGATTGGTTGAGCAGGGTAATAGTGTGGTTGTGATTGAACATAATTTGGATATCATAAAGACAGCTGACTGGGTGATTGATATGGGTCCAGAAGGTGGCGATGGTGGTGGTATGATTGTAGCTGAAGGTACGCCAGAGTTAGTAAGCATAAAAAAGGGGAGTTCGACTGGGGAGTATTTAAGAAGAGTGTTGAAATAAAATGATTTTGTTATCATTGAAATCAGAAAAATCATTTTTGATCAGCAAATATTGCAATTAGTAAAACAAATATAAATCTACAAGATAATTAGACGATCGTCGAATTATGAAAACAAATCATTTAAGACCAAAATCGAGAGGGGCAAAATTATTTAAAGAATTAGTCGATGACCTGGATCTATTTTTCACTTTTGGTAATAAGCCAAGAGCTGTTCTGAAATATGGATTTGATGGTTACAAAAAAATTAGAGATGCTAAGGAGAAGGCTTACAGAAAACAGGCGCTTATACAGTTAGCTGCTAAGAAATTTATTTCAGTTAAGAAAAAAAGCGAAAAATATTATATAAGTTTGACAAAGATTGGTGCTGATGAATATTTGAGATTACAGTTACAAAATTTAGATTTGTTGCCCAATGGATATGTGTGTATGGTTGTTTTTGATATCCCAGAAACTGAACGTAATTTACGCCAAGCTATTAGGACACTACTTAAAGAAGTTGGTTTTATGCAAACGCAGAGAAGTGTCTGGATCTCTCCGTTTGACGCCGGCGAGTTGTTGTCTAAATTATTTCAGTCTAAAACAAAAAAATCTTGGATAAAATGTTACACAGCTTTATCGCACAACTTACGAGATAAATAGACGATCGTCGAGTTATCTCGGAAAGCAATTATGATACTTAATTATGTCAAAATTAAAAATAAAAAATTACCAGACGCGCCTGGAGTATATTTGTATTTTGATACAAATGACAAGATTCTGTATGTCGGTAAAGCAACATCTCTAAAGAAGCGAGTTAATTCATATTTTAATAAAGCGCATAATTCTCGTTTGGCCGAGCTTGTCTCAAGTATTAAACGAATAGATTACATTCAAACATCGACTGTCATTGAAGCTCTTGTGCTTGAGGCAAATAAAATTAAAGAGTTAAAACCTAAGTACAATATACTACTTAAAGATGATAAAAGTTTTTTATATTTAGTGATTACCAATGAAGATTTTCCGCGGCCACTTTTGCTTCGTGGTCATGAGCTAGAGCGTGAGGGCATAAAACCATTTGCGAAAACCTTATCAGTTACGGTTCACAAAAAATATTTAGCGGTTTACGGACCTTATCCAAGTGGGAGAGCATTGCGAAAAGCACTTGATTTAATTCGTCAAATTATTCCATGGAGTACTTGTGCGCCACAACAAACAGGTAAACAGTTGCGTAAATGTTTTAATGCCCAAATAGGAGAATGTCCAGGAGTGTGTGCGAATTTGATTTCCAAAAAAGATTACGCTGTGATTATTAAAAACTTGATGATGTTTTTTGATGGAAATAGAAAAGGATTATTGCGATCTCTACGCGCACAAATACGCCGTGCGGCCGCCAATGAAGATTACCGGGCGGCCGCGCACTTAAAGCGTCAAATTAATTCTCTTGAGCATATTCAAGATGTTGCCCTTATCAGACAGGAAGATATTGAGTTGCCATTTGCTACAAAAATAAAATCAGACTTTTTAGATATTGAAGGCAGGCTAGAGGCATACGACATTAGTAACATTTCTGGCACTTCAGCTGTAGGATCAATGGTTGTTTTTGAAAATCAAAAACCAGCCAAGGAAAAATATCGTAAGTTTAAAATTAAAACTGTTAAAGGTGCCAACGATGTGGCTATGATGGAAGAGGTAATGCGTCGTCGGCTAGCTCGCGCCAAAGCGCAACCAAATGCCTGGTCACTTCCGGAATTATTAATAATCGACGGTGGTTTGGGTCAGATTGGTCGGGTGCGTAAAGTAATGAATGAGTTTGAAGTTAATATTCCGCTCGTTGGGATTGCAAAAGGGCCAGACAGAAAACAAGATTTGCTAGTTTTTGACCGCAATAATCCTGAGCTGTCTAGAATTACAACAGCGTACAAAGTAGTTTTACAAAATGCGCGCGACGAAGCGCACAGATTCGCCGTGGCCTATCACAGAAGACTGAGGTCGGGCCGCTAAAAGCTAATAGCTGTAAGTTAATGGCTTTGCTATAATTTTCGTATATGAAAAAATGCGCGATTCCAACACGACATTATTTTTTGTTCGACATGAACAGGGTCATCCGCTTTATGACGATTTCAGATTTGATATGGGTGAGCGGTACTGGATTGTTGGGCCCGATTTTTGCGATTTTTATTGTTGATTTTATTGATGGTGGTGACGCAATTGTCGCCGGTGTAGCCGCATCAATTTATTTGTTTACAAAAAGCGTTTTACAAATTCCGGCCGCCTCGTTTATTGATAAAATAAGAGGGGAAAATGATGATTTTTGGGTGATGGTGATAGGCTCAACCATTGGGGCCGTTTTACCTTTGGCCTATTTGATTATCAACACTCCCATGGAGCTTTATATTGTCCAATTTATTTTTGGAGCTGTGATTGCTTTTACTTTTCCTTCATTTATGGCTGTGTTTACAAGGCATATCGACAAACATAAAGAGGGGAGGGAATGGGGAGTTTATTTTATGCTGACCGATTTTAGCGCCGCCATGGCCGCTTCAATGGGGGTGCTATTGCCTACACACTCGGTTTTCAGATTTTGATTATAGTTTCTGTCGTAATTAGTTTAATCGGCGTTGGTTTTGTTTGGTTCATCAGGCCGGACATGAGAAAGACTTAGTTCTGTTAGGGGCTTCCAGCCCTTGTAACCTTGGCACCATTGGAGATTTGGTTCTTGTTAAAACCACCCCGGTCGAAAGTGCCAGGGCCTAGCGATATTTTAAAGCGGTTCGGAACTCCCAAACCGTGTTTCCTTTTATTTTTTTATGTCACTTAGTGACACATGCCTACTCCTGATTCCTGACAATTGCGGACTGCGAAATGCTTATGATTCTTAAGCCGTCGGGTTACCACCTACGCGATTTTGAATGAATAACTACGGCGGTAACCCGGCGGGGCGGGCGTGAGAAGTATTAACAGGAACAAAGACCGAACGCGATTTGCGCCGAATGTTGGCGTAATTTTTGTTGGTGATAAGTGGGGAATTTTGTTTGACCTAAGGTGATTGGTGGGGTAAAGTGGAAGTACTAAGGCACGAAGTGGGGAATAGTCAAAAGCTATTCATGACTGCTTCGGTTTTTTCTTAAAAAAATAAGTAAGAAAGAGCTCGGGAAACTTCCTCTCATCATAAGTTTACTTGTGGTGCGATATAACAACCGCCTGTTCTTTCTTTCCCAAAGCGAACGTATTGTGTTGGATGAGATATTTGTAAACGGCGAGCACTACAGAAAGGCGTACTGATAAGTACGACGCTGAGGAGCACAGCCGTGAGCAAATAGATCGCCGACACAATAGTGAGCAATAACTATGTTCATAGGGGAATATAAACATTCAATCGACGAAAAGGGTCGCGTAGCGGTCCCAACGAAGTTTCGAGGCGATCTCGTACATGGTGCGGTTGTTACACGAGGTCTTGATGCTTCGTTATTCCTGCTCCCCTTGGAGGAGTGGGGCAAGCTTGCTGAAAAACTCAGTAGCTTGCCCCTGGGGCAGGCTAACTCCAGAGCTTTCGCCCGACTCATGCTTGCGGGCGCAATGGATGTTAAGCTCGACAAGCAGGGACGGTTCATTGTACCGGAGTATCTTCGAAGCTACGCTGGTCTCAAAAAGAAAGCTGTGATTGTTGGAATGAACACACGACTCGAAATTTGGGACGAGGATACTTGGGAGGAATATCGCAAAAAGACAGAAGAAGGAGCTGTTGACATTGCGGAAAAATTGGGGGAATTTGGAATTTAAGAGCCCGTAGCTTTTTAGCTGATTAGCTTGTAGATATGAATAATCACATCCCCGTACTAATGAATGAAGTGATTGAAGGACTCAGCCTTCATTCTGGTGCAACTGTAATTGATGCGACCATTGGTTTAGGCGGACATGCCGAAATGATTTTGGCGCGTACCTCCCCTAGCGGAAAGCTAATTGGCTTTGAAAGAGATGACAGAAATCTTGATTTAGCCAAAGATCACCTTTCTTCATATACAGATCGCGTTACGCTCATAAATGATTCTTTTGGAAACATGGCCGAGCACGATTTAGGAAAAATTGATGCAATTCTGTTTGACCTGGGATTTTCATCGGTTCATGTTGACGACGCCAGTCGCGGATTCTCATTTCAACAGGAAGGACCGCTTGATATGCGTTACGACCAAAAGCAGGAGCTAACAGCGGAAGCAATTATAAACAGTTGGACTAAAGATGAGTTAGCGGATTTATTCTTCCAATATGCCGACGAGACTAGATCTCGTCAGATTGCCGAAGAGATTGTCAAAGCTCGTAAAGCAAATCGAATTACCACAACTACACAGTTAGCAGAGACAGTCGAAAATGTGGTCAAGCGATCAGGTAAGACTCACCCCGCTACAAAAGTTTTTCAAGCTTTACGAATGGCAGTTAACGACGAGCTTGGAGAAATTAAAAAAGGAGTTGATTCAGGAATCAACCTTTTAAAACCTGGTGGACGAATGGCGATTATCACCTTTCATTCAACAGAAGACGCCTTTGTAAAATATCAGCTTAAAGATGATCCCAGAATTGAACTAGTTAATAAGAAAGTAATTAAACCGACATACGAGGAGATGCGATCGAATTCCAGATCGCGTAGTGCAAAACTCCGCGTAGTTGCAAAAATTTAAGATCCTAACTTGAGGAGGTTATGAAAATTGAGAGGAAAATTACCAATCTAAATATTGCTACTCTTGACGCTAACTGGGTTAAGTACAGCTTGCTTTGTATCACAATTGCTTTTGCCTTTCTCTATATTTGGCAAGTCAATGTTTCAGCGACACACGGTTATGCAATGCGGGATTTAGAAAATGATATTACAGATGTTAGACACCAAAATGAAAGATTGCAGTTTGAAGTGTCGCGTTTGCAATCAGTTGATAGCGTTACAAACCGAGTTCAGATGTTGGGGCTTACAAAGATAAATAATGTAAATTATGTAACAGTTGGTGCAGACTCGTCGGTGGCGTTAGGAAGGTGATTAGGTATGTAGGTATTTAGGTGGTAAAGATGTAGGGACATGGCGAGCCATGTTCACAAAAAATCGAAAATAAAACCACGGCCAGGCTGTGTTTTTTGTTTCATTAATCTATAAGCCTACTACCTACCACCTACTTCCTGTATAATAGAAACCACTATGGAACAAGTTCCAGAATCAACAAACCAGGCGAAGCCTGGTCAGGCATCGCCTGGAAAAACTACAACAAAAAGACCACGGCCGGCGGTTTTAATGATGCTCGATGGTTGGGGAATTGCGCCCGATGGTGAGGGTAACGCCATTACAAAGGCAGAAACCCCGGTTACTGACATGCTTACGCAACGCTATCCAACAATGACTTTGCGCGCTTCAGGTGAAGCAGTCGGTCTTTCTTGGGGAGAAATGGGAAATTCAGAGGTTGGGCACATGACTTGCGGCGCTGGTGCTGTTCATTATCAATCAATGCCTCGAATCGAACGCGACATTGCTGACAAATCATTTTTCCAAAATCCAGTTTTTTTAAAAGCAATCGAGCAAGTAAGGGCAACGGATGGAACGCTGCACTTAATGGGAATAATGTCCTCGGGAAAAGTTCATGGTTTTGATGGGCATTGCTATGCCTTGCTTGAACTTGCCAAGGAGCACAAGGTAAAAGATGTTGCAGTGCATGCTATTTTAGATGGTCGTGACTCAGTTTATAATTCCGGAATTGATTTTATAAATAGTTTACAGCAAAAGATCGAAGAGGTTGGAGTTGGTAGGATCGCTACAATTTCTGGACGCTACTATACAATGGATCGTGATAATCGTTGGGACAGAACCCAAAAAGCCTACAATGCTATTACCCTCGGTGTGTCACCAGTGACTGCCGAAGACCCTGCCGAGGCAGTTACTCAGTCATATACAAAAGAGGTTTATGACGAAGAATTTATTCCAACAGTAATTACAAAAAAAGGTGAGCCGGTTGCAACTGTAAAACCGGGTGATGCCATGATATTTTTCAACTTTCGGCCAGATCGGGCTCGTCAAATTACAGAAGCTTTTGTATTGCCGTCATTTGATAAGTTTGAACGCACCTACATTGATAATCTAGTTTTTGTAACGATGGGTGAGTATGAAAAAGGTTTGCCAGTTGATGTTGCTTATCCGCCACTTCAAATAAAAAATTGTCTCTCAGAAGTACTTTCAAACGCTGGTTTGGTTCAACTTCATATTGCTGAAACTGAAAAATACGCTCATGTAACTTTCTTTTTCAACGGTACACGCGAAGATCCATTTCCTAACGAAGACAGAGCGATTATTCCATCACCCCATGTGGCCTCGTACGATAAACAACCAGAAATGTCAGCTTACGAAATTGCAGACAGAGTTATCAAGGAAATCAAAACAGATAATTATGATGTTATTATAATGAACTTTGCCAATCCGGATATGGTAGCGCACACTGGAAATTTTGAAGCAACTGTAAAAGCCGTTGAAGTAGTAGATGAATGCATTGGCAGAATTGTTCAAGAAGTTTTGAAAAAAAATGGCGTCTTGTTAATTACAGCTGACCACGGAAATACTGAAGAAGTCTCAAACTTGCAAACCGGAGAGATGGACAAAGAACACAGCACAAATCCAATTCCATTTTGGATTGTTGCAAATAAGTATGAGGGGCAGGCGAGTATGGCAGGTGATATTCCAAACGGAGACCTGTCTCTTGTGCCACCGATTGGAATACTCGCTGATGTTGCGCCAACAATGCTTAAGATTTTAGGCATTGCTCAGCCAGAGGAAATGACAGGAACGCCGTTAATCGATTAATTATCGAAAAATGAAACTGGACGCAGGAATTTCAAAATTCATCCAAGATCAATTTAGATCAACAATGGAGTTGTGGTGGCTTTTAGCGAGCTGGGGT
>PFJC01000039.1 GCA_002782865.1 Candidatus Uhrbacteria bacterium CG_4_10_14_3_um_filter_41_21
AACTTCCGTCACCTCACCCGTCATGAACAGAGCAAACGACTCTACAAGCTTCTAACGGAATTTGGTGGCAGAAGTTAGACATTCCCCTAATTTATTATCCCCATCGATTCTGACCAGAAAAACAATTGTTTGTATAATGAAAATATAATAAGTAAAAATATTTTATGGACAATGTAGGAACGCTAATGCCAAAGGGCACAAAAAGAAATACAGGACTAACAATTTGGCTTTGGTTAATGGTAATAGCTGGCGTTATCGGCGTACTTTCAAACCTGAGCCTTGTCTTAACTGGACTTGATGTTGGTTACAGCGCCTGGGCTTTGGTGATTCTTGGACTACTTGGAATCACAAACCTAGTTTTGATTTCTTGGATTTTTAAATGGCAGATTAAAGGATTCCAAGGATTGATTGTTACCGCAGTAATAGCAATTGTGATTAATTTAACTCAAGGCGCCGGAATTTGGGCTGTAATTTTTGGAGTACTTAGCCCAGCTATTTTGTACTTGTTCATGAAGTCGCAGTGGAAAATGTTTAAGTAAACAAGGCGAAATGAGAAGCTAACTGCTTGGCTTCGAGCCGCCGCGTTAGTCGTGATGTGAACGAAGTGCAAGTTTCACTAGAATTAAAATAGCAAACGCCCGGTCGTTCGACGACCGGGCGTTTGTGACGAAAACGCTAGAGCTTCGGTTCTACATCCAATATCATTTTAGTTCGATCCGTGCCCTACGCATGGAGTTTAGCGATCAGACGGTGCACACACTGCACCGCGGGGGTAACCAGCCCGTTCTCAAGGACTCTGTTGAGCAACTGCATCGTCTCAGAACCTTCATTGTAGTGATACGTCTGAAGCGCAGTGCAGAGCTTGTCCAGAGCCCACTTGATATTGGTGTTATGATGAGGATGCGACGCCGACGAGATGGTTGGCACATTAGAGTAGACAACCAGTTGTTGAGATCGCTGATCGAACAGCGACCATTCACCATAAAATACATAAGGTTGACGAGCGCGCAGGTCACATTCCAATGCGCCGCAGCAGACGCGTTGATATTGCGTGGTTCGTACATATCGATCGCGGACATGCTTCCTCCGTTTCGGTTGATTTTCTCTTAAACCGTTGCGAATATACTCAATTTCAGGCATTCTGTAAATCATATGATAGTGATTGCCCACGATATTCGAAGCTTGCATAATATTGGTTCAATCTTTCGTAACGCGGCTGCGTTTGGCATTGAAAAATTATATTTAACCGGTTTTACTGAAACACCGCCACGCAAGGAGATTGCAAAAGTTGCCCTTGGTGCTCAAGACTTAGTTGCTTGGGAAAAGGTAGGAATAAAAGATCTGATATCAAATCTGAAAGATAATGGTTACGAAGTTTGGGGGCTTGAAACAGGGGAGGATGCTGTATCGATTGAGGAACTCAAAGATAAAAAGCTCGCCTTAGTTCTAGGTAACGAAGTTGAGGGAATCGACAAGGAAACAATAAAGCTACTTGATGGCATAGCTGAGATTCCAATGAAAAAAAAGAAATCGCTTAATGTTTCCGTTGCCAGCGGAATTGCGATGTTCGTGTTATCATAAAATTATATGACATTTTCTGTTGTAATACCGGCAAAAAATGAAGAAGAGAATTTATTAATTCTTTTGCGATCGATTAAAAAGCAAAGTCTGCAACCTAATGAGATTATTGTAGCTGACGCAAATTCGGTCGATAAAACAGTACAGGTCGCACAACAATTCGGCGCAAAAGTGGTTGCTGGTGGAATGCCAAGTGCAGGCAGAAATAGTGGTGCAAAAAGCGCTAGCTCTGAACTTATTTTTTTTCTTGATGCTGATGTTGAATTGCTTGACAAAGATTTTTTTAAAAAATCAATTCAAAGTTTTGACAGTCAAAAATTCGATTTTGCAACGGCTGATGTATTTCCAAAAGACGGGAATTGGTTCGATAAAATCACGCATAAAGTGTATAATAAGTATGTCAGGTTTTTAGGAAAAAGATTGCCGCATACTCCCGGTTTTTGCATTTTGATAAAAAAAGAATTACACAATTCAATCGGCGGGTTTGATGAAGCGATTTCTTTTTGTGAAGATCATGAATATGCAGGTCGGGCAGTAAAAAAAGGTAAGTTTGGATTTTTGGATAATGTGAAAATTCCAGTATCAACAAGAAGAATGAAAAAAGACGGAAGAGTAAACATTGTTATCAAGTATTTTTTTGCAGAACTGCATATGATTTTTTTGGGGCCAATAAAAGACGATAAGTTTAAATATAATTTCGATCATTTAGAAAAGAAGTAATATGGCAAAAGAAATTAAAAAAAATAAACTTTTCGATTCTCAGCAAGTTGATCATTACGAGGTAATCGCGGGGCTTGTTGCCGAAAGCTCGCCTCGAAAAACTTTTTTGTTGATGATTTTTATTTCAAGCGTAATTGCTACCATGGGACTTTTAAATGACAGCCCGGCAGTTGTTATCGGAGCAATGTTGGTAGCGCCACTTCTTTGGCCTTTTTTAGGAATAAGTATGGGTTTGCTGGTTTTTGATTGGCGAATGATTCGTTTATCTTTTTTAAGTATTTTCTTATCAATTATAATTGCTGTTATTACAGCAATGTTTATTACATCTTTTTATGTTCCGCTTGGAGCGTCTCGCGAAATATTAAATCAAACAAATTTTAATTTTATGTGGCCTATTGCACTTGCTGCTGGCGCCGCCGCCGCGTTTGCTATTAGTTATTCAAATATAAGGGAGGCGGCTGCCGGGATTGCAATCTCTGTAGCGCTTTTGCCACCGCTTGTGACAGTTGGTATTGGACTAGGTGGAACAGACTGGGTTTTAATGCAAAAAGCCGGTGAATTATTTATGATAAACTTGGTAGGAATTTTGGGAGTTACTTTTATTGTATTTTGGCTTTTGGGGTTTAGGAGATATCACCGCACAATAGAATCGGCTGTTAAAAAAGAAGAGAAGATTTTAAAAGCATAAGTGTGATATAATTGTTTCAAATTGGAGGACTATGGCTCGACAAATTTTAACTGGAAAAAAATTCGCATGGCATCATTTTTCTGCATTGGAAGAAAATGATTTTGAAATTCTTAAACGCGAGTTTAAGTTTCATCCTTTGGATTTTGATGACTTGCGCAATCCAAACGAATTGCCAAAGCTAGATGTTTATAAATATTATGTTTTCAGCATTTTGGCGATTCCTACGATAAAATCAAAATCAGAAAGAGTCCACAAGTCTGACTTAGCTATTTTTGTCGGCTCAGATTATATCGTTACAGTTACACGCAACCAGATAGAATCAATCGATAGATTTTTTGCTCGAGCTAAAAGAAGTGCAGGATTAAAGCGAGAATTATTTGGAAAGTCGACTGGATATTTTGTTTACAGATTATTGGATTACGCCTTCCGTGACTCAAGAACTATTTTGCAAGACTTAGTAAAAGATGTGCAGGGAATAGAAGATAAAGTTTATTCTCATCACAACAAGGCAACGACAATGAGTCTTAGCTTGCTGCGACGAGACATTTTATTCTTGCGTCATTTGCTAGATCCGCAGAGATTGATTGTTGGTCAGTTTATTAATGCTCAAAAAACATTTATTCCAAAAAGTTTAGATGTTTACTTTGATGACACTAAAGATACACTCGACGGAATGTGGAAAGTCTCTGAAAATTTAAATAATATTATTGATGGATTATTTGAAGTAAACGAAGCATTCTTATCGCATAGAACAAACGAAATAATTCGTATTCTAACAATTATATCGGTAATTTTAATGCCACCGACACTTATCTCTAGTTATTACGGAATGAACATTTCAAGTCTGCCATTTGTACACAGTATAGAAATAGTTACGACGATTATTGTTGGATCATTGCTAGTTGCTCTTGGAATAATTTTTTACATTGATAGAAAAAGGTAATATGCGACCGATACCAATTGATGTAATTCCAGCTCACATTTATTTGTCGCAAGAAGACCAGACAAAATTATTTGGTTCAGGATATGCAATGACAATTGAAGGAGAGCTAACTCAAGGAGGTCAGCATAATTACGAAGAAACAGTCGAAATTATTGGCAAGTTAAAAAGATCGCTAAGGGTTCATGTTCTGGGTCCAAATTGGGAAAGAAGCTTTGTTGAACTTTCAGAAACTGAAGCATTATTTCTTGGATTAAAAGCGCCGCTGGCAATGTCTGGGGACTTAACAGAGGCAGCTGAGTGTACTGTGGTTGGGCCATGCGGAGAGATTAATTTAAAGAGTGGAGTAATTGTGCCAAAACCACATTTAAGATGTTCACCAATTCAATCGCGAGAGCTTGGAGTCTCAAATGGTGATCGAATCTCGGTTGAAATTTTAGGAACAAGCAAAAAAGTTTTAGAAGATGTAGCAGTAAGGGTTCACCCAACATTTCAACTACGGGTTGAAATTAATGCTGATTATGCTCGTGAGCTTTGGATAGCTAGAACAAGCCATGCTCGATTAATTGATTAGTATGAAAAAAATAGCAATCATTTTTGCAATAGTTGTAATGTCAATACCAACTTTTACATTTGCAGCAACAGCTGACTTAGCGGTTCGCGCTCAGGATATACGGTTCTCAACTGACACGCTGATAGCTGGCGACACGATTCGTGTTTATGCAACGGTCAGAAATGTGGGCGACATTGATATGAGCGGCTATGTTGGTTTTTATGCTTCCTCTGATTTAATTGGTTCAAGTCAAATTGTTACACTGGTGGCCGACGGCGAAGATGAAGAGACTTGGATAGATTTTACTGTGCCTTCTGGATCGTTCAATATTCGCGTTGATTTAAAGGGAACTGACCCTCAGGATGAAAACGCATCAAATAATACTGCTCTTACACCTCTTTATACATCAATAGAAGATCAAGATGGCGATGGCATAGAAGATGGTGCGGACAACTGTATCGATATTTCAAACAGTAATCAAAAAGATACTGATGGTGACGGAAAAGGAGACGCTTGTGATTCAGACGATGATAACGACGGGCTTTCCGATGATTTTGAAAATGATTTAGGAACTGATTCACTTGTTTCTGATTCAGATGGTGATGGCGTAGATGATGCCCAAGACTATTATCCACAAGACAGTAGTCGTACAGAAAAGGAAATTGTTCAAGAAATAATAGACGAAGTTGCTGAAGTTTTTTCAGTTGACACAACTGATGATGTCGAAGTAGTAGCACCTGTGGACGCCGAGAAAACATTGCTTGCCAGAACTTCTGGTTCACAACTAAACATTTCATCAAACGCCGCCTTTATTTATGTTCGCGGTGGTTGGAAAACTTATGAATTTGAGGCTTTGGCAGTTGACGGGTCTTACACAACCTTAGGCTGGGATTTTGGAGACTCAACTTCTTCTGCTCAAAAAACAGTTGAGCACGAGTTTAGATCACCAGGCAACTATACGGTTCGATTGTCTGTGATAGACAATGAGGGGAATGTTTTAACAGATTCACAAGTAATTGAAATTTCATTTTTTCATCTTAAAAATCCTTTGGTACAATTAGTCGTTGGTGCTTTGATTGTACTTCTTTTAATATCAATGCTTTTAATATCTCGTGGCAAAAATGAAAAGGTAAAAAAAGATATTGAATCAATAGAAGAAGTGATAAAGACTTTAGAGCCTGAAAAAACAAATAAAAAGAAAAAAACAAAAAAATCAGCTAAATAATTGATAGTATGAGCGATGTTTTTTGGGGCATTATCATTACAATAGGTTTCTTTTTGGCAATTGCTCTTTATGTATTTTTTGGTGCTGGAGGTTTTGAAGTATTTAATGGAAAACTAGATGTTATCCCTTTTCCAGATGCAAAACTTACAAAAAGACAAAGAAGGTCAGCTTTAAAGCTTAGAGCCAAGGAACACAGATGGCAAAAATATTTTGGTGTTAGTTATTCAATTGGGGATAAAATTAGAAAAACCTCAGGAAGTTATCTTGGCTCATCTATCTCTGCTGACAAATTATTTAAAAGTTCTGGTGGCGGCAGTCGAGTAGCTGCTAAACGCTCAAAACATTAATAAAATCAAGCAAAAACGCGTCTTTGCTCTTGACAAAGGCGCGTTTTTATGGTACAAAATTGTGTTCTCAACAAGTCCTTCAAAGAGGTTTGGAGGCGAGGAGGTTAGCATGAGCTGGCCCAGTTGAAACTGGATGCGGGGCGCACAGCCTAGGCTGTGCGTATGCTCGCGTCCGTACTGCCACCTCGCCAGGTGGCCAAAAATCAATAATCTCACCCGGCACTTAGTCCAGCTATCGGACAAGTCGGGTGTACACCGTTTTTGCAAAACAAGGAGAACTTAGCAAAAACGGCTGATAGCAACCAAGGTATTCCTCCATCCTGATCAAGAGCAGGTCAAGATGTGTAAGAAGCTCATGACTCCTTTCAGTAGGAGGCTTCGGGATGCGTAGCATCGTCGAAGGGTTCCCGTAGAGGGGACGACTACACTACAGGCGGACTGGTCATCCGCCGCCCAACTGAGTTATTGATCGCCGATCAATGGTTCTGAGGGACATTGAGAGAGAATGTGCTATAATATACAAAAGAGCCCTGTGTGGTGCTTTTGTGTCTTGCGAGCAAATATCTTCCATCTCTCTCGGAAAATACGTGCTTATTATCAAGATTACAAAAGTGCCACAGGGGGCTTTTTTGTTTTTGTAGCCAGATTGGTTCCGATCGGAACTAATCTGGCCAGCTTCTTGATAATACCGTTCGAATCCGATAGGATATCTACATATGACAGCAAACGAGTTAAGACAAAAATACCTTGATTTTTTTAAGTCAAAAGGCCATGCAATCATTCCATCCGCCTCGTTGGTTCCAGAAAATGATCCGAGCGTGTTATTCACAACTGCCGGAATGCATCCGCTCGTGCCATATCTTTTAGGTCAAAAACATCCTTCCGGAACTCGTTTAGTTGATTATCAAAAATGCATTCGCACCGGCGACATTGATGAAGTTGGCGACAATACTCACCTAACATTTTTTGAAATGCTTGGCAATTGGTCGCTTGGTGATTATTTTAAAGATGAATCAATTCAGATGAGTTTTAATTTTTTAACCTCCGAACTTGGAATTCCCTTATCAAAATTGGCGTTCAGTGTTTTTGAAGGAGACGATTCATCTCCATTTGACCAAGAGTCATTTGATAAATGGATCGCGTTAGGAGTTACAGAAGACAGAATTGCAAAACTAGGTAAGGATGATAATTGGTGGCCGGCAGGTGGAAAACATCCGGGACCGCAGGGGCCAGACACAGAAATATTTTATTGGACCCCGCACCACAAGGGTGCGGGGCAGGCCGGCGATGAAGAGCCACCGAAAGTATTCGATCCGTCGGATAAGCGTTGGGTGGAGATCTGGAACAATGTTTTCATGCAGTTCAATAAGACAGATGGTGGAGTCTTATCAGAACTGGCCCAGCAAAATGTCGATACTGGAATGGGGCTTGAAAGAACTTTGGCGGCTTTAAACGGCAAGGCTAGTGTATATGACACAGATTTATTTGTGCCGATTTTAAAGGCAATTCCTGAAGGTGATGAAAAATCGCGAAGAATTATTGCTGATCACATCCGTACGGCTGTGATGATGATTGCTGATGGTGTCATTCCCGCAAACAAAGACCAGGGTTATATTTTGCGCCGGCTTATTCGTCGTGCTGTTCGTCAGATGTTAAAGCTTTCTTCAGATAAAAAAGATTTTAAATCAGTTGCAGAATCAGCGATTCGAACTCTTGAAGACGCATATCCAATGCTTAAAGAAAAGAGAGATCAGATTCTTGAAGAGCTTAAAAAAGAACAAGATAAATTTCAGGATACTGTTAAGAAGGGGCTCAGACAACTTGATAAATTGGTAAGAATCGGAAAGAATGAGTATGTTCCGGATGGCGCGAAGTTTCCAATATTTAATCGAGTCGACGCAAAAGCAGCGTTCGACATTTACCAAACATACGGTTTTCCTCTTGAGATGATTGAAGAAGAATTAGCGCAGCGTGCTCTTGTTGTCGACAAGGATGAATTCAAATCAGAGTTCGACGAGTACATGAGGAAACACCAAGATCTTTCTCGTACAGCGTCGGCTGGGAAGTTTAAGGGAGGCTTGGCCGATAACGGAGAGGAAACCACTAAATTGCATACTGCAACTCATCTAATGTTAGCCGGGCTTAGAAAATATCTGGGGGAAGGTGTGCATCAGGCCGGTTCAAATATTACAGCTGAAAGAAGTCGTTTTGATTTCACTTGGGACGAAAAAGTTTCGCGTGAGATTTTAGATAAAGTTGAAGCTTATGTGAACGAGGCTATAGAAAAGGGAGCTGAAATGAAACTAGATGTTATGCCAAAAGAAAAAGCTCAAGCTGAAGGCGTTGAAGGAAGTTTTTGGGAGAAGTACCCGGCTGAAGTAAATGTTTTCACTGTTGTCGGTGATAATGGTACTGTATATTCAAAAGAGCTCTGTGGCGGCCCGCATGTGAAGACAACCAAAGGAATGGGGAAGTTTAAGATTATAAAAGAAGAATCATCAAGTGCCGGTGTAAGAAGAATAAAGGCGATTTTGGAGTAAAAATTGGGAAAAACCGCCTGTGGATACATCGGCGGTTTTTTAATTCTTTATTAATTGACAGAATCTGGGGATTATTGTAATATTTCGGCGCATTCGAAATTTGCGTATTTCTTGCCAAAATTCGTGTAATATTGTATAGTTTCGACGCATTATGGCAGAAAAACAATTTATCGAAATGCGCGGATCAGTTGAAGAGGCTCTTCCAGCGCTGCATTTCCGAGTAAAGCTCGAAAATGAACAAGAAATTATTGCCCATTTGGCTGGTAAGTTGCGAAAATTTCGCATCAGAATTATGCCGGGTGATGAAGTCAAAGTTGAGATTAGTCCCTATGATCTCACAAAAGGTAGAATCACGTATCGTTTCTAGATACGGAATCTCTATCTTGAACAATATCACTCCTTAATTTTTGGGTGATATTTGAGTAAAAATTGGGTTCGGTTGTAGATTGCTGGTTCTTAGAGTCTGAGTACCTACATACCTGATTACCTGAATACCAAATTATGAAAGTAAGATCATCTGTAAAAGCAATGTGTCGCGACTGTCGAGTTATCCGAAGGGATGGCCGAGTTCGCGTAGTTTGCAAAAATCCTAAACATAAACAGAGACAAGGTTAAATATGGCACGAATTAAGGGAGTTTCAATTCCAACTGAGAAACGCGTAATCATTGCGCTTACTTATCTTTATGGAATCGGCAATACAACTGCAAAAAAGATTTTAGAAAAGGCTCAAGTTGATGAAAGTATTCGAGTTAAGGATTTAACCGAAGATCAAATTAACATAATCCGAACTGTTGTAGATGAATACACAGTTGAAGGTGAATTGCGCCGAGAAGTTTTGCAAAACGTAAAAAGATTAAAAGACATTGGTTGTTATAGGGGATTGCGTCACATTAAGCGATTACCAGCCCACGGTCAGAGAACAAAAACGAACTCAAGAACAGTTCGTGGAAATGTTCGTCAGACTGCAGGTAGTGGTCGTCGTGCTTTAACAAAGACGTAAAGCCTCATTTTTATTTGATATGAGTGATAAAAAAGATACAAACGAAGAAGTAAACACGACTGAAGTTGATTCAGAAGTTGTTGAAGATACTACAACTGATGTAGAAGGTTCTGAAAAATCAAAAGATGATTCGAAGCTAGCAAAGCAGTCAAAATATTTCCGAACTGCAAAAGGAAAAAGGCGAGCAACCCAACAGGTTCCTCGTGGTCGTGCTTACATTCAATCTTCAGTTAATAACACGATAATCACAATAACTGATCAAAACGGAAATGTTTTAACTTGGGCAAGTGCAGGAAACTGTGGATTTAAAGGTCCAAAGAAATCAACTCCATACGCAGCTGGAAAAGTTGCAGAAAAGGTTGCTGAAAAAGCAGAAAAGTATGGCGTTAAAGAATTAAGTGTTTTTGCTTCAGGAATTGGAAGTGGACGAGACTCTGCAGTCAGGTCTCTGAACTCACAAGGATTTAATATTGTTTCAATTAAGGAAACGACACCAGTTCCACATAACGGTTGTCGTTCACGTCGTCCACGACGAGTATAATGAATGATTCGTAGGGGACGAGGCGACGCCTCGCCCGTGCATGAATAAATATGGGAAAGACACTTAAAAAAATGGGAAAAATGAGTCGACGCGAAGGCGTTCCTCTATCTACTAGCGCTAAAGTACTTAAGGTTATTCAAAAAAGGCCTTACGCTCCTGGCGTTCATGGATCCATTCAAGGATCAAAAGGAAAGAGAACTCGACTGTCTGTGTACGGAATTCAGTTGCGAGAAAAGCAAAAAGCAAAACGATTGTATGGAATTATGGAAAAACAATTCCGTAATTACTTTGCAAAAGCTACCAGTATGCCTGGTAACTCAGCTGAAAATTTGGCAGTAATGCTTGAAACAAGACTTGATAACGCGGTTTATAGATTAGGAATTGCAAAAACTCGTCCACAGGCCAGACAGATGGTTAGTCACGCCATGTTTACAGTTAATGGTAGGAAAGTAAACATTCCATCATACAAAGTAAAAGTCGATGATGTGGTTGCAGTGCGAGATAATAAACAAGCAAAAAAGATTTTTGATGATTTCAGTGAACAAATTGGAAATCATAATGTGCCAGGATGGTTACATCTTGACGCAGCAACAAAATCCGGAAAAGTTGTTGGATTGCCGGAAGGGGAAGATCTCAAGGAGGTATATGATCCAAAGCTGATCGTAGAGTTCTATTCCAGATAAAAATAATCAACATAAATGTAATTATATGGAGAACATACTCCTCCCATCAAAAATGACATTTGCGGAAGGTAGCCGGGCAAACGAATCAATCCTGACTATCGAGCCGCTGCACCATGGTTATGGAACAACTGTTGGAAATGTTTTGCGACGAGTTTTGCTCTCCTCACTTGAGGGGGCTGCCGTTACGGCAATGAAAATTAAAGGCGTACAACACGAATTTTCTAGTGTTACCGGCGCAAAAGAAGACGGACTTGAAATCGCACTAAACCTTAAAAAGTTGCGAATGATAGTTCATACCGATCAGCCGGTTGTTTTAACACTTGAAGCAAAGGGCGAAGGTGAAGTAAAAGCAAAAGATATTTCAGCAAATGCTGATGTTGAGATTGCTAATCCAGACTTAGTAATTGCTACTTTGACATCAAATGATGCAAAACTAAACATGGAAATTACTGTCGGTCGGGGCAGGGGATTTTGGCCAACAGAAGAGCGTGATAACAGTACATCTGATATTGGAACAATTGCGATAGATTCAGTATTTAGCCCAGTGTTAAATGTTGGAATCAAAGTTGAAAATACTCGTGTTGGAGAAATCACCAACTACGATAAGTTGATCATGAACATTTTGACTGATGGAACTATCACAGCTCAGGATGCAGTTTCACAAGCAACAAAAGTTATCTTAAATCACTTTAACTGGATCGAGAATCAGTTTGCTCATTCAACTCTTGCGGAAGTTAAGGAGATTGAAAAGACTAACGAACCAGTAGTGGAGGAAGTAAATGAAGAAACAGAGGAATAGCTAAAAGCTACTCCCTACCAAACTACTACCTAAATTATGCGACATCGCAATACTACAAAAACATTAGGACGAAGTAAGTCTGCTCGCGAGGCCGTTCTTCGCGATCTTGCCACCAGCATTGTTGTTTACGAGAAAATCAAAACAACTGAGGTAAAGGCAAAGACTGTTTGTCCAATTGTCGAAAAATTGATTACAAAGGCAAAAGCGGGTGATTTGACAGCGCGTCGACAGTTGTTGAGTTATTTTGCGACTGAACAGCCAGTGAATAAATTAATGGAAGTGTTAGGCCCAAGATATAAAAGCCGAAACGGAGGATACACTCGAATTGTAAAGATTGGACCACGCCTAGGTGATGGCGCTCCGGTGGTGCAGATTGAATTGGTATAATATGAATCAAATAACACGAGAAACATATAAAGTTGATGCCGAAGGCCAAATTCTTGGAAGAATGGCTGTTGACATTGCAATTCACTTGATTGGAAAGCATCGACCTGATTTTCAAAAGCATATTGATGCTGGCGATGTTGTTGAAGTTACAAATGTTGATAAAATGGTTGTTACTGGCAAAAAGCTAGATCAGAAAGAATATTTCCACCACACTCAGTATCCAGGTGGAATTAAAAGTAAATCAATGGGTGTTTTAATGAAAGAAAATCCGGCTGAGGTTTTGAGAAAATCAGTTTCTCGAATGTTGCCAAAGAACAAACACCGAGAGGAAAGAATAAACAGACTCAAGATTTCATAATATGGCTGAAAAATACTTTCAAACAATTGGACGAAGAAAAACAGCGATTGCGCAGGTTCGTCTAACACCTGGTGGATCTGGAAAGATCACTATCAATAATCGCGAAATGCTTGATTATATTAAAACTAATCAGCTTCGTGATATGATAATTGCTCCACTTAAAGAAGTCGGAAAGCTAGAAGAAGTTGATATCACTGTCCGAGCAATTGGTGGTGGATTAGCAGGTCAGGCCGACGCTATTCAACTCGGAATTGCTCGCGCTTTGGTAAAGTGGGACGAGTCACTTAAACTAGTGTTAAGAGCTCATGGAATGATGACTCGCGATGCTCGAAAGAAAGAGCGAACAAAATTTGGAAAGCATGGTGCTCGACGAAGCCCACAATGGAGAAAACGATAGATACAGAAGAGACGACGCCGTGTGGTCGTTTGCAGGGGCAAATATCAGGGAAAAATATAATTTAAAAAACCGCCCAAATCGGCGGGTTTTTAATGTTTATTATTTGTTTAAGCGGCGCTTGATATTTTATGAAACCATGTAATGTGAAACATTAGTTTACAAGATACATAGACAATCGTCTATGTATTTCGGAAATTTTTATTTGATTACATTATTCCTGAATTACTTTTTATTGCAAGACTGTTAAGGCTAAGCATTGAAGGCTAAGCCTCGTTGTTTTTTCGCCAAATATGGCGTATTATTGATCTATTCTATGTCACAACAAAACATCAATCTAGCTCAGAATACGCTTTATCTAACGCTAGCATCTGTGGGTCAAAAAGCCGTAGCTTTTTTGTATTTTGCCATGATCGCTCGCTTTATGGGTGTGGAGGATACAGGTAGCTATTTTTTGGCACTTGCAGTGATAATGATTTTAATGGCGCTTGATGATGTTGGAATTACATCGGTTTTGATCAGAGAAATTGCAAAGAAGACAAGCGACGCCAAAGTGTGGTCGCAAACTGTTTTGGGAATAAAAGTAATAACGATTCCTGTCACAGTCATGATTGCATTTTTCTTACCGCTTGTACTTGGATACGGCGCCGATGTAACACTTTTGATCAGACTGGCAATTGTTATCATGGTAGCTGATACGCTTTCGCTTTCTTTTTACGGAATACTACGAGGTTTGCATTTATTAAAATACGAAGCAGTTGGATTGTTCATGGGACAAATAATTGCCGCCATCGCTGGAACGATTTTTCTTTTGACCGGAATTGCATCTTTACCACTTTTGATTGTTGCTCTTATGACTGGCAGTCTTTGGAATATGATATTTTCAGCTTTTCAAGTTGTGCGAAAATTAGGAATAAAAGCACTCGTTCCAACTTGGCGATTAGGTTGGGATCCAATGAAAATGGCTTTAGCCTTTTTTATGGCCGCAATTTTTGTAAAAGTTTATTCCTATGTTGACAGCATTATTCTCTCCATCCAAATCGGCGAGCATGCTGTTGGTATTTATGCCGTTGCCTATAAATTAACCTACGCTTTTCAGTTTATACCGCTTGCGTTTGTGGCGGCTCTTTATCCAGCCATGGCAGCCAGAGCCAATGATCAGAAAAAACTTAAGCAAACACTGGACGACGCTCTTTGGTATGTGATGTTAATTGGTGTGCCGATTGTTCTGGGTATTTGGGCGCTAGCTCCTGAAATTATCCACGCTTTTTATGGTTCTGAATTTGAAGCTTCAATATTGCCACTACAAATTTTGATTTTCGTTTTGCTGTTTATTTTTCTGGATTTTCCGCTCGGGTCTTTGCTTAATGCTACAAACAGGCAGGTAACAAAGACAGCGATCATGGGAGTAACAATGATTATCAATGTCGGCGCCAACTTACTACTTATTCCAGTTTACGGTGTTGCTGGTGCTTGTTACGCCGGACTTGTCAGTTTTGCATTTATGGTTGTCGCTGGTTGGTTTTTTGTTCAGCGCGTTGTAGATTTGAAAGTAATGGATTTGATTAGATCTACTTGGGGAATTGTTTTAGCATCGCTTGTGATGGCAACTGTTGTAATTATGACAAAGCCACTGATGCATTTTGTATTATCGATTATGCTTGGAGTAGTGGTTTATACAGCACTAATATTCGCTTTTGGTTCTATAAAGCCTGCACACTTAAAGAAATTTTGGAGGTTGATGAGGCCAAACGGAAATTATGAAAATCCTCCTTCCAACTCATGATTACCCTCCGGCGCGCGGTGGAGTAGCGCGCTACCTGGGTGCCATAAAAGAGACATTCTCCGAAGAGGTGGATGTTTTGTATTGGAAAGAACTGCCAGGAAGATTGGCGATGTTTTTTGAGATTTTACGCGAGATGAAGAAATATGATGCCCTGTGGATAAGTCATATTTTACCGATCGGAACAGTAGCATGGCTGACATCAATGATTAATAGAAAACCATATGTAGTTATTTTGCACGGAATGGATTTTGATCTTTCCCGTCGCAATATTTGGAAGGGATGGTTAAGTAAAAAGATTTTAAAAAATGCCCAGCGGGTTGTTGTTAATTCAAAAGCGCTAGCACGAGAAGTTTTAGAATTTGGAATTGCGAATCCGCTTGTTGTTTATCCAGCAGTGTCAGATGCTTTTGTTGAGTCATCGTCTTTTATATCAAAACAAAAATCAGATCAAATTAGACTGCTTACCGTTGCTCGTCTGGTAGAGCGCAAGGGTCATCTGGATGTTATCGAAGCGATCAAGAACCAAAAAAATATAAATTATACAATTGTCGGTGACGGAGAAATGAGAAAAGAAATCGAAAATAAAATTAATAGTCTTGAACTTCAAGACAGAATCCAAGTTTTGCAACATGTTTCAGATCGTAAACTCCCAGAGCTTTTTTCACAGTCAGATATTTTTGTAATGCCTGCTAAAAAAAGTGTTTATGATCGAGAAGGATTCGGTATTGTTTATTTGGAGGCGCAATTATTCCAGACTCCAGTTATCGCTATTAATACTCCGGGAGTAAACGAAGCGGTTGGCGGTGGGATTTTAATTAATGATATTTCAGAACTAAAAAATGCGATTGATAAACTGGCAAATGATTCGAATTTGCGATCTACGCTTGGAAAAAAGGGAAGAGATTTTGTCATTTCTGATTTTACTCGCGAAAAACAGATGAGTAAGCTAAAGGTACTATTATGACAGAACCGCTAATATCAGTAATAATTCCTACTTATCAACATGCAGCTACTCTGCCTAAATGTTTGGATTCGGTGCTTGCTCAAACTTATTTTAATATCGAAATAATCGTTGTTAATGATGGGTCGACTGATAATACTTCTGAAGTTCTAGAGAAGTATTCAAAGTGGTCAGGGGTCAGGGGTCAGTGGTCGGGGATTGAAATCAAAATAATTAATCAAGAAAATCAAGGAGCAAACCCAGCTCGTAATCGTGGACTGGCAGAATCAAAAGGCGAGTTCGTAATTTTCTGTGACGCTGATGTCATAATGAATTCAGATATGCTCGAAAGGATGAAGCGAGCGTTAGATGAAAACCCGGATGCAAGTTACGCCTACAGCGCTTTTAAATTTGGTTGGAAAAAGTTCAAAGGAATTCCATTTGACGCTCAACTTTTGCGAAAACAAAATTATATTCATACCGGTAGTTTGGTTAGGCGAAAAGATTTTCCGGGTTTTGATGAACATATTTTGCGCTTACAAGATTGGGATGTTTGGCTAACAATGTTAGAGCAGGGTAATATTGGTGTTTTGGTTGATGGTGTTTTGTGTAAAGTTTTAGTTTCAGGTCGGTCAAGAATTGGGTCGTCATGGCTACCGTCTTATATGTATAGAGTGCCTTGGCATAAGTTTGGTGTAGTACCAGAAAAAATTCGAAAATACGAGCAAGCACGGAAAATAATTAACAACAAACATAAATTATGAGCCTTGATATCTCCGTAGTCGTTGTAACTTATAACGAAAATCTTGATTTGCTCAAGAAATGTTTTGACAGTGTTTACGAGTCGGAAAATATTCGCTTTGAGTTAATCGTGGTTGACAACGGTGCTAGTGAGGCAACCAGAGGACTTCTTCTGTCCTACGAAGGTTCAAAGTATTTGCGTAACGAAAAAAATGAAGGCTTTGCAGCGGGCGTTAATCGGGGGATGAAAATTTCTCAAGGCAGATATGTATTACTGTTAAATCCTGACACCAGTTTTAGCAGTTATGTTTTTGCAAAAATGATTACACACCTGGATGAAGATTCTCAAGTTGGAATTGCCAGTTGCGTAATCAGATATCCGGACGGCACTTTGCAAGATAGTATCAGGCGTTTTCCAACTCTTTCTGATCAAATCTTAATAATGCTAAAACTCCCACATTTTATAAAAAAAATAAATGCAATTGACCACTACATGATGCATGACAAAAACCCATATCAGACCCAAGATGTTGATTCAATTATGGGTGCATTTATGTTTATTCGTCGAGATTTAATAAATGAAATTGGTTATTTGGATGAAAGATATTTTATCTGGTTTGAAGAAGTTGATTACTGTAAAATGGCAGTTGACGCTGGCTGGAAAGTTAGACATTACGCAGACCTGCAAATAGAACATCACAAGGGGCATACATTTAATAAAGTTGCGACAATAAAAAAACAACGCTGTATTCGCCAAAGTTTGCGAAAGTACATAGCAAAACATAACGGTTTTTCTCAAGCTTTGTTATTGTGGATTTTGACCCCGCTTTTTATAGTTCTTGGATATTTAGCAGCATTAATTAAACCTAGATAATATGATAGCTAAACAATTTTTTGGAAAAATAACCTGGCAAGTAGTTTTGGCAATTGCCGTAATGCACATTCTGGCATTTTTTGCCCGAGAAACTGTGGTTGAATTTCCGTTTTTAATTATCGTAGGAGTTTTAACATTTGCCACAACCTGGAAGTCGCTACATTCCGGACTATTAATTGTTTTTACGGAAATTTTTGTTGGGGGACACGGGCATTTGCTTGATGTAAGTTTGTCTGGGTTTTCACTTTCTATTCGGATGGTTATTTTTCTGGCCGTAATGTTGGCGTGGGGAATAACGGTGCTGCGCCCAGCTATGGTGGGATTAAAGGGAAGCATGAGAATTAAGTTTGAACTATATCGCGATCTGCCATGGATTGTGCTTTCAGTTGCAGTTTCAGTTGGATTTTTAATTGGATATTTGAATAACGGATTTACTTCATCATTTGATGATATGAATGGCTATGTAACAATTGCATATTTGTTGCCACTCATATCAGTTAATTGGGATAACGATAAGCGTCGGCAGATGCTTGAGATGTTGGCCGGTTGTTTACTTTGGATTTCAGCATTTACAATTATCCTGGCGTTTTTGTTTACTCATTTGGATGGAGATGCTTTGCATGTTTTATACACCTTTGTTCGTGATTCAAGACTAGCTGAAATCACTTTGCAAGTGGTTGATAACAAAGGCGGTCTGCTTGATATCATTTTAACAAAATTTAATTTGATGCAAAGTAATGATTATTGGTACAGAATTTTTATGCCCGCTCAGTTTATTTTGATTCCTGGAATTACATTATTAACATCCGCTTCATTATTTTTATGGCGCGGTTCCAGAAAAACAGGGTGGGTTTGGATTGCGTTTGTGCTTTTGGTAACAGCACTACTTCTTAGCTTGTCTCGAAGTTTTATTTTAGGACTAGCCGTTGCTGCAGTCTCGATATTTTTAGTGGCTTGTTTTTTTGGTAAAAAGAAGTTGGTCACGATTCCAAAAAGAACCATCGGTCTATTAATCGCCGGATTGGTTTCAATGTTATTAATTTGGTGCGTGATAATGATTCCAGTTCCTGCTAGGCCTGATTTATCAGACGCAGCATTTTTTCAAACATCAGCTCAGACCGGAAGAAGCGAAGCTGTTGCTAGCCGTTGGAATCTTTTGGAGTCATTAATGAACGGCATTTATGCTCATCCTATTTTAGGTTCTGGGTTTGGAACTCAGGTAAGCTACACATCTGAAGATCCGCGGATTATTACCGAGTTTGGTGAGTATATGTATTCAACTTACAGACTGGAGTGGGGATGGCATGATATTTGGCTCAAAATGGGATTATTAGGGCTTTTGGCATTTGTTTTATACTTTGCCTCAATAATGCTTGTAGGCTGGCATACCATTAAAAATCACAGCTTTAAGTGGCTAGCGGTTGGTTTGCTCTCCGGAATTATAGCTTTGTTTGTAGCTCATACTTTTAGCCCATATGTAAATCATCCAATTGGACTTGGATATATGCTGTTTGTAATTCCGTTTTTGGACTTTGGCGTGCGAAATAAAAAATTTGAGCTAACGCTCAAAAAACCAGAGTTGATGAAAAATCACGGCAAACAACAAAGCGTAGCTGTGACGATGCAGAAATAATATGAGAGAAAATCAAAGATCACCAGAAAAAGAATTAATCAAGATCCCAGAACAAAAAGAAAATGAAATAACTGCCGAATATCTTTTAAGACTGGAGAGTGATGGTCGGTTTTTGTTTCACGGATCACCAAATACTGAGATCAAGAGATTAATGACAGGTGATGCTTATTGTGCCACTGGCCACCCAGATAGGAATCGTTGCGCGGTTTATGCCACTGATCATGCTCGTTTGGCTGTTATGAGGGCAATTTTACCACCTCCTGATAAAACCCCGAGCTGCCATATTGTTACTGAGATGTCTGACGGGCAAGCAATCTTAAAAATTAGAAGTAGTATCGAAATACAATTAGTTGACGGAGCTGTTTATGTTTTATCAAAAGGTAATTTTAGGGATGTGCCAGACGCTGATTGGCAAAGTTATACTCCTATAAATGTTTTAAAAAAAATATCTGTTGATCTAGCAGATTTTGAAGCGCTTGGAGGCGTGATTGATCAAGAAATTTTAGATTTACCGCCACCAAAACCTAAATTTACACGCGAAGAGCGATTTAAGAAAGATTAGTGCCGTTAATATTTGAGAAACCATTGATGAATGTTTTAGCATTCATCTTTTGTTTTCCCTCAAGTTGTAGTTCTAAAATCTCAAGGGCGGTTGAGGCGGTGCCGATGAATAATTTGTTATCAATAATTTTGACCTTGCCTTGGCGTAGGGTAAACCCTGTGCGGTCGCCCAAATCGTCCGGGCCGGCACTTGGGCGGGACTCTACGGACGCGCGATGGATTTTTAAAATTTTATTATCCCATTTTGTTGATGTGCCTGGCCATGGAGTAAAGGCTCGAATTTTTGCATCAATTTGTTCGGCTGATTCGTTCCAATCGATAATCCCACCATCACGAGTTAAAAGCTTACAAATTGTGGCCTTGCTGTGGTCTTGTTCGGTTGGTTTAAGATCGCCAGCCAAAAAGCTCTTGATGGATGATATAAGAAGTGGAGCGCCAACATCAACAATCTTTGCTCGCAGAGTTTCTGGAGTTTCGTTATCGTCAATAGTTATAGTTATCTGTTTGAGTATTGGTCCGTGATCCATTTCCTTATCCAATAGCATTATCGATACTCCAGTTTCTAAATCTTGATTAGCGATTGCTGACTGAATTGGAGACGGTCCACGATATTTTGGCAAAAGGGAAGGATGAACATTAATTGTGCCGTGCTTTGGAATATCTAAAATTGATTGAGGAATAATTTTGCCATAAGCAACAACGACAAACAAATCAACCGCCGGCATCTTGATATCTGATTTTAAATTTGCCGGTTGGAAAACTGGGATTTTATTTTCAAGCGCGAATATTTTTGTAGCCGGTGCTTCCAGTTCTTGCTTTCTTCCAACTGGCTTATCAGGTTGGCAAACAACAGCACAAACAGAAATTTGCGCGTCAGCGTAAAGTCTAGCAAGGAAATTTTTGGCAAACTCAGGAGTTCCAAAAAAAGCAATTTTTATCATACTATAGCAGTTAGCTATTAGCTTTTAGATTACATTAATATGTGGTGGCTTAGTGACCACGGTGGTCACTAAGCCACCACATAAAGTGAGATATTTATTTTCTGTCCCTGTTCTTATTAAATTCTACTAGTTCCTTCGGCTTTAATTTTTTTAGCGCGGTCGATAAACAAAATGCCGTCAAGGTGATCAATTTCGTGTTGAAATATGATTGACATGAATCCTTTTGTATCCGGTTGAATTTTATTTCCGTTGCGATCAAGCGCACTAACTCTTACTTCTTTGCACCTCTCCACGATTCCGTATACCCCCGGCACTGACAGGCATCCTTCTTCTTCTTTAACTTTTTTAATTGATCTGAAAGTTATTTCTGGATTTATAAAAACTTCAGGACCTTTTTTCGTTAAAACAATAATTACGCGAATATTATTTCCAACTTGCGGAGCGGCAATACCAATTCCATCTTCAACCTTCATTGTTTCCACTAAATCATCAAAAAACTTTTGCATTTCTGGAGTTTTTATTTCATTAACTAAAACCTCGCGAGATCGCTCACGCAGTTTTGGGTTTGGAGTTGTGAGCACTTCAAATATCATAATTTCTTAGCTCTGTATCGATAATACACGAATTTTCAATTGTTGTAAGGGCAATCTTTTCTGTTATATTAACGACCGAAGATCTTATCACATCTTCGAAGTTTTTTCCAGGGGCACGCATGGTAATTGCTTCAAAAGCGGGAAATAATCGATATTTTGATCTAATATCTAACTCTGAGTCTAAAAAGCGTTTTAAATTCATCATTTTTTTAATTTCCTCTGGAATCCAAGTTTGAATAATACAATCAGCTTTTTGTTGCTTGGCAATTGCAAGCAAGCGATTGAGTTTCATTGCCGTAATTTCTGAACTGTCATAGCCACCGCCAAGTCCAAGGTCTATGCAAATATCGGCAACAAGTCCGAATTTATTTTTCATAAATGGGTAATGAATTGCCTGGAAAAAGTACTCAGTTACAATTAAAATATCAGCATTTAGATTTTCAATGTTTTGTTTATCAACTATTGAAATTGATTTTCCGGGAAACGCTTTTTGAAGTTCAGTTTTAATTTTTTTGTTTCCAACTCCGCGTGGTTTTAATTTGTCATCGCCACAAGCTGGGCATTTTTTTGGAATCCACATTTCTGTTTTACAAACCGGACAGAGTAAATCGCTTGTTCGAACAACAGGGTTGGCGCCACATGTTCCACAAAACGGAATATGCCGGCACACACTGCATTGCAATCTTTTAGCAACGCCTTTTTGGTTGTAGACCAAAAGCGTTTGTTTATTTGTTTTTAATACTTCAGAAATTTTATTTTTAAGCGTGTCAGAAATAAGGGGAATTCCAGAATATTCTTCGCGAGCGCTTAGATTAATTATTTGTGCATCCGTACTTTGGCTAAAAATAATCAGTCTTTTTTCAAAGATATCAAGAAGCCTGGGAGTAAATCCTGTAAAAACTAATTTTGCCTGATGTTGATTTGCCAATAGTTCAGCTGCCAGCCGGGCGTCATATCTTGGATTGCGGTCCCAGTTTTTGTGATCAATTGATCCGGCGTCAATCACTAAGATCGCATCGATCTTTTTAGCCGGCAAAAGTGATCCCTGTCTGGTGCTGATTAAAATCTTGGTTTCGCCTGATTGCCAGGAACGAATTATCGCATTTCTATCGGCCGTAGTGCATTTTCCGTGCAGAACTGCTGTTTTGTATTTAAAGTCGATTAGTTTGTGGATAACTTTGGCATCACGCTCGTGTGGGGCTAAAATCAAAATTTGATTTTTAAATTGCTTAGTTAATGCATAAGCAAGCGTAAGAGCGCCTTCGATATTTGTTTGAAAAAAGAGTTGATTTTTATCTTTTAGTTCTGCCATTACTGCTGAAACCTGCTTGGCTGTTTGTTTGTCGATCATCAATTTTGGATAACTGATGTGGTTTTGTTTTACTTCATCTTTTTTATTTCTAAATCCAAACAAAGTCGTGTGTAGAACAGTAGAAGGTGATTGAGCAATGTTTGTAGCGATCGACTCTAGTCTTTTAATATCATCTGAATTTAAAAATTCAGGCTCAATAATAGAAATTATATTTTGAACTTTGTGAGTTGATTCTTTTCTTAAACCCCTAACAACTCCCAATACTTCACGATTTTTAAAAGATATCCGTACAACATCGCCAATATTAATTTTTAAGTCAGAAACCCCATAATCAAAAAAACTAAACCTCCTGGGAAGTCGTATTTGCGGAATCACCTCGGCTATCATATTCATCTTAAAACAAAGTTTGTAACCAAGTAACCAACACCAAAAGGTGCTTCATAACTTAAAATTTGAGGATTAACTGATATTCTTTCAAGCAATCCGAATAGTATCAAAAGGGGATTATAAATTGTTTGATGTGCGTTTTCAACAAGATTATCATTAAGATTAACCAGACCAACTGTATTTTTTTGAATGATAAGTTCTTGAATTTTTTTATCAAATTCTTCACCTTCTTTAAAATATCCGGCTGGCGCTTCGCTTGTTAGGGCGTGTGATAGGTCGCCACTGGCAATAATTGCAATGCGTTCGTTGCTTTCAAAAATAACATCTTTAAGTGCTTGGCCAAATTGAAAATGCGCTTTTGGACCCAGCTTTGAGTATGTGATTGGAATCAGTTTGACTTTTGGCAATCTTTCAGTCAGAAAATGAAGGGGAACTGCAGCCGAATAATCCAAGGCTTCATCGGTAGTTAAAGTTATTGGAATATTTTCTTTTCTTAAATATCTTTGCAGATGATCAACCAACATAATTTCCGGTCGCAATTTTTTATCAAAGCCAAGCTCCCCGAAAGTTCGTAAATCAAATTCGTATGGATCGCTTAGGTTAATGGAAAATGAAGCGTCATACATTGTTGGGTGTTGGGAAATTAAAAGGATTGTATCGGGGTGGGCGGCATAAAGATCATCAGCCAATTCTTTCATGGCGGTGGTGGTTGATTCCAAATGCTTAGCTTGATCTTTACTGATTGATTCAAGAAGCAAGGGGGAATGAGGAGTAAGGCCGGCAAATACAAGCATATTTATAGTGTCTAGGGTCTAGAAGCTAGTTTCTAGTCTCTTGTCATTGATCTCTTAAAATTCTGTATTAATACTATCACCAATGCGGTGAAGATTTAAGGCTGTTTGGCTTACAGTTAAGATATCATCCCAAGACCAGCCAAAAGAGGTAAATACTTGCTCGCTGGCAATTGCTCTAATTTCACCTTCGGAAACTACATACACGGTTGGTGTGTCAGCTGATTTAACTAAATAACCGTCCGGGATTTTGATAGGTTCCGCTTCTTTGTATTGCTCAACTTCAACCGGCAGAGCTGATACTGCCTGAAGATTTGGATAGGCAAGTTTGGCAATTATGTCATCAAGGATTATATGTCTGTAACCATCCCGGACATAAAACAAAGCATTGTTGGTGGTAAGACGCAGTAGCTTGCCGGTAGGGTCTTGGGTTGAGTTTGTGACTGTGTCTCCAATTTCGAAAGCGGAAACATCGTCGCTTGTAATTTGAACCAGTTCGTCGTCGGCAAAGCCAATGGCATGAAAAACATCAGTTGATGCAAATGGACGAAGTGAGTCGTCAACTAAAAGATAGATTTGACCGCTTTCGTCTTGAAGTAAGGAATAGTTAGGGAAATTTATTGCTTGGCCGTCAGCGTAGTTGGCAAGCGTGTTTTCAGAAACCTCAATGATAAGATCGGGGTTAAAACGAGATAGCAGAGCGCTCCAGCTGTGGATTGGTCGTTTATAACCGTACTCAATTAAATACACGCCGTTTTGACCGGCAACTTTAAGGAGCGAGCCACTTGGATACTCGGTTTCAAACCAGCGGTTCCAAATTGTAACAAAGTTTTCGTTGCCGTGCAGGTGTGGCGTGTAAGCGTAAAGGGCAGCGGTGGCCGCGTTAGCTGGAGTAACAGTAGTGCCATCAATTTCAACCGGAATTCCGGGACCGTATTTTCCTTGGGTTGATCCGTCCTCTTCAATGTCTGCCAGATAGCCATCAATTAACTGAAGGGCAGTTGAATTTACTTGTTTTCCAAATCCAAGCCAGCGCTGAATTGAAGGATCTGATTTTGAACAAGAGTCGCAGACTCCATAGCCCATGGCCCAGTTTAGTTGATTTTCGCTAGGGTTATCGTCTTCAATCAAGCTTTGCTCTTTTTGCAACATCACCAAAAGTACTTTTGGGCTAATTCCAATATATTGAGCAGCATCCCAAATAATACTAACGGCGTATTTGCTGTCACCTTCCCAGTTTTCTGTTTTATAGTCGCCTAAATAGCCTCTGTTTAAGAAATGTTGGATTTGATTGAAATCCAGGGCAAAGGGATCGGTTAAATCCCAGTCAGAAATGAGATAATCAGGGTTATAGGCGTAGGAAAATGAGGGGGTTAAAAGGGTAAAAAGAGTTATAGGGGTAATAAGGGCAAAAAGGATGATAGGAGTTAAATGTGAAAAAAGAGAGCGGAGTGTCATAGGGTTTGATTATAACACGAAAGATAGTTAGAGATTAGACTAATAGAGCAGTAGATCTCAGGTTCTAAAGGTCTAAACCTTAATTTTCTATTGGTCTTTTATATCTAATATTAGCCATTAATCAAGCCCTAGCTCTTGACAAAAGTGTAAAAATATGCTATTATTCCAGCGTCAGAAAGATGAAGATTGAAAGAGAGAGCAAACTTCACAATTCAACAATTAGAGAGAGCCCGAGGTCTGGGTAAAAAGACCACATTTCCCCTCATGTAGGGGTCAACCCATGTGTTGACCTGTAACGGAGGGTGAAGTGAATAACGGATATTCGATTTCTCGCAAG
>PFJC01000053.1 GCA_002782865.1 Candidatus Uhrbacteria bacterium CG_4_10_14_3_um_filter_41_21
AGTGCCAGCGAGCGGCGGCGGGCTGGCTTCCTTAGTCTGGTTTCGCTCAGCAGTTTTTGATAAAATGAGTTCGAGCCAAACTGTAAAGACACACCAAAATCTGACTTTTTTCAATTTGACCGACTTTTTGGTTGGCGGCGCAAAGCGCCGTCCACTGATTTTGTGGGGGGAATGCAATGCTTTTCGGCGCGCTCTCGCGCGCCTCTCTGCCCGCCAAGACGAGGTTCGCCTCCCGTGCGATTTTAATTCTGTATCGGATTTGCTTTGCCCAATAATTTTATGAGCATGAACAATAACAAATATTTTTTCTACGCCCGCAAGTCCACCGATGTTGAGGACAAGCAGGTTTTGAGTATTGAAGCGCAGATCACAGAATTGCGCGCCTTTGCCAAGCAAGAGGGTTTGCATATCGCCGAGGAGTTGATTGAAAAGCGGTCTGCCAAAGTTACCGGTCGTCCGATTTTTAACAAGATGATAGAGCGTATAGAACACGGTGATGCAAACGCTATCCTTGCTTGGCACCCCGATAGATTGGTGCGCAATTCTGTTGATGGTGGAAAGATTATCTACCTGCTTGACGGCGGTGGACTTGCGGACCTGAAATTTCCACAATTTTAGTGTGAAAATACCTCGCAAGGAAAGTTCATGCTCAATATCGCATTTGGGCAAAGTAAATATTATGTGGATTCGCTTGCCGAGAATACTAAACGAGGATTGCGCCAAAAAGTGAGGCGCGGAGAATATCCAGGCCTTGCGCCTGTGGGATATATCAACGATGTGCGGACAAAAACTGTGGTCGTTGATAAAAAGCGAAGTGTGATTATCCGCAAGGCCTTTACGCTCTACGCAAAAAATAATTCGCGCCTCGAAGACATCTCAAACTTTTTGGCGCAATCCGGCATCCATTCTCGAAACGGCAAGCGACTCCACCGAGACAGAATTACTTTTATCCTTTCCAATCCGTTCTACTACGGACATTTTCGCTATGGTGGCGAAATCCACGAAGGCAAGCATCAGCCAGTCGTCTCAAAGAAAATTTTTGACAAGGCGCAGGAAGTGTTGAAGCAAAGAGGCAGGCCGCACCACAAGCAGAAAAATGGAAACCAGCACGAATATATTTACTACCACTGCACCAAAAAACGAAAGGATATGAAATGTCCCGAACCTTGTATTCGCCAAGAGGAACTGGATCGCCAGTTATCATCTCTCATTCAAAAATTTTCTTTGAGACAGGATTGGGCGGAACAATTACGAGAGATGTTAGAAAAAGAAAAATCAGAATCCGCCCAATCCTCAATCGCTTTTGTTCAGGAAAGCCAAGAGAGAATCCGCGCTATACAAACGAAACTCCAGCGACTTCTGGA
>PFJC01000056.1 GCA_002782865.1 Candidatus Uhrbacteria bacterium CG_4_10_14_3_um_filter_41_21
AATCCTTTTTCTGCTGCCGTTTTTGCGATGAAATATGATACTGCTGACTGCCGTATCATATTCGGCTCAAAACTTTCGGTCATACGGATTATTTCTGGAATGGTTTTTGCTAATTCTTCTTCAGTCGGCGGAACGCCAACGATGTATTTGATACTATTTTCTTCGCAGTATTGGACGGCAATTTGTCGGTCTGTTGATTGCTCGTTCCCAACAATAATTGCTGTCGTGTCTTTGTGATATTTGAGAGCCGTAGCCAATACAGCCGTGCTATCTATTCCACCACTCAAATAAACAGCAACGGGTAAATCGGTTTGAGTTCTGATTTTTATGGAATGATCAAAAAGTTCCCTAATTTTATTAACGGCGGTTTCTTCGGTAATGTTTTCATCAATTTTTGTATCAATTGAAAAATACTTTTTTAATTTTCCGTTATTCATAAAATGTCCCGACGGAAAAAGATTTACGGTTTTTATCACCTCAATTTCAACGAGCGACTTAATTTCAGAAGCAAAATAATAATTTTTGTCATTGTCTTTTGCCCAGTAAAGTGGTTTTACTCCGAATGGGTCGCGAGCGGCAAAAAATGTATTCTCCTTGCTGTCGTAGATGAAAAACGCAAACATTCCACTTACTTTGTCCAAAAGTTTTTCTCCCCATGTCGCATAGCCATTCACCAAAACTTCTGTGTCCGAATCGGTAGTGAATGAACAGCCGATTTCTTTAAGCTCGTTCTGTAACTCCTTGTAGTTATAAATCTCTCCATTAAAAACAATATGGTATCTACCGTCTGATGAAGAAATCGGCTGTTTCGCTCGTTCTCTATCCACAATCGCAAGACGGTTCATTCCGAGAACGCATGTTCCAAAATCAGCACTTTCGTTAAAGTACTTTTTCTCCCCTCGATGAGCAATCGGCACAAGCATTTTTTCAAGCCGATTGATATCCTGTTTATTTTTTCCAATGATTGCAGATATTCCACACATAAAATTATTTCAAAAGCTCGTCCACCGAAACATCAAGCGCATGAGCAAGTTTTTCCACGATAGCAATGGTTACGTTTACTTTACCGCCCTCAATCGCGCTCATGTAGCTCCTATCCATCTTTATTGCCCTGCAAATGTCGCCTTGCGACATTTTACGGCGAAGCCGTATCCGCTTGATGTTTTGACCTAATGTTTTGGAAATTTGAGCCATATTGATATTAACAGTTTATCAACTATTGCGCTTATCCTCAATATGGAGGTATAATCCCATATATGAATTTGTATTGGCACAAAAATAATTTGGCGAATCCGAATCCCGCCCGCATTCCTCCCCAGACCCCTCCTGCGGGCG